>NZ_JBSFQL010000009.1:0-180426 GCF_053588675.1 Gordonia sp. NPDC003422
GGTGGCCAGGATCGGGCCCCTGACGGTGGTCCTCCGGGTATATCCCGGAAGCGGACGCTGACGGGCCCGATCTCAGTCACCGATTGCCGGTCGCCACATTCCGCCGACGGCGACGCCAGGAACATACGCCCACAAAAAGTCGGGGAAGAAACTTCGTCCCCGACCCTTGGTGTCTTCCCCCCGAAATTTGTAGGGGACGACCGTGAACCTCGGGGAAGAAACTTGTTCCCCTAGATTTTGCGGGCACAGTATCGTGTTTCCCCAGGTCAGAAGGCGGGTCACTGAACTCTTCGGATCAGACAGCTGCCGCGCGATCCCCGTCGAGGACGCGAGCGAGATCGTCCAGCGAGGCGTCGAGAGCCCGAGCGAGAGCGGCGATGGTCGCGAACGCGGGTGTCGGCATCCGACCGGCCTCGATCTTGCGAAGTGTCTCCGGCGAGATGCCGGCCGCCGCAGCGACCCCGCTCAATCCTCGATCACCGCGCAGTTCTCGCAATCGGGCGCCAAGTCGTCGGCCGGCAGCCTTCTGTTCAGGCGTCAGCGGATTGCGAACCATGACCACAACGTAGTCGGTCTGGTATATAAATACCAAGCAGTGTCGGTATTTTTATACCGCGCCATCGTCGAGAAAGGAACCACATGGTCGAGCTGAAATCCCGCGACGAGGTCGCCGCCATGGGCGTGACCGGTTCCTTCATCTCCGACCTGCTCAGCGACCTGGTCGCAAAGGCCGACGTCGGCGTCAACCTGCTCGACCTCGAGCATCGCGCGCGCGACCTGATCCGCGACCGCGGCGCGGTGTCCTGCTATTGGGACTACGCACCGTCCTTCGGCCGCGGCCCGTTTCGCAACGTCATCTGTCTGTCGGTGAACGACGCCGTGCTCCACGGCTTGCCGCACGATCACGAACTACGCGACGGCGACCTCCTGTGCATGGACATCGCCGTGTCCATCGACGGATGGGTCGCCGATTCGGCACGCAGCGTGATCGTCGGAACCCCGCGACCCGAGGATCAACGGCTCATCGACGCGACGGAGCAGGCACTGACCGCGGCCATCGACCATGCCCGCGCCGGAAATCGCCTCGGCGACATCTCCGCCGCGATCGGAGCAGTTGCGGCGTCGCATGGTTACCGGGTGAACAACCAGTTCGGCGGACACGGTCTGGGTCGGACGATGCATGAGGATCCACACGTCGCCAACACCGGGCGAGGCGGGCGAGGAATGCGGCTGCGCCCGGGTCTCACCCTTGCGCTCGAGCCGTGGTTCACCTTGGGTACCGATCGCATCACTTACGACCCCGACGGCTGGACCATCCGCTCGGCCGACGGCTCACGCGGCGCCCACAGTGAACACACCATCGCCATCACCGACGGCGACGCGCTGGTCCTCACGCGCTGACGCTCATCCGACGACCGGTCACCCCTACAATCGACGCCATGTCCGCCGAGGGATCCGATTCGTCAGCCGGCGACGGATCCGTGGGGCTTCGCGTCGAAGTGCTCAGTGTTGTCTTTCAGGTCCGCGAGACGCAGCCGGACACCGCGCCGGCGCTCTGCGTGCTCCTGACGAAATCCTCCGACGCCTGGGCCCTGCCCGGCGGCGACGTCGGTGCCGCGGAGACGCTCTCGGAGAGTGCGCGACGACTGCTCGCCGACAAGATGGACGTCCGCAAGGTCGCCCACCTCGAGCAGCTGTCGGTGTTCTCCGATCCTCACCGAGTACCCGGGATCCGGACGATTGCCTCGACATATATCGGGCTGGTCCCCACCGACGCACCCGCTCGTCTCCCGGCAGAGGCCGCCTGGCACGAGGTCGACGCACTGCCATCGCTGGCCTACGACCACGCCGACATCATCGCGGCGGGCCGCCATCGCGTGGCTGCCAAGCTGTCGTACACCAACATCGCCTTCGCGCTCGCACCGGCCCGCTTCCCGATGTCAGAACTGTCAGAGATCTACTGTGCAGCACTGGGTTACGCCGTGGACACGACAAACCTGCTGCGCATCCTGAGTCGACGGGCCGTGGTGGTGTCGACCGGCACCGTCGGCAAGACCGGCCGCACCGGCGGACGCCCTCCGGCACTGTATGCGTTCGCCGACAACGAATTACGCGTCACCGACGAGTTCGCGACGCTACGTCCGCCGATGTGACCCGTCGTCGAACATCCGCCGAGTGATACCGAAGCACAGCGAATCACGCAGTCGTCGTCGTCACCAGGACGCGTCCCTCGGTCGCGGCCATCGCACGGTTGAGGACATCCCGCGACTCGTCGATCGTGTTCGGACCCCAAGCGGTGAACTCCACCACGCGCGGATCGGAACCGATGACATGCACAGCGTCGAGGTCGTCGAAGGCGAAGTCGGTCAGGCGAACCCGGGGTCCGCGCGCATGGACGATCTCAGTGGTCGGCATGCACGCGGATGCTACCGAGGCCCGCGCGTCGGATCACCCGGATTTCCCGAGGGACCGATCGCGTCCTGTGGGCCGGCGGGCTGTGCATAGGCGACCCGATCATTCGTCGCGTCGGCTGCGATGTATTCGTGTCGTCGGTCATCGAGATCCCCGACACCCAGATCGGCTGTGCGCGAGGAGAGTACGCAAACGAGGTAGACCAGGGTGAGCGCAAACGGCGCGCAGATCAGCAATGTCCACGGCTCGGCGGCGCCATGTGCGGTACCGCCACGCAGCCACAACCGCGGAACGAGTTCGACGGTGTCCCCCAGCGCAATTCCGGTCCGATCGCCGTATAGCCAATCGGTGATCCACATCCCGACCTCGATGGCCAACGCCGACCCGCCGATGGTGGCCGCCAGTACCGCGCCATAGCCCAGCAGTCCGCGCCATGTCCGTGCGACGAACCAGGCGACCAGTGCCGCGATCAGCCCGTACACGGCCATCGTCAGGCCGAAGACGGCCACACCGCTGAACGCCTTGGCCGTCTGCTCGGCGGGGAGGGTGAAGCCTCCGTCGACGCGTGTCGCGGTGACGGTGGGCGTGATGGCCGCCCACGTTGCACCCGCGACCGCACCTAGCAGGACCACGACACCGACGACGGCGAGCAGAACCCCCAAAGGTCGGCGCACCCTCACCGTCGGCCCAGTTCGGTGGAATCGACGACCCCGTGCCGAGAACAGCGCGCATGCCAGCCGTCGGGCCGTACCTGAACGACCATGCGCCGACCGCACTGACCGCAGAACCGCGGTGGTTCCAGGCCCAGGCGGGCCGCAGGTGGGATCGCGTCGGGCGACTGCAGTTCCAGCTCGAGTCCGGTGTACACGCCGTAGCGGCATGGCTCGGCAAGCGGGCCGGGGACGGTGTCGATCATGTCGGGCACGCCTTCGATGGTGTCACGCACGCGGTGGCGGCGTGTCAGATGGTGTCGTTGAGGGTCTTGATCGGCATCGACAAGTCGGTCAGCAGATCGAGATCGTCTTCGGCAGGGCGACCGAGAGTGGTCAGGTAGTTACCGACGATGACGGCGTTGATGCCGCCGAGGATGCCCTGCTTGGCGCCGAGGTCACCAAGGGTGATCTCACGGCCACCCGCGAACCGCAGAATGGTCCGCGGCAACGCCAACCGGAACGCGGCAACCGACTTCAGCGCCTCGGAGGCGGGCAGCACGTCGAGGTCGCCGAACGGGGTTCCCGGACGCGGGTTGAGGAAGTTGAGCGGCACCTCGTCGGGCTCGAGAGTGGCGAGATCGGCGGCGAACTCGGCGCGCTGCTCGAGGCTCTCCCCCATGCCGAGGATGCCGCCGCAGCAGACCTCCATGCCGGCCTCGCGCACCATCCGCAGCGTGTCCCAGCGCTCCTCCCAGGTATGGGTGGTGACGACGTTCGGGAAGTGACTGCGCGCGGTCTCCAGGTTGTGGTTGTACCGATGCACACCCATGTCGCGGAGCTGGTCGACCTGTTCCTGGGTGAGCATGCCGAGGCTGCAGGCGATCTGGATGTCGACCTCGTTGCGGATGGCCTCGATACCCGCCGCAACCTGGCTCAGCAGGCGCTTGTCGGGACCACGGACCGCGGCCACGATGCAGAATTCGGTGGCACCGGTCTTCGCGGTCTGCTTGGCCGCCTCCACCAGTGACGGGATGTCGATCCATGCACTACGGACCGGCGAAGCGAACAGGCCCGACTGCGAGCAGAAGTGGCAATCCTCCGGGCAGCCACCGGTTTTCAGCGAGATGATGCCCTCGACCTCGACCTCCGGCCCACACCACTGCATGCGCACGTCGTGCGCGAGCTGCAGCAGTTCGGTGAGTCGTTCGTCGGGAAGCCGAAGTACGCGCAGGACCTGATCCTGGTCGAGCCCCTCGCCTCGTTCGAGAACCTGCTCACGCGCGATGGCGAGAATGTCGTCGGAATCGCGAACGCCGGTGTCGGCGGCGACGGTTGCCTGGGTCACGAAAGCACTCCTTGCTTGATGTTGTTCAAAGTTTGGCCAGATTGCGACAATTCGGTGCGCAGCCACTGGGCGTCCAGCCATCCGGGTGCGGCCGCACGGAAGTGCGTGGCGTCCAGCGCGCTTGCGCCGGAAGGGATCACGCCGACGACCGGTACGCCGGTCAGGCGCGGCAGATCGTCGCGATTGCAGCGCATCGCGAGATCGGGATCGGCCGGCCACCATCCGATCACCAGACCGGCCGGTCGCAGGCCGCGCGCCCGAAGGGCATCGACGGTGAGTTCGGCGTGATTGAGCGCCCCGAGGCCGGGCTGCACCACCACGACGACGCCTGCCTGCGTATCCGCGGCGACGTCGGCGATCGTCAACGACGGTGCGAGACGGACCATCACGCCGCCGGCACCCTCGACGAGAGTCAACTCGTGGGTCATGGTGAGGGCATCGACGGCCGCCGCGATGTCGGCGCGGTCGACGCTCGGCAACCCGGCGCGACGGGCCGCGGTTTCCGGGGCCAGCGGTTCGGGATACCGCGCACATTCGACGGTGGTGAGGTGACCCGCGAGGGCGACGATCGTCGCGAGGTCGCCGGCCTCACCGGGAGCCACACCAGTCTGGACCGGCTTGCAGACTGCGACATCGGCGCCGAGAGCTTGCGCCGAAACAGCCAGCGCCGCAGTGACAATCGTCTTTCCGACGTCGGTCGAGGTTCCGGTCACCGCGAGGACGGCTCCGCTGGTCGGTGAGCTCATCGGGCCCGTATTCATCGAACACCGACCTCGCGCAGTGCGGCATCGACGACGTCGGCCACATGATCGACGGTCGCGTGGTCGAGGTCGGCCCGCACGGTGATACGCAGTCGAGAGGTGCCCTCGGGCACCGACGGTGGACGGAAACACCCGATCAGTACGCCGCGATCCCGGCAGGCCGCCGCGGCAGCAACCGCTTGCTTCGGGTCGCCGATGATGATCGAGATGACCGCTGCCGCCGGCTCGGCCGCGCCGCAGCGCTGCGCAAGGCGACGGGCGTTGTCGCCCAGCATGATCGGAAGGTCGGGGTTCGCGCTCAGCAGGGCGAGTGCCGCACTGGCCGCGCCGACCGCAGCCGGATTGAGCCCGGTGTCGAAGATGAAGGTCCGCGCGCAATCGATCAGATGCTCCCGAACGGCCCGCGTGCCGAGCACCACTCCCCCCTGGGCGCCAAGGGATTTCGACATCACTGCGGTGACCACCAGATCCGGGGCGCCGGACAGGCCGGCCTCGGCGACCAGACCCCGACCACCGGGTCCGCGCACCCCGAAGGCATGCGCCTCATCGACCAGCAGCACGGCACCGTGTGCGCGTGCCGCGTCGTACAACTCTGCGACGGGCGCAGGCTCACCGTCGATGCTGTAGACCGAGTCGGTGACGACGAGCGCGCGCTGCTCGTCGCGGTTGGCGAGTGCATCGCGCACCGCTTCATGATCACCGCGATCGACCACGACGACCCGAGCGCGCGACAGGCGGCAACCATCGATCAGCGAGGCGTGTGTCCCGGTGTCGCTGACAATCAGGTCACCGCGACCGGCGAGTGCGCAGATGGCACCGACATTGGCCAGGTATCCCGACGAAAAGGCCAGCGCTGCATCGAAACCCAGGAAGTCGGCGATCTGGTTCTCGAAGTCGACATGGAGTTGGGTGGTACCGACGACCAGCCTCGACGCCGTCGACCCTGCACCCCATTCGGCCAGGGCGGCCTGCGCACCGGCCACCACGTCGGGACGCGTCGACAGGCCGAGATAGTCGTTGGAGGCCAGGTTGATCAAGCCGTCGGCGGACTGCCGCACATGCGGCTCGCGGTGCAGCCCGGCCGACTTGCGCGCCTCGGCCGCGTCGACCAGCCAGGCGAGACCCGTGTCGTCGACCGCGGGACGCACGGTCAACGGCCCTTCGAGGCTCGCGGCTAGCGCTCCTCGCACCTCAGGGAGCGGTAGGTGCTCCTCGGCGAGCGGCGAGCGGCGCCCGGACGTGCGGGGGTGAACGGTGGTCATGAGTTTGCTCCCACGGGAATCGGGGTCGAGACGGTCGCTGCCACCGCCGCGCGAACACCGTCGACGACCACCCCGATGTCGTCGGAGGTGCAGACGAACGGCGGCATCACGTAGACGAGATTGCGGAACGGACGCAGCCACGCGCCGGCCTGCACCGCCGCGGACGTCGAGGCGGGCATGTCGACGGGACGGTCGAGTTCGACCACGCCGATCGCGCCGAGGACCCGCACATCGACCACACCGTCGACGTCGGAGAGCGGCGCGAGTCCGGAGCGCAGTTCATGCTCGATTCGCCTCACCTGCTCGCGCCAGGTTCCGTCGGCGAGCAGGTCGATGGAGGCAACCGCAATCGCGCACGCGAGCGGGTTGGCCATGAAGGTCGGGCCGTGAGCGAGTCCGCCGGCCTCCCCGGCGCTGATGACCGCGGCGATCTCATCGGTGCACAGGGTGGCGGCCAGCGACAAATAGCCGCCGGTCAGCGCTTTGCCAACACACATGATGTCGGGTGCGACGCCGGCTTGTTCGGCGGCGAACATCGTCCCGGTGCGACCGAACCCGGTGGCGATCTCGTCGAAGATCAGCAGCACGCCTCGTTCGTCGCAGATGCGACGCAGGTCCGCCAGGTAGCGGGGATCGTGGAAGCGCATCCCGCCGGCACCCTGGACCACCGGCTCGACGATCACGGCCGCGAGCTCATGTGCGTGCCGGGCGATCGCGTCGTCGAGGATCTCGACGTAGCCCTCGCGGTACTCCGACGGGGGCGCGGGCACGAAGATCTGTTCGGCGAGCACATCGGTCCACATCGAGTGCATGCCACCGTCGGGATCGCAGACGCTCATCGGGGTGAATGTGTCGCCGTGATAGCCGCCCCGCCAGGTGAGAAGCCGGGTGCGTCGGGGTTCCCCGCGGCCCCGCCAACACTGCAGTGCCATCTTCGCGGCGACTTCCACCGACACCGACCCGGAGTCGCAGAAGAACACCTTCTGTAGCGGCTCCGGGGTCAATTCCACCAAGCGTTGCGCCAGCTGTGCCGCGGGCTCGTGCGTGAGTCCGCCGAACATGACGTGCGACATCTGTCCCAGCTGCGCGACAGCCGCGGCATCGAGCACCGGATTGCCATAGCCGTGGATTGCGGCCCACCAGGAGCTCATACCGTCGACCACCTCGCGCCCGTCGGCGAGCGTCAGCCGCACCCCGCGCGCCGAGGACACCACCAGCGGTTCGGTGCTCGGCGGCATCGCACCGTAGGGATGCCAGATGTGCTCGGCATCGATACGGGAGATGGTCTGGTGATCCACGGAACATTCCTCATCGAACGGTTTCGGGCTGTGTACGCGTGCCGATGGGCATGAAGGCGGCACGGTTCTGCCTGGACACTGTACAGGCTTCCTGGACGGTGTACAGGCCGGTGCGCACGAACAACCAGCGGCTCACTATCGTGGGGCCGTGAGCAACAGCCGCGCCGATGTCCTGCGAGCCGCCCGCGGCATCCTCGTCGAACACAGCCTCGCGGACCTGTCCATGCGGCGATTGGCCACCGAACTCGGCGTGCGACCCAACGCTCTGTACTGGCATTTCCCGAACAAACAATCGCTGCTGGCCGCGCTCGCGGACGACATCCTCGATCACGTGGTGATTCCCCCGCCGACGCAGCGCTGGGATGACCGCCTGGCGTCGCTGGCGATCGGGATGCGCGGCGCACTCCTTGCCGTCCCGGACAGCGCCGAGGTCGTGTCGTCGAGTTGGGCGTCGGGCCTCGCCACCAAGGCGATCACCGCCGACATCATCACCGCCGCCCGCGCCGGCGGCCTGCCGATACGGGATGCCGAAGCGGTCACCACGGCGGTCTGCCAGCTCGTCATCGGCCTGACCATCGAAGAACAGACGCGAGCGCAGATGGAACGTCTCGGCGTCATCGAACCGTCCGGGCGCGACTTCGGTGGCGAGTTCACCGACGGGCTCGCAATCATCCTCGACGGCGCCCGCGCGCGGGCCACCAACACCACGCCTGCACCCACTAAGTAAAGAAAAGTAAAGGTCAGCGCCGCGTGTGTCGCTGCGGACCGAGTCGATTTTTCACAGGTTCGACGGGTACATTGCTAGCCGATCCCACCGACCGTTCCCCACCGACGAAGGAAGAAAACCGAGCCCTTGGCAGCCCCGACCCGTGTTGAACTCGCGCCGAAGACGAACTCCACGTCAGCGGCGCCGCCGGTCTATCGGACCGATCTCGACGGGCTGCGGGGTATCGCGATCACTCTCGTCGCGTGCTTCCACGTCTGGTTCGGGAAGGTGTCCGGCGGCGTCGACGTCTTCCTGACGCTCTCCGGCTTCTTCTTCGTCGGGTCGCTGCTGCGTCACGCCATTCACAGCCAGGCGCCACACACCACGTACCGCGACGCGGCCAACCCGTGGCCCCGACTCAAGCGGCTGATCAAACGACTGCTGCCCGCGCTGCTGACCGTACTCATCGCCGTTGCGGTGCTGACGGTGCTGATCCTGCCGCAGGTCCGGTGGTCCAACATCGGCAACGAACTCGTCGCCAGCGCCACCTACTGGCAGAACTGGTATCTGGCCTGGAACTCCCAGGACTATCTCGCCGCGAGCTCGGCCAACAGTCCGCTGCAGCACATCTGGTCGATGTCGATGCAGGGCCAGTTCTTCCTCATCACCCTGCTCACCGCCCTCGGGATCACCGTGGTCATCAAGCTGGTGTCCCGCGTCATCTCGGGTGTCGCCGACCCCCGGGTGATCCGGGTGATCGTCGGCGGATCGGTTCTGCTGGTCGCCCTCGCGTCGTTCTGGTGGGCGCACCGCGGACTACAGATCAACCAGCCGTACAACTACTTCGACACGTGGTCGCGACTCTGGGAACCCCTCGCCGGTGGCCTGCTGGCCATCTGGCTGCCACGCTGGCGGATCCCCAATTGGCTGCGCAACGTCGCCACCGCGGTGGCCTTGGCGCTCATCGTGACCTGCGGTTGGTGGATCGTCGGCGTCGAGCAGTACCCCGGTCCGTGGGCCCTGGTACCCGTGGGCGCGACCCTGCTCATCATCTGGGCCGGCGCCACGGATCTACAGCGTCGCCGACCCGACCAGCCCGACGGCACCGAGCCCATGCCGCTACTCAACCGTGCTCTGGCGAGCCGGTGGCCGGTCTGGCTGGGCACCATCGCCTACAGCCTGTACCTGTGGCACTGGCCGCTGCTGATCTTCTACCTGGCCTGGCGCGACAAGCAGCACGCCTCGATTCTCGAGGGTGTCGGGATTCTGGCCGTCTCCATCGGCCTGGCGTGGACGACGAAGCGCTTCGTCGAAGATCCGCTCCGTGGTGGCGACCGGTCGAAGTTGACCCGCGGCACCAGGACCGGGCGCAGGCGCCTGATCACGTACGCATCGGTGATGACCAGCATCTTGCTGGTGGGGACGATCGCGGTGGGAGTCGGCATCAAGATGTGGGACCGGCACGTCTCCACCATCACCGTCGACACCGCGAACCTCGACCCGCGCGACTACCCGGGCGCACGCGCCTTGCTCAACAATGCGCCGGTACCGAAACTCGACCCGGTCCCCGAACCGCTCGCCGTCATCAAGGATTTCCCCGAGACCTCGACCGACGGTTTCACCAGCAACTTCCAGGACGGAAGCATCCACGTCGGCGTCTACGGCGATCCGACCGCGAAGCGCACGATCGCCCTGGCCGGCGGTTCGCACGCCGAGATGTGGATCTCCGCGCTCAACCTCATCGGCCAGCGCAATCACTTCAAGGTGACCACCTACATCAAGATGGGTTGCCCGCTGTCCACCAATCCGGTTCCGCGCCAGCAGGGTGAGCCGTACCCGCAGTGCTATGAGTGGGGTCAACGCGTCATCGCCGAGATCATCAAGGCGAAACCCGATGCGGTGCTCACGAACTCGACACGCCCGCGGGACTATGAGAACGGCGACTGGACGCCACCGGACTACGTGCCGATCTTCGATCAGTTCATCGCGGGCGGTGTGCCCGTGCTCGGGATCCGTGACACTCCGTGGCCGATCAGGTCGCGGATCGACACACCGATCTGCCTCAACGACGGCGGGACCGCCGAGAGCTGCGGCACCAGGCGAGCGGTCTCGATGTCGCCGACCGACCCGGCTCTCGCTCTGGCCGCGACCCGTCCCGACTTCCATCCACTCGACCTCACGAACGGCATCTGCACGGCCGATTTCTGCCCGGCCATCGTGGGCAACATCATCGTCTACAAGGACCCGCACCACCTGAGCGCGACCTACATCCGCAGCCTCGCCGACGAACTCGAGCGGCAGATGAGGATCCAGTTGCCGTGGATCGGTCAGCCGACCCGGTGACCTGGGAAAACTGATCGACGAAAGTGGCGCAGGCCACTTTGGCGCGCAAAGGCGGCTTTCGAGATGAAGGCTTGGCACAACGCGGCTAGTGTCGTTCCATGACCTCAGGAAGGTGGGTATGACCGTACCGCCAACCACCGGCGACCAGCCCCCGTCAGCCGCCGATGCACCCGGAACCCCACCGGTTCCCCAAACCCCCACTGGTGACGTGCCGAGGGCGCAGTCCGGCTCGGAACCCGCCCCCAGTGACGCGCCGGGTGCGGCTTCGACCGACACCACCACGGCCGCGCCACTGAGCAACGACGACGCCACCTCGGCACCCGTCACCTTGCCGTCGACTCCGATGCAGGCCGACGCCCTGGTGGAGCCCGAACCGGCACCGATCCCGGTCTGGCCGGGTACCGCGTTCCCACTGGGCGCCACCTACGACGGTGTCGGCACCAACTTTTCGCTCTTCTCCGAGGTCGCCGAAGCGGTGGAGTTGTGCCTCATCGACCGCGACGGTCGCGAACGCCGCATCCGCCTCGAAGAGGTCGACGGCTACATCTGGCACTGCTACCTGCCCAACGTCGGGCCGGGCCAGTTCTACGGCTTCCGCGTCCATGGACCCTACGATCCGTCACGGGGACTACGTTGCGACGCAAGCAAATTGCTGCTCGACCCGTACGGCAAGGCATTTCACGGGGACTTCGACGGAGACGCATCGCTGTTCTCCTATCCCCTTCCGGAGCGCGTGCCGGCGGAACCCGAGCAGGCCGAACCCACCGCAGACGCCGATCCCGGCGTGGCTGCCGGACCGCCGGTAGAGCCCGCAGACCTGGAACCGGCCCCGACGACCGACTCGGTCGAGGTCTCGACCACAGACCCGGCACCGATCCCCGCAGACGTCGACCCGCAGAAGACCGATGCGGCGGTAGTCGACGTCGCATCCGACGAGGTGCCCACCGAACCAGTCGAGATCGAGGACGCGACTGCCGAGCCGGCTCCGACGCCGACCGAGAACCACTCGGAAACAACCGATTCCGAATCGGAGAACCCGATGCCGCAGCTCGATTCGCTCGGGCACACGATGGTGTCGGTGGTGATCAACCCATTCTTCGACTGGCAGAACGACCGATCGCCCAAGCGCTCGTATCACAAGACGGTCATCTACGAGGCCCACGTCAAGGGCATGACCGCGACCCATCCCGACATTCCGGAACGGCTTCGCGGGACCTACGCCGGCCTGTGTCATCCGGTGATCATCGAGCACCTGAAGTCCCTCGGCGTGACCGCCATCGAACTGATGCCGGTCCACCAGTTCATGCAGGACTTCGTGCTGCGTGACCAGGGACTGCGAAACTATTGGGGTTACAACACCTTCGGGTTCTTGGCGCCGCACCTGGAGTACGCATCCAACCCCGACCAGCCCGCCAGTGCGGTCACCGAGTTCAAGGCCATGGTCCGCGAGTTCCACAACGCGGGAATCGAAGTCATTCTCGACGTGGTGTACAACCACACGGCCGAGGGCAATCACCTCGGTCCGACGGTCTGTTTCCGCGGCATCGACAACGCCGCCTACTACCGCCTGGTCGACGGACAGCCCGAGATGTACATGGACTACACCGGGACGGGCAACAGCCTCAACGGGCGTCATCCTCACACGCTGCAGCTCATCATGGATTCGTTGCGGTACTGGGTGCTGGAGATGCACGTTGACGGGTTCCGTTTCGACCTTGCGTCGACTCTGGCCCGCGAACTCCACGATGTCGACCGTTTGTCCGCGTTCTTCGATCTGGTGCAACAGGATCCGGTGGTCAGCCAGGTCAAGTTGATCGCCGAGCCATGGGATATCGGTGAGGGCGGATACCAGGTCGGCAACTTCCCGCCGCTGTGGACCGAGTGGAACGGAAAGTACCGCGACACTGTTCGCGATTACTGGCGTGGCGAACCTGCCACCCTGGGCGAGTTCGCTTCTCGGCTCACCGGGTCGTCGGACCTGTACGAGGCGACCGGGCGCCGCCCACTGGCCAGCATCAACTTCGTCATCGCCCACGACGGATTCACGCTGCGAGACCTTGTGTCGTACAACGAGAAACACAACATGGCCAACGGCGAGGACAACCGCGACGGCGAAAGCCACAACCGGTCGTGGAACTGCGGCGTCGAGGGACCCACCGATGATCCGGAGGTACTCGCCCTGCGCGCCCGCCAGCAGCGCAACATCCTGGCGACCCTGTTCTTGTCGCAGGGCACGCCGATGCTCGCGCACGGCGACGAGATCGGCCGAACCCAACAGGGCAACAACAACGTCTACTGCCAGGACTCCGAGCTGTCGTGGATGGATTGGTCTCTCGCGGAGAAGAACTCGGATCTTCTCGAGTTCACCCGCAAGGCCATCGCGCTGCGCACCAAGCATCCTGTGTTCCGGCGTCGGCGGTTCTTCGAGGGCAAACCCATCCGATGGGGTCATGACACCCTGGACATCGTGTGGCTCACACCCTCGGGTGAAGCCATGACCACCGACGATTGGGGCAGCGGATTCGGCAAGAGCCTTGCCGTGTTCCTCAACGGTGCGGGTATCGGCGAGAAAGACGAGCGCGGCGAAGCCATCGTCGACGACAGTTTCATGATCTGCTTCAACGCACACTACGAGGACATCGACTTCCGCATGCCGACCGATCAGTTGGCCCTCGAATGGGAGGGCGTACTGAACACGACGCACCCGACGGGCGACTCGGACGTGGTCGCCGCCAAGTGCGGGAGCACGGTGACCATCGGTGCGAGATCGCTACTCGTGCTGCGCAAGACGCACTGATCTATGACCACAGGGGGCAGTGACCACCGGCGGGAGCCACACGCGACCTACCGTGTGCAGTTGCACGCGGACTTCGGATTCGCCCAGGCCGCAGGAATTCTCGACCACCTGCGCGATCTGGGCGTCAGCCACCTCTACCTGTCCCCCATCGGACAGGCCGCCGAGGGTTCGACCCACGGGTACGACTGGCTACCCCCGCCGGCGGTCGCACCGGTCCTCGGTGGCATCTACGGCCTGCGCGAATTGCGTACGGACGCAGCCGAACACGGGATCGGCGTGATCATCGACATCGTGCCCAACCACACCGGGGTCGCCGATGCACTGGCCAACCCGTGGTTCGCCGACCTCCTCGCCAACGGGGCACGTTCGCCCTACGCCAAGTACTTCGACGTCGATTTCTCCGCGGACAACGGCGCCGACGGTGCGATAGCGATCCCTGTCGTCGCCGCCGACGGCGACCTGTCACCACTCGACGTCGACGACGACGGGCACCTCTGCTACTATGACCACCGGTTCCCTACTGCCGCAGGTACTCTCGGTGGAACACCCCAGGAGGTCCACAGTCGCCAGCATTACCGGCTGGTGCCGTGGAACAGCGGCCTCATCGGCTATCGGCGCTTCTTCACCGTCAACGAACTCGCCGGCCTGTGCCAGGAAGACCCGACCGTCTATTCCGCCACCCACGCCTGGCTGCGCGAGCTCATCGACGAAGACCTCATCGACGGTGTGCGCGTAGATCATCCGGACGGTCTCTGGGATCCCCAGGGCTACCTCCGGCAGCTCCGCACCGACGTCGGCGACCAACGGTTGATCTACGTCGAGAAGATCCTCGCCCCCGACGAACCCTTGGAACCGACACTGCCGGTGGAGGGCACCACCGGCTACGACCAGATGCGGGTGATCGACTCCTTGTTCGTGGCGCCGTCGGGGGTCATCGAACTCGCGGAGGTCCACGAACGAGTCACCGGCGTGCCCGGCGACTCGCACTGGATCGAATCCACCGAGCGCGAACGCAAACTCGCGACCCTCGAGAACTCCTTCCCCACCGAACACCGTCGGCTCGTGCGTGCGCTGACCCATTCGGACCCCGACGTCGACCCGTCCCTCATGGCCGAGGCCAGCGCCGAACTGATCGCGGATCTCGGGGTATATCGAGCCGACTATCCGACGTTGCGCACTCGCCTCGTCGACACCGCAGCGGAGATCGCGCGCCGTCGGCCGGCGCTCGCAGAGTCCCTCGATCTGATCGTTCGCCGCACGGCGTCGCCCGGCGCGGCGACGTCGCGACTCGCCCAGACGTGTGGCGCGGTCACCGCAAAGAGCGTGGAGGACAGCCTCTTCTACCGCACGGCGCGGTTGGTCTCGGCCCAGGAGGTCGGCGGCGATCCGGCCAACCCGGCAATGAGTCTGGCCGCCTTCCACTCGCACAATGCGACCCGTGCGGCCGAATGGCCGTTGGCGATGACCGCGTCGTCGACGCACGACACCAAGCGCGGCGAAGACGTTCGTGCGCGTATCGCTCTGCTCGCCCAGGTGCCCGAGCGCTGGTCGCTGGCAGTGGACCGCATTTGGCGGGCGACCTCGATACCCGATTCGCTCAGCTGCTACTTCCTGCTGCAGAACATCTTCGGGGTGTGGCCGCTCGACGGTCGAGTCTCCGACGCATTGCGGTCCCGCCTGTACGACTATGCGCAGAAGGCGATGCGGGAAGCGGGTCTGCGAACGACGTGGACAGAAGTCGACGAGCAGTTCGAAACCGCCATCCGCGACTGGATCGACGACGTCACCACCGGACCCGTTGCCGACATCCTGACCGGGCTGGTGTCGCGAGTATCCGACTCCTGGAAGCAGGAAGCGTTGGCCCGCAAGGCCATTGCCATTCTCGGCCCCGGCTTCCCAGACATCTACCAGGGCACCGAATGGTGGGACGACTCACTGGTCGACCCCGACAACCGCCGACCGGTCGATTTCACCCAGCCGAGTGACCATCCGAAAACCGCTGTTGTGCGTGCGGGATTGCGTCTACGCGCCGATCACGCGGCCGCCTTCGGTTCCGAAGGAACCTACCGATCTCTGACGGCCGCCGGCCCCGCCGCCGACCATGCCATCGCCTTCTCCCGCGGCGACGGCCGGGTGGCACGGGTCGTGCTCATCACGGCCCGCTTCACCCACAGCCTCCGTGCCGACAGCGCCCGCGCCACCGCGATCACGCTGCCCACCGGCCGCTGGCGCAACGCGTTGAGCGGTGAGATCCACACGGACGCCGTCGATCTCGCCACCGCTCGGGCACGAGGCCCGGTGGCCATGCTGGAACTGCTGGACACCTGAACCTTGGATCCGTGAAGACCCCCTTCCGGTCCCTGAGGTGCGAGCGGAGCGACCCTCAGAGTGTCGTCGTCGAGCATGAACGCACGATCCGTTTGAAGTTGAGCCCGTATCCCGGGCTCAACTTCAAACGGATCAAGGGCCGGCCAACCACATGGTTGCCATGAGTGCGCAACGGCGGCATTCTCGTCGGCGGCGCGAACCGGCGCCACAAAAGTAGGGGAAGAAACCTCTTCCCCCACCCTTGGAGTCCTCCCCCAGAAAATTCTCGCGGACGACTATGAACCCCGGGGAAGAAGTTCTTCCCCTAGATTTCGCGGGCACGACGCCGGCTCATTTCCGCAGGTCAGCGGGATTGTTTACCGACTCTTCGGATCAGGCAGCGGAGGTCGACGCCGGTTCCACGGATCCAGGCTAAGGGAGCGGAGGTGGCTCGGTCCGCAATCGGCTAGCCCCCGGGAGCGGGCGCCGGGGCCGGGGTGGGTGTGGGAGACGGAGCGGGCGTCGGAGTTCCGTTCGGCGGAACTCGGGTCCCGTCGCCGAATAACACACCCGTGTCGGGCGCAGTGCCGAGCTTGGAGACCAGCCACTCGCCATCCACCTTCTCGAGGTTGATCAGGTAGAAGAACGTCGCCTTCTGCGGCGTCGCGGCCATCGCACCGGAGGCGGTGACTTCCACCTGCAGCAGCGTCGTGGCAGTGTCGGAGGTGAACTGTTCGACCGTGGCGAGTTTGATGTTGGCCGACGCGTCGGTCACCTTGATGTCGCGGGTCTGCTGCTCGGTCGCGGTGCGCTCACGCGCCAGCGTCTCCTTGAACTCACCGGTGCTCAACGGACCGAGTCGATCCTTGTACTGGTCGGCCGCGTTTGCCGGCATCGTCGCCACGAGTTCGTTGATGAAGTGCTTCGACGCGGCGATGCTGTCGTCGAAGGCGGCCAAACGCTCGTTCTTCTCGTGCAGTCGCCAACCGAGGAAGCCGATGCAGGCGAGCAACGCGACCACGGCCAGCACTGCGACGGCGCGGAGTAGCCCGCTTCTGCTGACGGTGAGCGTGAACTCCTTCTTGGCCCCGTCCTTCACGCCGTCCGACTTCACCTGCGCAGGCTTGGTCTTGCGCTCGACCGGCACCGTATCGGCGGTATCGATGACCTCCGTGTCATCAGCGCCTGAGTCCTCGGCGTTCGAATCCTCGGCCTTTGATTCCTTGGCGGCCGATTCGTCGGCGTCATCCGCCGACGTGGAGACGGAAACCGACCCCTGCGACCGCCGACGGGATTTGCCCGTCGGGGTGCGTGGAGCAGTTGCCTCTTCTTCGACGGTGACGTTCTCGGCGTCGTCCACCGTCGTGAAGTCGTCGGTCACGTTGTTGTCGGCCACTGTGTCATCGGTCTTGTCAAGATCGGTCATCTGAAGTCATTTCCTAGCGCACCGCAGATGGGCGTCGTCGCAGGGCGACACCCATGTCGGCGTGGTGTCGAACTCATGCTCGTGCGAGCAGAGAATCACTTGTCCATCGGCACGGTACGTGCGTTCGGGTCGTATCCCGGCGGCGGTCCGGCGGTGTCGTCACCCGGGGGTCGGGGTGCGTTGGCCGAGCCACGGATCTGCTGGTTCGGATCCTCCGTCACACAGTACAGATTGACCGGCACCGCGAGTTCGAGCACCTGCGTCGGTCGACGCGGAGTCACCGGGTAGTTGCAGGCCGGGCGTGGAAACACCGAACCGAACGTCCACCATGCCCCGCCGTGGAACATTGCGAGGCTCTTGACACTGGCGTCCCGGATCGACGGCAGCAGGTTGGCGATGGCCGGCGCGCGCAGAGCACCCTGACGGGCGATGTCGAGAACCTGTTTGAGTACGTCGGCCAGCGGGTCGTTCAGCTGGTTGAGTGAACCCGTCAGACTCGTGAGCTGTGTGGGCCCACGGTTCAGGAGGGTGCGGATCTCTTTGTCCGACGCGACCGTCGCGTTGATGACCGCACTGATCGAGGCCACCGTGGTGCCGAAATCTGGCTGGATCCCGGCGGTGGTCTTGAGGATCGTGCCCGAATCCTGGATGAGCTTGGTGGTCTGCGGGAGAACACGGTACAGGCTCGCGAAAATTGTTCCGCCCGAGGCGAACAGCGCGTCGAGCTGGTTGTTGCCGTCGTCGCTGCCGAGCGCGACGTCGAGGTTCTCGATCACCGAGCGAAGCTTCACCGGGTCGATCTGTTCGATGACGCCCAGCGACGATTCGAGCAAATCCGGGAAGGGTGCGGTGACGTGTGTCTGGTTCGCATTGATGGTGTCACCGTCCTCGAAATACGGACCGTCGGCGGTCGGCGGCTGGAAGTCGACGTACTGTTCGCCTGCGGCCGACAGACCCAGCGCGGCCACCATGGCGTTGCGGTTGATCTTCACGTCCTCGTCGATCGAGACCTTCACCTCGACCGAGTTCGGCTGCACCTGAATGCTGTCCACATCGCCGATCTGGGAACCCCGCAACGTCACCCGCGAGGTGTCCTGCAACCCGCCCGAGATCGGGAAGTTGATCGTCAGGTGATATTTGCCGGTGAGTGGCTCCCAGCGCAGGATTCCGAACGCGAGGTAGGCCAGACCGACAACCATCACCATCACCAGGGCGAGGTTGCCCAGGATGACCGAGTGTTTCTTGAGGAAGGCCAGCATTGCGGTCATCCGCAGCACCCCTTTGTCCCGGTCAGTCGCGCCAACAGCCTGGTGAGGGTTTGTTGCAGCGCGGCCGAACCCGCATCCACGTCGCCGAGTTCCGGTAGGCGGCTTGCGGAGTCGAAGCCGACACCCGGATTGAGCCAGTAGACCTTGGCCGACAGCGCTGCCGCGCTGCCCTGGGTCGTCTTTGCCCACCTCGGCACCAGGATGTGCAGGTTGTCGGCGAGAGATCCCAGCGTGGGGGCCGCCTGCTGCAAGCCGATGACGACAGTGTTCAGATGCCCGATCAGTTCCACCAGGTTGTTCCCGTTGGAGTTGAGGAAGTCGTTGGTCGCCGCAGTGACCTGTTGCGTCTTGTTCAGCGTCGTCAGCACGGACCCGATCTGCGAGTTCACCGCATTCACGGCCGGCCCGATCTTGTTGATGGAGGCCATGATCTGCGCGCGTCCAGCGGCCAGCTGAGCGGTGAGCACCCGCGTGTTGGCCATCGCCCGGTCGACCTCGCCGGCGTTCAGGTTGAACTTCCGGATGGCGGTGGTGAGCCCTTCGATGGAGTCGTTGAGTTCGTTGGGATGGGGCGACACCGCAGCACTCAACTCGGTGAGAATGACCGTCAACGAGTTCAGCGAACCGCTGTCGACCACACCGCTGACGCTGATCAGGAGATCCTCGACGGTTGCCGCGGCCGACGTCGGGCCGGTGAGGGTGTCACCGTCGGACAGATACCCCGTCGGCTGGCCGGGTGGCGGCAAGAGCGCCACGAACACATCGCCGAGCGGCGTGGCCTGGCGCAGCTCCGCGCCGGTGCCGACCGGCAGCTTGGTTGCCTTGCTGACATCCATCTTGACGATGGCCTTGTAGTCCTTCACCGAGATGTCGGTGACCTGGCCGACGTCGGTGCCGTTCAACTTCACCTTGGCCCGGGTCGGGAGGTTGAGCGCGTTGTCGAAGTTCGCGGTGAGTTCGATGGCCTCACCGATTCCGCCCGGTGCCGGCAACGGGATCTGTTCGACGGTGAGCCCGGGAAGCACCCCGCATCCGGTGAGGGTCATGAGACCGGCGACCACCACGGCCAGCAGTCCCACCCGACGGCGAGTCGACGGACGGCGAGATTCTCCGCGCGAGGCGCGCGGACGGTCCAGTGCAGTGCGGGTGACTGTTCTCATTTCGCCAACTCCAACAGTGCGGAGTAGATGCCCAGGTCGGGTCCGAAGTCCTTCAACTTGCCTGTCCTGCAGCCGTCCTTCTGGAGGTTGATGGTCTCGCAGAACTTGGCGAGCAGTTCGTTGTCGAGCAACGACTTGTCGAGCAACACCTGGGCACGCCAGGCGCCCTGCTCTGCGGACACCGAGTTGCTGAGGTTCTGGAACAGCAACGGTCCCAGGTCGATGGTCTCGACCACCTGCCGTGAGTAGTCACCGAGATTCGCTGCGAGTGCCGCGAGCCGTCCGAGCGAACCGCTGATGGTCCCGGTGTTGTTCTGCAGGAAGACCGTCGTGTTCTGCAGGGCGGTGTTGAGATCGCCGAGCGTGGCGACGAGGCCCGGTGACTGCGCCCGAAGCATGGTCGCGACACCGTTGATCGAGTTCGAGAACTCCAGCATTTTCGGATAGTTGGCAACCAGAGTCGTCGTCAGGCCCTGAATCGTCTTCACCAGATCCATCAGGACGTTGCTGTTGCCGGACACGACCTCCGATGCAGAACCCAACTCGTTCAACGCATCTCGAATGGCCTGCCCGTTACCCGACGCGATTCCCGAGGTGATGTCGATCATGTCGGCAAGCGGTCCAGCTCCGTTGCCGTCGCCACCGAGCGCGACCACCAGGTGATCGAGTGAATCGAACAGCTCGCCGACCGACACCGGCGCCTTGGTCTGCTTGAGGACCGCACCATCCTCGAGTTTGGGCCCACCGCTGTAGGCCGGACTCAGTTCGACGTGGCGGGTCGTCACGATCGACGTGTTCACGATCGCCGCGGTCGCGTCGGCCGGTACCGGCACGTCCTTGTCGATGGTGAACGTGACCTTGACACGATTGCCCTGGGGTTCCACCGACGTCACCTGTCCGACCGGCATCCCGAGGACCGCGACGTCGTTGCTCTTGTACAGCCCGGCCACGTTGTCGAAGTAGGCGGTCACCTCGATCGCCTGGCCGAAGGTCTTCTGCCAGCTCGCCGGGATGAACGAGCATCCGGACAGCCCGACCACGCCCAGCAGCGCAAGGCCGACGAGCCACACCGACCGTTTGAGATTCACCTTCTGCGCGTTCAGCATCCGTCCACCACCCGTGCCAGGCACAGCCAGTTGTCCGGGAAGATGCCCCAGGGCAGGTAGCTGTTCGCGTACGGACCGTCACCGATGACGTTGTTGGTCAGTCGTGCGGTGACCGGCAGGATCTCGAGGATCTTGCGCAAGTTCTTCCGGTTCTTCTCCAGGCCCTGCGAGACCGTGTTCAGGTTCGTCATGATGGGCGCGAACTGGTTGGCATTCTCGCCGGCGACGGCCTTGGCCTGCTCGGACAGCGCCGCGATACCGTCGAGCATCCGGGTCACCAATGCCTCACGCGCGGTGATCTTCTGGGCGAGTTGCCGGCCCTGGCCGACGATGATCGCCAGTTGCGCCTGGTTGTCGGTCACGATCCCCGTCACCGTCTGGGTGTCGGCCAGCAGTTGGTTGATCTGGTCTTTGCGGTTGGTGATGACCTTGGACATCGCCGTCAGGGCGTCGATGGTCGGCTTGGTGATCGCCGGCGCACCGGCCAGTTGCTTGTTCAGCGTCCGGATGCTCTGACTGAGGCTGTCGCTGTTCAGGTCGTTCAGGATCGGGGCACCGGCCTCGATGGTGCGCTGCAGATCGTAGGGGACGCGCGTCTGCTCGATCTTGCCGTCCGGGGCGGGCTCGCTGGAGTCGCCGAGCGACAGATCGATGTAGCGCTGGCCCAGCAGCGTCGACATCTTGATCTCCGCCGACCCGTTGGCGGTGACGTCCACATCCTGATCGACCTTCATGGTGATGGTGATGTGGTTGCCTTCGAGTTCGGTGTCGGTGACCTCCCCCTTGTCGATTCCGGCAACGCGCACCTTGTCGCCCGGTCGGATGCCGCCGGCCTGCGCGAAGTCACCCGTGTACGTCTTCTTGCCCAGGTGCGCGTTCGCGAGCGCAGTCACCCCGAGTAGGAGCGCGACGATGACGACGGCGCCGATGAGCCCGTACCAAAGTCGTTTGTTGTTGCGGAAGTGGTTCTTCATCGGCACACCACCGAGTGCTTGGTGCCGCCGATCTTGTTGATCAGCCCGGGTGGCAGGAGTACGTCGCCGATCGCGATGTCGAGGTCACACGCGTAGATGTTCAGGTAAGAACCCTCTCCGAGGACGAGCGGGAAGTGCCCGAGGAAGATGGGCAGGTCGACCGCCAGCTGATCCAGTTTTGCGCCCTCGCCGATCAGGGTGTTGGTGGCCACTCGCGCATTCGTGGCCGCCGATGCCAGATCGGCCCGACTCTGGCTGAGGACGTTCGCGAAACCGGTGGCGGTGTTGCCGATGTCGGTGACCGCCCGGCCGAAGGTCGCCGAGTTCTTGTTGAGGTTCTCGATGATGGTGCCCAGACTCGAGATCACCGTGCCGACCTGGCCGCCCTGGCGAGCGAGGTCGCGCATCACGCCACTGAGGTTGTCGATGATCGCGCCGATCACCGCATCGCGGTTCGCGGTGTCGTCGGCCAGCTTGCCCACCTGCGCGATCGTGTAGCTCAGGGACACGTCGCTGCCTTGGAACGCGTCGATCAGACCCTGCGACAGCGCGTTGACCTGCTCGGCGTCGAGCGTCTCGAACACCGGCTGGAAACCGGCGAGGAGTTTGGTCACGTCAAAGGAGTCCTCGGACGGCAACTTGAGTGTCGAACCCGCGGGGAGTGGCTGGGACGCGACCGCCTTGTCCAGCGTGAGATTGAGGTAACGCTGCCCGATGAGGTTCTGGTACCGGATGGCCGCCTTGGTGTTGGTGTACATCGGCTGGCTGTCCTGGACCTCGAAGCTCACCTTCGCGCGACCATCGTCGAGGACGATCTCGTCGACTCGGCCGACCCGGACTCCGGCCATCCGGACGTCGTCGCCGGTGGCCAGGCCCGAGGCGTCGGTGAAGTAGGTCGTGTAGGTGTTCGTCGGTCCCGACACCGACCGCTCCAGCGTGGAGAAGATGATGTAGGTGAGCAGCAATGCCACCACGCCGAAGATCAAGAACCCGAACAGCGGCTTGCGGATTGACGCCTTCCCCGAGCTCATCGTCCCCCTCCCGGTGTCTGTGCGGTGGTCGGGCGTGCCTCGACGCTTTGCACGAGCGGCCCCAACATCAAGGCGTCGGCAGCGTTCGGCTTACGACGGAGCGCCTGGCCCAGCGTCCGGGCATCGTCGCCCGTGGTCACCATGCCCGCGGGCGAATTGCGCCGCATGCCGTCGGACGGATAGATCATCAGCGGACCCGAACTCGTCGGCCCGGTCCCGGTTCCCGGTCCCACACAGCCCGGCCCGCGTGTCTGGCCATATGGCCCGCCGTTGTACACGGGGCAGTTCTGCCGCGTATATCGCTGGAAGGCGCCGAAGCTGACGCCGATGTTGAGTTGGGCATGCCCGTTGACACCGGTGAACACCGTGAGCACCTTGGCGGCGAGAGTATTGAGCGCGCTGAGTGCCTCGGGCAGTGAATTGGGTTCGAGCACAGCCGCACCGACCATGCGGTTGAGGTCGGTGACCAGACGCTTGCCGCCGTCACCGTTGCGCGCGAACAGAACCTGGGTCTGGTCGAGGATGCCCTGCCCAGCCGACAGCAGCGCCGCGAGATCCTGCTGCTTTTCCGCGATCGTCATCGCCGGGATGACACTGCGGCCCAAGGCGTCCAACAGTTGAGGCGTCGACTGCGCCAATCCCTGGACAGCGTTGTTGAAGTTGTCGAAGCCCGACGGTGCGCCAGGCGGGAACTGCGCGTTGATCGTCTTGAAATAGGTGTCGAGCACGCCGACGAATGAACCGAACACCGCACCGCCGCCCTTGAGCGCGTCGGAAAGCGTTCCGAGGAAGCTGGCCAGTTGCTCCGGCGGTATGGCCTTCAGCAGGGTCCGCAGTTCGTTCTGCGCGTCCTGCAGCCGAATGGTCGGCAGCGACGTATCGGCCGGAATCTGTGCACCGTCGCTGATGCGGGCGGTCCCCGGATCTGCGGGTGGGATCAGTTCCACCGAGTTCACGCCGAACAGGTTGGACGGCACGGTTCGGGCCGTCACGTTCGCCGGGATGCCCTCGGCCTGTTGAGGCTCGAGATCAATGTCGACGAGCTTGAGCTGCGCCGTCCCGGTGGCATCGGAATCGTCGAGCTCGATCGTCTTCACCGATCCCACGATCAGACCGTTGTAGCGGACGTCCGCGCCGGGGAGAAGACCATCGCCCACGTCGTTGAGTTTCGCGGTGACCGGAACCGTCGAGCTGAACACACCCTGATAGCGCATGGTCAGCAGGACCGCGATGATCAGCATCACGATCAGGAAGGCGACGCCGCGCAGCACGTACTGCAGGAGCGAGGGATTACGTCCGTCGGTTGCGATGTTCATGAGTCCCCTACCCCGAGATCTTGATTCCGGGCGAGGTGCCCCAGAACACCAGCGTCATGATCAGGTTGGCGAACACGATGACGATGATCGCGAGTCGGATGGCATGTCCGGCGGCCACACCCACGCCTTCGGGACCGCCCGAGGCGAAGTAGCCGTAATAGCACTGGATGAACGTCGTCAGCAGCACGAACACGATCACCTTCAAGAAGGAGAAGACCATGTCCCAGGACACGAGGAACTGACTGAAGTAGTACAAATAGGTCCCGGCACCCTGACCGCTCTGGAACTGGAACATCACCTGGCAGGCGATGTAATTGGCGGCCAGCGACACCGAGTAGAGCGGGACGATCGCGAGCACCGCGGCGAGCATCCGCGTGGTCACGAGGTACGGGAGCGGGCGGATCGCGATGGCCTCGAGCGCGTCGATCTCCT
Organism: Gordonia sp. NPDC003422; assembly: GCF_053588675.1. Taxonomy (NCBI): domain Bacteria; kingdom Bacillati; phylum Actinomycetota; class Actinomycetes; order Mycobacteriales; family Gordoniaceae; genus Gordonia; species Gordonia sp. NPDC003422. The sequence goes on from NZ_JBSFQL010000009.1 coordinate 24,598, forward strand.
CGGCGATGCGCATCGAACCGAGCTGAGCGGTGAACCGGCAACCCGACTGTGCGGTGAAGGCCGTCGCCGCGAGCAGCGGCGCGATCTCGCGTGTTGTCGCGAACGCGGACAGGCCGCCGGTGACCGGCGCCATGCCCAGCAGGTTGAGGGCGGTATATGCCTCGATGCCGACCGTCGCACCGCCCATGATGCCGAGGATCACCATGACGCCGACGGTGCCGCCACCCACCACGATCGCGCCGTTGCCCCAGGCCACATCGGAGAGCAGGCGCCAGACCTCTTGGCTGTAGTGCCGGAAAGCCAGGGGTACGGCGCCGATCGAACGAACCAGGAAGGTGATGAGGTGCCCCATCGCAGCGAGCGCGTTGCGCGGACCGCGGTACAGCGATTTGGCCGCCTCGACCGGCCGCAGCGCGGGGGGTATATACCGAGAAGCAGTCACGTCACACCACCTTTGCCGGGACGAGGATCGCGAAGAGCTGGGTCAGGATGACGTTCACCGTGAACAGCAGCAGCACCGAGTTCACGACCGCCGCGTTCACGGAGTTCGCCACACCGGCCGGACCGCCCTTGGTGGACAGCCCGCGGTCGCAGGCGACGATCGCCACGATCGCACCGAATATCACCGCTTTACCCAGCGCGAACAACAAGTCCGACGTCGAGGCGAAAGACGCAAAGGTGCCCGTATAACTGCCGGGCGTACCGCCCTGGAAGTAGACGTTGAAGGCGTAGCCGGTGATGAAGCCGACGAAACAGACGAAACCGCAGAGCAGGAAACTGACCACCATCGTCGCCAGAAGACGGGGTGAGATGAGCCGCTCGATCGGGTTGACGCCCATCACTCGCATCGCGTCGATCTCGTCGCGGATGGTGCGCGAGCCGAGGTCGGCGGCAATGGCCGATCCGACCGCGCCGGCGAGAAGCAGGGAGGTGACCAGGGGCGCACCTTGCCGGATGACACCCAGACCGGTCGCGGCACCGGAGAACGACGTCGCACCGATCTGTCCGGCGATGTTCGACACCTGGATCGAGACAATCACGCCGATCGGAATTGCGACGAGCAGCGTCGGGAACACCGAGGTGCTGGCCATGAAGGCGCACTGACGGATGAACTCACCAAACGGGAACCGACGCTTGAAGATGTCCACGAACAGCGTCTTGAACACCTCGATGAACATCCCCAACTGACGACCGAAGGTGTCGAAGGATGCCACCACGTGGCCGTTGAACCACGACCGAAGCACCCCAGGCCCCCGCCGTGAATCCACTTCCTCGTCGTCGGAGGTGGTTGTGTTTGTGCTCAATCCCTACCCTTGCGTCCGAAAAAATCCGTACCGATGGTTCGCAGCCGTGTCGATGGTCAGGTGACCTCGAAATCGAATATGAAACATGCCCCCCGGGCAGGTGCGTGGGTAATATACCTCGCTTCGTCGGTGTGCTGTGCCTCGCCTCACAAGTTCGCCGGTCTGCGCCCCGGTTCCGTTCGACATACCTTGTGTCAGGTGACCGATTCGGAAAAGGCCGCCGACCACGATGTGACGCGCAATACATCTGGTGACGATTGCACCATAACTGGGACGGTCGACCAGCGCTCGCAAAACCCCCCCTTTTCGGCGTCGGCGAGTCGCTTTCACAGCCCACGGAGTCTCATGGACCTGCGGGTCTGGGCACCCGACGCCTCATCTGTCCAACTCGAGACCGGCAGCGACTCTCCCGCCGGTCCAATCCGGGTATCGATGACGGCGGGATCGGGCGGATGGTGGACCGTGCCGGAGTCTGCCGTCGAACTCGTCGAATCAGACGGTCCGGGGGCGCGGTACAGCTTCGTCATCGACGGCGCCGATCCTCACCCCGACCCCAGATCGGTCCGGCTACCCGACGGCGTGCACGCACCCTCGGCCCTGTTCAGGGTCGACGACACGCTGTGGACCGACGACGACTGGCCGGGGCGTGGGGTCCATGGCTCGGTGATCTATGAACTTCACCTCGGAACCTTCACTCCCGACGGCACCCTGGACTCGGCGCTCGAGCGTCTCGACCACCTCGTCGATCTCGGAGTCGACTTCGTGGAGCTGATGCCGGTCAACGCGTTCAACGGCGTCTACAACTGGGGCTACGACGGCGTTGCGTGGTACGCGGTGCAGGAGGCCTACGGCGGGCCGGGCGCCCTGGCCCGATTCGTCGACCGCTGTCATGCGCGCGGCCTGGGCGTGATCCTCGATGTCGTCTACAACCATCTGGGCCCGTCGGGCAACTATCTGCCCGAGTTCGGCCCCTACCTCACCGAGGGCACCAACAGTTGGGGATCGTCGCTCAATCTGTCCGAGCCGGACTCCGACGAGGTACGGGCGTACATCGTCGACACCGCGCTGCGCTGGTTCCACGAGTTCCACGTCGACGGACTGCGCCTCGACGCCGTACACGCTCTGATCGACCACCGGGCTGTGCACATCCTCGAAGACCTCGCGACGGCCACGGATGCGTTGTCGGCCGAACTCGGCCGACCGCTGTCGTTGATCGCCGAGAGCGACCTCAACGATCCGCGGATGATCCTGCCCCGGACGGTCGGCGGCCACGGCTTGGCGGCGCAATGGGACGACGACATCCACCACGCCATCCACACCGCGGTCTCGGGCGAACGCCAGGGCTATTACGCCGACTTCGGAAGCTTCGAGTGCCTCGCGAAAGTGTTGCGCGGCGGCTTCTTCCACGACGGCACGTACTCGTCGTTCCGGCGTCGGGGTCATGGGCGGCCGATTCCCACCGAGCAGGTGTCGGCGTCAGCGTTGGTCGCCTACACGTGTAATCACGACCAGATCGGCAACCGCGCCATCGGCGACCGACCAGGCTTCTACCTCGACGACGGCCAGCTGGCGATCAAGGCCGCACTGGTCCTGCTCGCCCCCTTCACACCGATGTTGTTCATGGGCGAGGAATGGGCCGCGAGCACACCGTTCGCCTTCTTCACCTCTCATCCCGAACCCGAACTGGGCGAAGCAGTGCGGACCGGCCGACGCGGAGAGTTTGCCGAACATGGTTGGGACACCGAGGATGTCCCCGACCCGCAGGACCCTGCGACCTTCGAGGCGTCGAAGCTCCACTGGTCCGAACTCGACGACCCGGCCCACTCGAGGGTACTCGACTTCTACCGCGCGCTCATCGCACTGCGGAAATCCCAACCGGAACTCGGTGCCGAATCGTTCGATTCGGTCGACGTCACCTACGACGCGGAGGCCCGCTGGTTCGCGATGCACCGCGGCTCATGGTCGGTGGTCGGGATATTCGGCGAGAACGAGACGGCCGTACCGATCGCGCTCGACGTCGAACTGTCCTGGGAACCCGTGACGCCCAACGACTCCGGCTTCGCCTCCCCCGGCCACAACGTGGTCGTCGGGCGACGGACCGAGGCGAATGGAGATCAGGTCAGGTAGTCGTAGGCGGGTGTTCCCGGTTCGAGTCGCTCGCAGCTCAGACGCGAGTGCGACATCCGGTCCATCAGTTCCGGCAGCCCGTCGGGCGAGCCGAGTTCGACGCCGACGAGCGCGGCGCCGGTCTCGCGGTTGTTGCGTTTCACGTATTCGAACAGCGTGATGTCGTCGTCGGGCCCGAGCACCTCGTCGAGGAAGCGCCGCAGCGCGCCGGGTTCCTGCGGGAAGTCGACGAGGAAGTAATGCTTGAGTCCCCGATGGACAAGTGAGCGCTCGATGATCTCGCCGTAGCGCGACACGTCGTTGTTGCCACCGGAAACCAGGCTCACGACGCTCGCACCGGCCGGTAGTTGCAGCCGCGACAGCGCGGCGGTGGCCAGCGCGCCGGCGGGTTCGGCGATGATGCCTTCGTTCTGATAGAGCTCGAGCATGGCCGAGCAGATCGCACCCTCGTCCACGTGGGTGATGTGCGTCGTCCCGGGTCCCACCTCGATCGGACCATCGGGCAGCACTTGCGTCGATGCGTTCACCGGAACCTCGGCGAGTGTCGGGTGGTCACTCACCGACGACGCCATCGCCGAGAGCACGCCGTGCCCGATCGAGCCGATGCGCTTGACCGCTGCGCCGTCGACGAACGGATCGATGGTCGGCAGGGTGTATGGCCCGCCGTAGACCAGGGCAGCGGTCAGCGACACCGCGCCGGTGGGTTCGACACCGATGATCGCGACGTCGGGGCGTCGGGCGCGAAGGTATGTCGCGATGCCGGCCAGACATCCGCCACCACCCACGGGCGCGACCACGACGTCGGGAACCTCGCCGAGTTGGTCAACGAATTCGTGCGCGATCGTGCCCTGCCCCGCCGCTGTTCGCGGGTCGTCGAAGGCGTGAATCCAGGTGGCGCCCGTCCGCAGCACATCGGCCTGAGCAGCCGCCGCGGCCGCGTCGTAGGTGTCGCCGACCGCCAGCAACTCGACGAATTCGCCACCATGCCAACGGATTCGGTCGCACTTCTGCTTTGGCGTGGTGGTCGGCACGTAGATCCGACCATGTACCGCCATGGTGCGGCACGCGAACGCCACCCCCTGCGCATGATTGCCTGCGCTGGCGGCAACCACTCCCCTGGCCAGTTCGGGCTGGGTCAGCTGGGCCATCACATTGAACGCACCGCGAATCTTGTACGAGCGAACCGTCTGCAGATCTTCCCGCTTGAGATAGACCTGCGCTCCGACATCCGAGGAGATGCGTGGGCAGGCTTCCAACGGGGTGCGGGCGATCGCGGGCTCGATGCGGCGCGACGCCGCCTCGATCGCCTCGGCGGTCAACGCCGGTTCGGACACCATCGCGGATTGGGTACTCACGACGTCCATGGTCTCACTGCGTGGTCGAGCCCGACGAATCGCGGTATCGCGACAAAGTCCGGCGCCTACACTGGCAACGGTCATGGGTTCTTGTCGGCGACTGAAGACCGCGGCGCCACCGAAGCCCGTCACGGACCAGCAACTTCGGGTCCACCCGACAACGCTTGGAGTGTCATGACACACCGGCCCACCTCCCTTCGCACACGTCTCGGAGCCATTCTCGCGGGCGTCACGGTGACCGCAGGTCTCGCCGCCGCAGTCGTTTCGGCGCCCGCATCGGCCGCGCCCTGTCCCGGCGCCACACCACCACGACTCGTGGGCAGCGTCCCGGGAGCCGCCCTCGAAGGGCTCACCGTCGACGCCGGCGGACGGCTCTACACCACAGATCTGTTCAGTGGCCGCGTCTATCGGCTCGACCGGCCCGGCGCACCGGCGATCCCGATCGCCCGCGTACCCGGCGGAAGCGGAGCCGGCGCGCTCGCCTGGACTCCCGGCGGCACGCTGCTCGTCGGATATGGAGCCGACCCCCGTGTGATCGTCGGCGACACCCTGCGACACGCCGGCATCGCGCGACTCAACATCACCGATCTCGCGATCCGCCCCTGGGTGGGCGGCCTGTCCGCGGCCAATGGCATGGACGTCTCGGCGCGCGGAACCGTGTACGCCACCAACGACTTCGGCAACCTGATCGGCCGAGTGTTCCCGAACGGATTCGTGCAGGCCGGGTGGGCGACATTTCCCAGCGCCAACGGTGCAGTTCTGAGCCGCGACGATCGCTGGCTCTACGTGTCACGCACCTTCGTCAACCCCGGCGTCAGCCGCATCTCGACAACGAATCCGCGAGTGGTGCAGAGCCTGCTGTCGGTCGGCGGCAACGCGACACCCGACGGCCTCACCCTCGACGCGCGCGGCCGTCCGATCGTCCCGTTCAATGCTGCTGGTGAGGTCGTCCGGATCACCTCACCGGGTCGCTATTGCGTACTCGCGTCAGGAATGCCGCTGTCGAGCGTCGTCAGCTACGGACGCGGCGATCGCGGCTTCTCGTCTGGACGACTGTTCCGCGCAGGCTTCGACGGTCGGATCTACGAGATTCCGGGCGGGTTCAGCGCAGGCGCTACGGCGGCGATACCCGCCACCCGCTGACCGGGCGCGGAATTTGGGGTGCTACTCCGACGGTCGGAACCGGACGGCCAACGCTGCGACGGCGGGAAGTCGGGTGCCCCACCAGACGGCCAGGACGGCAAGAGCGGTCACCCACATCGTGGCCTGACCCGATTGCGTCACGATCAGGGTCATGAGTGCCGCGACAATACCCACGACGACGGCAGCCACCTTGTGAAACGGCCACTGCACGCCGGCAACATTCACGGTGGGCGCATCGCCACGACGTCCGACGACCGGATTCACGATCTGGATGAGCGTGGTCATCGACGTCTCCTTGGATGCGGCGGGCTAGAACACCACTGTAACCGATGTCGAAAAGAAATGTTCGGCTACCCGAAAACTATCCGTGGATGTTCGGAGATCACACGCCGTGAGCGTCGGCGGACCTGGTGCCGCGCTGCAGGGTGGCCAGCAGCTCGTGGTACGGACCGACCAGGTACGCGGTGTCGCCTGCGGCAAGACGATCGTCGCGCCGAGGATGCTCGACGACCTCCCCGTTCGCGCTCTCGATGGCGATCACCCGCGTCTGCGTCGGCAGATCCGACATCGACGCGCCATCGAGCGCACTCCCGGCGCGCACCGAGACCCCACCCACCATGAATGACCGCTGCCCCACCGAGAACGTGCCGGAGACGTCGAGGCCGAGTGCGGCGCCGATGAACCAGGGTGCCGCCAGTTCCACGGTCGACCGGACATGCGCGAAGCCGAAACGCCGAGCCACCGCGTCGCCGAGCGCGTGGTCGAATACCCGCAGCACCACGGGCACACCGGGTGCGTCGGCCGACCCCGACCAGCGCACGCCGAGCGCTTCGCGCGCCGCGATGCCCGTCTCCACATTGACCATGTCGTCTTGCGTCAGAACCACGACCGCCGACGCACTCGAGATGCGCGCGTCGTCGAGGGTCTGGCGTACCGTCGCGTCGCCGAAGATCACCGGAACACCGAGATCGGCGGCAGTCGACAGATAACGGTTGGACTGGTCGCGTTCGACGACGGCGACGTCGTATCCGAGCTGCCGCAGGTCGGCGGCGACCCGAATGCCGAACGATCCGAGCCCGACGACGATCACATGACCGGTGAACTGTCGCGCCCGACGCCGACCCGCGGACTGACCCAACCTCCGAGAGAGCAGGAGATCGGCGACGAAGGCCATCAGGATCGCGGTGGTCCCGACGCCGGCGAACATGAGGACGATGGAGAACAATCGCAGCCACGTCGGCTGATCGACAAAGCTGAAGTCGCCGTAGCCGACCGTGGCAATCGTCTCGGTCGAGAAGTACAGGGCGTCCACGAAACTCATGCCCGGCTTGTCGTATGTGTAGCGCAGCAGCAGGGTCGCACCGATGAGCAGGGTGAACGAGACCCCTAGTGCGCGAAACAAATTCGGGTTGACGTCATCGCGGAAGTCCCGTACGGCCTGTGCCACGCGCATCGGACCGCGCGGCCGATGATGAGCGGCCCGCAGCGGATGCTCGGTCGAGATGCTCTGTCCGGCAAGCTCTTCTGCGGTACCGATCATCGCAACCCAGTCGCCTTCGGCGACCATCAGGTCGCGGCCCGGGCAGGCCACCACAGCACCCGGAGACGCAGCGAACTCCCCGCGGATGACCGCGACCGGCGCAAGGTCCCCGTAGAGCTCACGTAGCGTCCCGGTGCGCGGGGCACCCGCACCGGACACCACGAACTCCGTCCCGGCCACCGTGATCGAGTGGGTGGTGCGCGCCAGAGCGGCCTCGAGGACTGACGGAGCGGCCAGTTCGGCGACGTCGAGCACCGCACCCGGACCGTTGCCGTGCGCCACCGCTTCGCGCAGCACTCGATTCGACAGATGGGTCACCACCCGCACCTGCGGGTTGAGTTGTCTTGCCAGCAAAGCGATCTCGAGGTTCACGGCATCGTCGGAGCCAGCGCATACCACTGCGGTCGCGGCCTGCACATCCACCGCTGCGAGGTCGGCGGCTGCGGCGATCATCGTGGTGGCGCTGCCCGCACTCGACAGCTCTTCGACAATCCGCCTGGTCAGTGCGTCGTCGCCGTGCACGATGACGTTCGCGTCCATCGGTAGAGACTACTCAGCGGACGGGTCGTCGTGCATGGTGAACGACACGCCCTAGCTGAGGCAGCTAGGCCCGAGCAGCGCCTTGAGATCCCCCATCAGCGCCGAACTCGGCGTCACCCGCAGCGACTCGGTGAGCCGCAGCTGTGTTTGACGTTCGTCGCTGATCAGCGTCACGTGAACATCGGCCGTGCCCGGATGCCGAGTGAGTACCTGCTTGAGTGCCTGGACCCGGTCGGGGGTGCACAGGCGAGCGGGCAGCGTCAGCGCGACCGGCTTGCTCGCGCCTGCGGCACTGAGATCCGGCACGGCCAGATCGTTGGCGCTGATCATCATGCTGTCGTCGCGCAGGTTCACCCGTGCCTTGATGAGCACGATGTTGTCGGCGACGATGTCCATCCCGTACGCCGCAAAGGCCCGCGGGAAGAAGTACACCTCGACGCCACCGACCATGTCCTCGAGGGTGACCGCAGCCCACGGTTCGCCCTTCTTGTTGACCCGTCTCGTCACCGACGAGATGATGCCGCCGATGGTGATCTGTGCCCCGTCGGCGATGTTGCCCTCGAGAAGGGTGGTGATCGACGTGTCGGTGTGCGCGGCGATGGCATGTTCGACGCCGCTCAGCGGGTGCCCGGAGACATAGAGTCCCAACATCTCTCGTTCGATGGCGAGTTTGTGCTTGGAATCCCATTCCTCGTCGGGCACCTTGACGGCGAAGACTTCCGCCATGGTTTCATCGGCGCCGCCGGCATCGCCGAAGAGATCGAACTGTCCGATCGCCTCGGCCTTCTTGGTGCCGAGCACGGATTCGACCGCCTCGCCATGCACCAGGAACAGCCCCTTGCGGGGATGCGACAGCGAATCGAAGGCACCGGCCTTGATCAGCGACTCCGTCACCTTCTTGTTGCAGGCGGTGACGTCGATCTTCCCGAGATAGTCCGAGAAGCTGGTGAACTTGCCCTTGTCGTCGCGCGCGGTGAGGATCGAGCCGACCACGCCGCTTCCGACGTTGCGAATCGCCGCGAGCCCGAAGCGGATGTCGGTGCCGACGGCGGCGAAGTTGCGCTGCGACTCGTTGACGTCCGGGGGCAGCACGGTGATCCCGAGCTTGCGGCAGTCCGAGAGATAGATGGCGGCCTTGTCCTTGTCGTCGCCCACCGACGTCAGCAGACCGGCCATGTATTCGGCGGGATAGTTCGCCTTGAGGTAGGCCGTCCAGAACGATACGAGTCCGTAGCCGGCGGCGTGCGACTTGTTGAACGCGTAGCCGGCGAACGGGAGCACCGTGTCCCAGAGCGCGGTGATGGCTCCCTGGGAGAATCCGTTGGTGCGCATGCCCTCCGCGAAGCCGTCGTATGCCTCGTCGAGGATCTCTTTCTTCTTCTTACCCATCGCGCGACGGAGCAGGTCGGCCTGTCCGAGCGAGTAGCCCGCGACCTTCTGCGCGATCTGCATGATCTGCTCTTGATAGACGATCAGACCGTAGGTCTCGGCGAGGATCTCCTTCAACGGCTCCTCGAGCTCGGGATGAATCGGCTTGATGTCTTGCAGACCGTTCTTACGCTTGGCGTAGTCGGTGTGCGCGTTCACGCCCATCGGACCCGGGCGATACAACGCGAGCACGGCCACGATGTCCTCGAAACCGGTGGGCTGCATCAACTTCAGGAGTTCTCGCATCGCCGCACCGTCGAGCTGGAAGACGCCGAGCGTGTCGCCGCGGGCCAACAGCTCGTAGGTCTTGGTGTCCTCGAGCGGCAGGGCGTCGAGGTCGAGGTCGACGCCGCGGTTGGTCTTGATGTTCTCCAGGGCATCGCCGATGACGGTCAGGTTGCGCAGACCGAGGAAGTCCATCTTGAGGAGGCCGATGTCCTCACACGACGGGTAATCCCAGCCGGTGATGATCGCGCCGTCCTGAGCGCGTTTCCACACCGGGATGGCATCGGTCAACGGCTCCGACGACATGATCACCGCACACGCGTGGACACCCGCGTTGCGGATCAGCCCCTCGAGTCCGAGTGCCGTGTCGTAGATCTTCTTGACGTCCGGATCGGTTTCGATGAGGGCACGAACCTCGGCGGCCTCGTTGAACCGCTCGTGCTCGGAATTGGTGATGCCCCACACCGGGATGTCCTTGGCCATGATGGGTGGCGGCAGGGCCTTGGTGATGCGGTCGGCGATGGCGAATCCCGGCTGGCCGAACTGGACTCGGGCCGAGTCCTTGATGGCGGCCTTGGTCTTGATGGTGCCGAAGGTGATGACCTGGGCGACCTTGTCGACTCCCCACCGCGTCGTGGCGTAACGCACCATCTCGCCGCGACGACGGTCGTCGAAGTCGATGTCGATATCGGGCATCGACACACGTTCGGGATTGAGGAATCGCTCGAACAGCAGTCCGTGCGGGATCGGGTCGATGTTGGTGATGCCCAACGCCCAGGCGACCAGCGACCCCGCCGCCGAACCGCGGCCCGGGCCGACCCGGATACCGACTTCCTGCGCATGCCGGATCAGATCGCCGACCACTAGGAAGTAGGCGGGGAACCCCATCTGGATGATGACATCGAGTTCGTAGTTGGCGCGTTCGGAATAGTCCTGCGGCACCGGCTGTCCGGGGAACCGCCGTTCGGCGAGGCCCTTGGCGACCTCCTTGCGCAGCCAGGTCTGCTGCGACTCCCCCTCGGGGACGTCGAAGACCGGCATCCGGTCGCGATGGGTGAAGACGTCGGAGTAGCTCTGCACCCGCTCGCCTATTTCCAGGGTGTTGTCGCAGGCACCGGGGACCACCGAATCCCACTGGTCGCGCATCTCCTGCGCCGACTTGAGGTAGTAGCCGTCGCCGTCGAACTTGAACCGGGTCGGATCCGTGAGCGTCTTGCCGGTCTGCACACACAGCAAGGCCTCATGCGCCGCGGCGTGGTCCTTGGTGACGTAGTGGCAGTCGTTGGTGACGATCGGTTTGATGCCGAGCTTGCGGCCGATCTCCAGCAGCCCTTCGCGAACACGACGCTCGATCTCGAGTCCGTGCTCCATCAGCTCGAGGTAGAAGTTCTCCTTGCCGAAGATCTCCTGCCACTTCGCGGCCGCCTCGAGCGCCTCTCGCTCGTGCCCGAGACGCAGGCGGGTCTGCACCTCGCCGGACGGGCAGCCGGTGGTGGCGATGATGCCCTCGGCGTATTGCGCGATGAGTTCGTCGTCCATCCGGGCCCACTTGCCGAGTTGACCCTCGATGGACGCCAGCGACGACAGCTTGAACAGGTTGCGCAGCCCCGTCGCATTCTCGGCGACCATCGTCATGTGCGTGTAGGCACCGCTACCGGAGACGTCGTCACCCTTCTGGTCGCGGGTACCCCAGGTCACGCGCTTGGTGTCGAATCGCGAGCCGGGAGCGATGTAGGCCTCGATACCGATGATCGGCTTGATGTCGTTTTTGACCGCGGTGTTGTAGAACTCGCTGGCGCCGAACATGTTTCCGTGGTCGGTCATGCCGATCGCGTTCATCCCCAGCCGTTTGGCCTCCGCGAACAGCGGCGACACCTTGGCGGCACCGTCGAGCATCGAGTACTCGGTGTGGTTGTGCAGGTGAACGAACGAATCGGTCACGGTGCCCCTTCTGCTTCGTCGGACTGCCAGTGTTCCAGGTCGGGTTTTCCGGATACGACGGCCCCGCGGAGCGCGGCGTCACGGAAAGCCTGGTCCACTGTATGTCCTCGTGCCGACACTCACGGACAGGCGCGGCGGGCCGTGACAGATGTGGCCACCGTGACGTTCAATCCGGGCCCGAAACCGAGTCGGCTCGCGACAACCGGTGCCGAATTGGAGAACGCGAGTGCTGCAGCACTCGCGTTCTCCAATTCAACTCGATTCCTGGCGCGGTGGTCACCGACTCTTCGGATCAGAGCACGACACCGAGCACGATCGCCGTCACCAGGATCAGCAGCACGACCGCGACGATGGCGATGATCACCCCCGGATCGGGTCCGGTGGACGGTGGGGCCTGCGGTGCGCGCGGCGGTGGGGGTACCGCCGGACGACGATCGAGCGGGCCCGAGGAGGCACCAGGAATGGTCGGCGGCGCACCACCACGATTCGGTCCGGCGTGCAGCGGGCCAGAAGGGTTCGGTGCAGAAGGGTTCGGTGCAGAAGGGTTCGGTGCAGAAGGGTTCGGTGCAGAAGGGTTCGGTGCTGAAGGGGGCGGCCGCACCGGGTCGCGCGGTGGGGCACTCACATGGTCGTCGGTCTGCCGACGACGAACCGGGTCCGACGGCACCGCGTTGGGCGACACCTGGGTCTGCTGCCACGCCGGCAACTCCCCACGGCGAGGATCACCACTGCGGGGAGCGTCGCGATGTCGAGATCCGTCGCCGGGTCGTGGGCCGGCGGGCGGCGGTTGCCGTCGCGGCGGCGGCCCGACGCGGGGTGGACCCGGGATCCCCGGAGCTCCGGGGCGACGCGGGCCGTGCGCAGCGGGTTGCGGAAACCGGGGCTCATGTTGCCGGGGCGCCGGATGCGGTGGCCGCGGCGCGGGCCTCGCCGGCCGTGGCCGCACGGCGACTGCGAGGGCGTCGGCGAATTCCCGGCACGTCCCGAACCGGGCACCGGGCGACTTCGCCATGGCCTTGGCGATGACGGCGTCGACCGCCGGACTGACACCGCTCGTCGCGTCCGACACCTTGGGCACCGGGGATTTCAGGTGAGCTGCGATGACCGCACCGGTGTCGCGGTCGTCGAAGGGAACCTTGCCGACCAGCAGGTGGAAAGCCGTGGCCGCCAACGAGTACTGGTCGGTGGTGCCGTCCAGGGTCTCTCCGGACAATTGATCTGGTGACGCATAGGAGAGCGTTGCCAGGACCGTGCCGACGGAGGTGAGTCCCTCGACATCGTCGGTGATCTTGGCGACACCAAAGTCTGCCAGCACCACCCGCTGCTCGTCGGCGTCGTCCTCCGGCTCGCTGGTCGACAGCAAGATGTTGGCCGGTTTGATGTCGCGGTGCAGGAGATTGCGTCGGTGTGCGTAGTCAAGCCCATGCGCGATCTCGGTCACGATGTGCGACACCCGCCGCGGATCGAGTCGGCCTTTGGCGGCGACCTCACGCGCGGCGTCGGTCCCGGGCACATACTGCATCGCAATCCAGAGCAGATCCCGACCGGCCGCCGAGTCGCCGGTCGGAACGGAGGCGCGTCCGCGGTTGTGCACGGTGACGATATTCGGATGATCGAGAGTCGCCGCGACCTCTGCCTCGCGCAGGAATCGGCGCCGGAACTGCTGATCCGACGCGCCGCCCGACGCGGACAGGACCTTCAGTGCATCCGACCGCGGCAGTTCGGGATGGCGAGCCAGGTAGACAGCACCCATCCCGCCACTGCCGAGTACCCGCTCGATGCGATACCCGGCGACGGATGTTCCCGGCTCCAGCACCCTCCAAGGCTACCGAGAACCCCCGTCAGGTTTCATCTCATTAGGTCGCCCGGAGGACGTCGAGCGCGTGTTGCAGATCGGCCGGATAGTCGCTTGTGAACTCGACACGCCGGCCGTCGGCCGGGTGAGCGAAGGCCAGCGAACGGGCGTGCAGCCACTGTCGTTCCAGGCCCAGGCGTTTGGCGAGGACCGGGTCGGCGCCGTAGGTCGGGTCACCGCAGCACGGATGGTGCAGCGCCGAAAAATGCACCCGAATCTGGTGCGTACGACCGGTTTCCAGATGCACGTCGAGCAACGACGCCGACGCGAACATTTCGAGGGTGTCGTAGTGGGTGATGCTCGGTTTGCCGTTCGCGGTCACGGCGAAGCGCCAGTCGTTGCCGCGATGGCGGCCGATCGGTGCGTCGATGGTGCCCGACGGCGGATCGAGATGGCCTTGTACGAGCGCGTGGTATCCCTTGTCGACGGTCCGCTGTTTGAATGCCCGCTTGAGGATGGTGTAGGCACGCTCGGAGACCGCGACCACCATGACACCGGACGTGCCGACGTCGAGTCTGTGCACGATGCCCTGCCGCTCGTGCGCGCCCGACGTCGAGATCCGGTAGCCGGCCGCCGCGAGAGCGCCGATGACCGTCGGGCCGCTCCACCCGAGCGACGGATGTGCCGCCACCCCCACCGGCTTGTCGACGACCACGATGTCGGAGTCGTGGTATATGACCTCGAGATCCTCGACCGGTGTCGGTTCGATCTGCAGCGGCTCGTCCGGCTCCGGAAGCGTCACGTGCAGCATCGTGCCGGCGGCGAGGCGGTGTGATTTGCCGACCGCGATCCCGTCGACCGTCACGTCGCCGTCGTCGGCGAGACCCGCGACGACCGTTCTGGACAGTCCGAGCATCCGGGCGACCCCGGCGTCGAGCCGCATCCCGTCGAGACCGTCGGGAACCGGCACCAACCGTGACTCACGCATGGCTGCCGTCCTCGGTCGGGGAAACGTCTCCGTTGGCGGCGGCTTGGTCGTCGCGACTGTGCCGCGCCGCCCAGCCGGTCCGCGTGCCGTCGTAGTCGTACCCGAGCGCCGAGAGCACCACCAGCAGGATCGCGCCGCACACGACCGCAGAGTCGGCGACGTTGAACACCGGCCACCAGCCGACCTTGACGAAGTCGACGACGTGGCCTTGCAGTGGCTGTGGCGCGCGGAAGATCCGGTCGATGAGGTTGCCGATCGCGCCGCCGAGCACCATGCCGAGGCCCAGGACCCACCAGGCCGATCGCAACCGGCCGCTGTATCGCACGATCACGACGACCACCACGAGCGCGATGATCGAGAGAATCCAGGTGTAGCCGGACGCCATCGAGAAGGCCGCGCCGCTGTTGCGGACCAGCCAGAGTTCGACGTTGTCGCCGATGACCTGCACCGCAACACCCGGTTCGAGCAGTTCCACGGCGAGCGTCTTGGTCAGCAGATCCAGACCCACCACGGTGAGCGCGACCGCGAGCAAGGTCAGCATCACTCGCCTCGAACGGCCGCCGCGAGTGTCGGCGGAAGGATCTGGTGCAACGTCATCCACCACATCATCATCCATGACAGGTCTGGGCGAGCGCAGCGACGGGGGATCTACCGAATACGCTGGCTGCCGTGTCCCGTCACCGCCGCCGCAACCCGCGTGTCCTCACCACTCTCACGGCCCTGATGACGGTGGGCGTCCTGCTCGCGGGTTGCGGTTCCGACGGCGACGACGACACCTCGTCGGCCTCCGATGGTGGCTGTGCGACGGAGAACACCTCCGATCGAGACAAAGTGAACCTGATCCCGATCCCGCCGGTGAAGGTCACCGTGACCGGTTTCGGGAACGGCGAACGGCGGGTACCCGCGGCCGCTCCCGATCGGGATTCGGCCCAGCAGGCGACGGTGGTCACCACCTCGTCGGTCGCCTCCGCGGGTTCGGCGCAGGCCCAGACCGTCGACCTGCCGCTCACCGCACGATTCCACTGCACAGATCCCACCGACCTCGAGATGGACCTGGGGACGGTGACCTCTCCCGATCCGACTCTCAACGATCAACTGGCGCCGGCCGCGGGCGGCCACGCGGGAATGGCGATCGCCCCCGGCCTGGTGCCGATCTCGCTGCGTCTGATGCCGACCGACTCGTCGGGCCCCGAAGCCCGCCTCGCCATCGAGCAGGCGATGATCGGGGCGTTCACCCGGTCGGTTCCCTTGCCGACGGTGCCGATCGCCGTGGGCGCGACCTGGCGCGCCGAGCGGGTGATCAGCGCCGCCGCAACCGTCACCCAGACGATCGAGGCGAAACTGACCGCGTGGGAGGGCAACCGGCTCACGGTCACCTACACGGTCGACGAATCACCGATCAACTCGGTGTTCGCGATCCCCGGCGGCAATCAAACGCTGACGATCGCGCGCTACAGCTTCACCGGGAATGGCACGGAGACCGTCGACCTGACGCGCGGTCTCCCCGTCGACGGCGCGGCGACCTACCGCGGGGCACGGGAGCTCGTCGGCGCCGACGCGTCGCAGCGACTGCTTCAGCAGACCGGGTTCACTCTCACCTGGCGTTCGCGTTGACTCGACGGTGCGAGCGGAGCGAGTTTTCTCCGCTCCCTGAGGTGTGAGGAGCGCAAGCCGCCGGGCTGAGGAGCCCCATGCGAGGTACGAGCAGGGAGCGTCTCGAAGTCGACGAGCCTCGAAGGGCCTGGTGAGACAGGGCAATTCCGAGACCAAGTAGCTACGGTCACCAGCCCTTCGAGGCTCGCAAGCTCGCACCTCAGGGAGCGGGGGCGAGCTCAGGGAGCGGATTGGACCGGCAGTCTGACGACCGACGTCACACCAAGCGTTCACCGGTGTCGGGGTGGAACAGGTGCACCGCACGGTCGGACTGGTGCAGACGCACGCCATCACCGCGCTTGGCCGGCGCACGCTCGTGCGACCGCGCAACCAGGATCATGGGTTCCCCGTCGAGGTTGCGGATCGACTGATCCGCAACAGATGCATACACATAGGTCTCGCTGCCGAGTTCCTCGAGCAGTGCGACGTCGGCGGCGAGTCCGCGGCCTTCGTCGGACAGTTCCAGGTGCTCGGGGCGGATGCCCACGATCACCGAGGAAATCCCCGAATTCCGCAGCGCGGCTTTCGATTCTTCGTCGACGTGGATCACCGAACCGGAGATGGAGATCTGGCCATCGGTCACGGGTGCGGTGAACAGATTCATTCCGGGCGATCCGATGAATCCCGCGACGAAGGCGTTGACTGGTCGATCGTAGAGCTCGGTCGGAGTGGAGAATTGCTGCAGCACGCCATGTTTGAGAACAGCAACCCGGTCCCCCATGGTCATCGCCTCGACCTGATCGTGGGTGACGTAGACGGTGGTGGTACCCAGGCGACGCTGCAGCGCGGCGATCTGGGTGCGAGTCTGCACGCGCAGTTTGGCGTCGAGGTTCGACAACGGCTCATCCATGCAGAACACCTGCGGCTCGCGAACGATGGCCCGTCCCATGGCGACTCGCTGACGCTGACCGCCGGATAGTTTCGCCGGCTTCCGGTCGAGAAAGTCGGTGAGGTCGAGGAGCTTTGCCGCGTCGGCGACCTTCTTGGTGCGCTCTTCGGTCGACACGCCGCGCATCTTCAACGCGAAACCCATGTTCTCGCCGACCGTCTTGTTGGGATAGAGCGCGTAGTTCTGGAAGACCATCGCGATGTCGCGGTCCTTGGGTGCGACGCCGACCATGTTGTCGCCGCCGATGCGGATCTGACCGGAGTCGATGTCCTCGAGGCCCGCGAGCATCCGCAGGGCGGTGGACTTGCCCGACCCGGACGGCCCGACCAGGACGACGAACTCGCCGTCGTTGATGTCGAGATCGAGTGAGTCGACGGCCAGTTTGTCGGCGCCGGGATAGACGCAGCACGCTTTGTCGTAGGTGATGGATGCCATGGTGACTGCTCCTGTGAGTGTGGGGTGTGAAGGGGAAGGTCGGGCGTCGATTACTTGATGGCGCCGAAGGAAAGGCCGCGGACGAGTTTGTTCTGTGCGATCCAGCCGCAGATGACGACCGGGAGTGCAGCGAGGACCGAGGCCGCGGACAGTTGGGCCCAGTACAGGCCCTGCCCGGACATGAATCCGGTGAGGAACACCGGCATCGTCTGCGCGTTGACCGCGGTCATGTTGACGGCGAAGAAGAACTCGTTCCACGAGAAGATCACGCAGATGAGCGCTGTCGCAGCGATTCCCGGTGAGATGAGCGGCAGGATCACCTCGCGCACCGAGGTCCAGAGACTGGCACCGTCGATGCTGGCGGCCTCGAGCAGTTCGCCGGGCACCTCGAGGAAGAACGAGCGCATCATCCACACCGCGATCGGCAGATTCATTGCCGTGTACAGGATCACGAGGGTCCAGATGTTGTCGAGCATGTCCATCTTCCCGACGATCACATACAGCGGGATGATGGCGGCGACGATCGGCAGCATCTTGGTGGAGATGAAGAAGAACAGCGCGTCCTTGGTCTTGCGCACCGGCCGCAACGACAGCGCGAACGCCGCCGGCACGCCGAGCAGCAACACCAGGATCGTCGAGACGATGGTCGCGAACAGCGAATTCAGCAGCGGCGTGGCGATTCCCGCGTCGAAGACGTCGCGGAACTGTTGCAGGGTCGGAGCGAAGATGAAGGTCGGCGGATTGGTCGCCGCGTCGCTCTCCTGTTTGAAAGCGGTCAGCACCATCCACAGCACCGGGAAGAAGAACCCGATGGCGAGAATCCAGGTCACCGCGGTCAGTGCCATCTGGCGCGGGTTGCGCTGCTTCTCGATGTCCTGCGGCCGCACGTGCGCGGTCGTGGTGGGTGTGTCGGGACGGATGTCGGTGCTCATCAGGCCGGCTCCTCTGTTCCGGTGAATGACTTGAAGATCAGGCGCAGGGCGAGGGTGGCGACGACGATCGTGCCGATCACCGTGACCACACCCATCGCGGCCGCCTGCCCGATGTCGAATCCGAGGAAGGCCCGCTGGTAGATGTAGAAGGACAGGTTGGAACTCGACACCCCGGGTCCGCCGGAGGTCATCATGTAGACCGCGTCGAAGGTGTTGACCAAATAGATCGCGCCGAGGACGGTACCGAGTTCGATGAAGCGTCGCAGGTGCGGCAGCGTCAGCTCACGGAAGAGCCGGAAGCTGGTCGCCCCGTCCACCCGGGCGGCCTCCTGGATGTCGCGAGGCATCGACTGGAGACCGGCCAGGATCAGCAACATCATGAATGGCGTCCACTGCCACACCAATTCGGCCATCACGCTCATCAGCGGGAACTCCGAGAGCCAGTCGGTGTGGATGCCGAACGGACTCAATGCCCAGTTCACCAGACCATTGGTGGGTGAGAGCAGGCTGGTCTTCCAGAGCAGGGCCGATGCCACCGGGGTCACCAGGAAGGGTGTGATCAGCAGCGTGCGAACCACACCGCGGCCCAGGAACTTCCGGTCCAGCAGCAGCGCGAACATCAGTCCGAGCAACACCGAGACGATGACGGTTCCGACGATCAGCACGATCGTGTTCGCGGTGACCCGCCAGAACTGGCTGTCGGCGAAGACCGCGGCATAGTTGTCGAGGCCGACGAAGGCCCGCGAACCGGGCCGCACCAGATTCCATGATTGCGTGGAGTAGTAGAGCGTGAAGACGAACGGGATCTGGGTGACCACGATCATGAAGATCAGGGCCGGAAGGAGCGGACCGCGCCTGCGCCAGCCCTCGGCGCGGCTGATGTGGTCGCGCCGCGAGGTCAGCGGCGCCTGATCGGCGGGCGGGACCTGCTCGTCGCGGGTGGATACTGCGGTGGCCATGTCTAACGCTCCCTCTGGTAGGTCTTGCCCACGACCTCGGCATACTGCTGCGCCTGTTCGAGGGCGTCATGGACGCTGATCTGACCCGCGATGGCAGCCGAGATCTGTTGGCTGACACGTGTTCCGAGGTCCTGGAACTCCGGGATGGCCAGGAACTGGATGCCGGTGTACGGGACCGGGTCGAGCGTCGGCTTCTGTTGGTTGGCCGCCTGCATGGCCTGCAGGGTCGGCTCGGCGAACGGACCCGATATCTTCTGATACGCCGGGAGTTGGTAAGTCGAGAGCCTGCTGCCCGGCGGGATGTGGCTCGCACCGAGTTTGTCGGCGACGTGCTCGATGTAGTTCCGGTTGGTCATCCAGTTGATGAACTTCCAGGCGTCGTCCGGGTTTTCGCTGCTCGACGGGATGCCGAGCGACCAGGTGTAGAGCCAGCCGTTGTCGTTCTTGGCCATGCTGGGCGCCGGCAGGTAGCCGACATCGCCTGCGATGGTGGAGGTGTCGGGACTCTCGAGCACCGACACCGCCGACGTCGCGTCGTACCACATCGCAACCTGGCCCTGCGACATCAGGTTTCCGCATTCCTGGAAGCCCGACGACGACGCACCGGCCTCCCCGTACTTGCGAACCGTGTCCACATAGAACTGCACCGCGGCCTCCACCTGCGGACTCGTCAGCTGCGCGTTCCAGTTCTCGTCGTACCAGCGGCCGCCGAAGGCGTTGATGACCGTGTTGAGCGGTGCCAGCACCTCGCCCCAACCCGGCTTGCCGCGCAGGCAGATTCCCGCCGTGCGGTCGTTGGTGAGCCGCGCCGCCGCCTCGGCCACCTGCGGCCACGTCGGTTGGGCGGGCAGCGACACACCGGCCTCGCGGAACAGCTTCTTGTTGTACATCAGGAACGACGACTCGCCGTAGAACGGCGCCGAGTACATCGAACCCTGATATGACAGTGCGGTTTTGAGGGTCGGGATGAAGTCGTCGGCGGCATAGGTCGGGTCGGCGTTCATGTAGGGCGTCAGATTGACCAGCCATCCGTACTCGGCCCACATCGGGGTTTCGTAGTTGCTGATCATGACGACATCGAACTCACCTCCGCCGGTGGCGACGGACGCCGTGATCTTGGCGCGCGCCTCGTTCTCGGAAAGGGTGACGAAGCGGACCTTGAGGCCCGGATTCTGCTCCTCGAACTGGCTCGACAACGCGACCGCGTCCTGCATCTGAGAGTTGGAGACCATGGCGACCGTGACCTCACGCCCGCCGCCTCCGGTCAGCGAACCCGCGCCGGCACACCCGGTCGCCACCAGGGCGATGGCCGCACACAGCGCGACCAAGGCGGTCCGGCCGTTGTGGAGAATGCGGCGCGGCAATTGCGTCACCTGCCGTCGTGGAGATCTCATAGCTGACCTTCCTGTTGTGAGACAAGCCATTCCGCGGTCGGTTCGTCCGTGACCAGAATGGTCGCGTAACCGCCACGAAGCGCACCGAGAATGGACTCCTGCCGGTGAGCGCCGCCGGAGACGAGAATGGACGTGGGGCACGCCCGGATGGCGTCGAGCGACACCGACACGGTGCGTTCGACCAGAGTCGAATCCACCGGGTTGCCGTCCTTGTCGTAGAACCGCCCACCGATCTCGCCGACTGCACCGAGTTCGACGAGTTCGTCCAGCACGATCGCGTCGATGTAGGCACCTTCGAATAGCGTGGTCGAGGTGGACACCGATCCCACGCCGAACAGCATCACCTGTGCACCCCGAGCCGCGGAAAGTGCTTGGGACAGAATCGAATCACGATGCAGTGCCGCCACGGTCTCCGGGTCGACGTACAGCGGTGCCACCAAGCGCAGCGGCTGAGCATGCAGCCGCTCGGAGAAGCGTGCGAGAGCATGGTCGACGCCGGTGTGGTAGTCGACCGAGGTCATCGAGCCATCCATCTGCACCACCCGCTGGCAGCTTGCCGCTCCCCCCATCGCGTCGGCGACCGCCACCTGCTCTGGGCCCCAGGTGAATCCGAAGGTGTCGGTGGGCTGGATACGTCGTGCGAGCACGGATGCGCCCGCGCGGCCCAATGCGGCGTTGCCCGACGCAGTACCGTCGGCGGGTTCGTCCATCACGAGCACCTCGTCCAGACCGAAGAGTCGTTCGACCTGGCGCTCGAGGTCGGTGTGGATCGAGGAGGACAGGTGGGCCGGAGCCGTCACCGAGACCTGCACCAAGCCCTGCGCGCGGGCCCGTTGGATCAGGCGCCCCGCCGTGGGCCGGGACACGCCCAGCCGCCCGGCGATCTCGGCCTGCGTCAATCCCTCGAGGTGGTACATCGTGGCCGCTCGGACGAGCAGGCGAAGGTCCTGTCCCGTGTCGGCGCCGCCGCGGGCCCCTGGCTTGTGTCCCGCCGGTCGAGACGGGGACTCCTCGGCCATCTGCTCTCGCGCTGCCACGTGCTGAGCTCCATCCACTTGAACTGGTTGAGCATTTGCTCACTAGCGGTTCATATGCTCAGTACGCTAGCATTCGCTGTGTGAGCTACGCAACAGTCGATTCCGAATGTGACGCCGAGCAGCAAACGATGAAGGCGGCGGTCCTGTGGCCTGATCTCCGCCTGGAGGTCGAAGAGCGACCCGTGCCGACACCAGGCCATGGGGACGTGTTGGTGCAGGTCAGCGCCGTGGGTGTCTGCGGATCCGATACCCATTACCTACGCGAGGGCCGCATCGGCGACCACGTCGTCCGCAACCCGCTGGTCCTCGGGCACGAGGCCGCAGGCGTGATCGTCGACGTCGGAGAAGGCGTCGACGCAGCGCGCATCGGCGAGCGAGTGTCCATCGAGCCGCAGCGCCCGGACCCGATGAGCGCCGAATCGATGCGCGGCGACTACAACCTCTGCCCGCACATGCGGTTCTTCGGCACTCCCCCCGTCGACGGCGCCCTCGCCGGCTTCGTCACCATCGGGTCGGCCTTCGCCCACGCCGTTCCCGACGACGTGACCGACGAGGCCGCCGCACTCTTCGAGCCGTTGTCGGTGGGGATTGCCTCCGTGGCGAAAGCAGCAGTCGGGCTCGGTGGCTCCGTGTTCATCGCCGGGGCCGGCCCCATCGGCCTGGTGTGCGCGCAGGTGGCTCGCGCGGCGGGCGTCTCCCGTATCACCATCAGCGAGCCCGATCCCGACCGCCGTTCGCGTGCGTACGATTTCGGTGCCACCGAGGCGGTGTCCCCGACCGACTCGGTCACCGGATTCGATGCGTTCATCGACGCGAGCGGGGTTCCCGCCGCGGTGCGCGGCGGCCTGGCGGCCCTACGTCCAGGAGGGCGGGCCGTGCTCGTCGGCATGGGCGCCGACAGCATGGACCTCCCGGTGTCGCTCATCCAGAATCGCGAGATCGTCCTGACCGGCGTCTTCCGCTACGCCAACACCTGGCCGATTGCCCGAGCGCTGGTGACCTCGAAGGCCGTCGACCTCGACGCGATGGTCACCGGGCACTACGGACTCGCCGACGCCGCAGCGGCCCTCGAATCAGACCGCGTGCCCGGGATGATCAAAGCCATTGTCCACCCGCAACTCTCGCATCACCCCGACACCCCGCCAGCCGCTCGAAAGGCCGTTTCGTGAACACCCCGCTGTCCAACGCCACCCTCCCGTCGATCACCGACATCCCCACCCCCGGCTACGACCGCAGTCAGGTTCGGCCGACCATCGTGCACTTCGGCGTCGGTGGGTTTCACCGCGCCCACCAGGCCATGTACCTCGATCGTCTCCTGGGATCCGACCCCGCCTGGGGGATTTGCGGCGTCGGCGTACGTCCGGCCGACGAACGGATGCGCGATGCGCTGCTGCCGCAGGACGGCTTGTACACACTGACGCTCAAACATCCGGACGGGGCGGTCGAGACCTCGGTGATCGGGTCGATCGTCGACTACCTGTACGCCCCCGACGATCCGGAGGCCGTGATCGAGCGATTGGCCGATCCCGGCACCCGCATCGTGTCGCTCACCGTCACCGAGGGCGGCTACAACTTCTCCGCATCGACCGGCGAGTTCGACGCCGACAACCCGGAGATCGTCGCTGATCTCAGCGAAAACAAGCCTCCGACATCGGTTTTCGGCCTGGTGACCGAGGCACTCTCCCGCCGACGGGACCGTGGCATCGAGTCGTTCACGGTGATGAGCTGCGACAACATTGCCGGCAACGGCCACATGGCCCGGGCCACCTTCCTCGCCTACGCCCGATTGCGCGACGCCGAACTGGCGGCATGGATCGACGATCACACAAGGTTTCCGAACTCCATGGTCGACCGGATCACCCCCGCCACGCCGGCGGACCTGGCCGACGAGGTGACGGCGCGGACCGGCATCGTCGACAACTGGCCGGTGGTGGCCGAACCGTTCACACAGTGGGTCCTCGAGGACGACTTCTCCTGCGGGCGACCGGCTCTGGAGCAGGTAGGTGTGCAGGTGGTCGAGGACGTCACGCCGTACGAGCTGATGAAGCTCCGGCTGCTCAACGCGGGGCATCAGGCACTCTGCTACTTCGCCCATCTGCTGGGCTACCGCTACGTGCACGACGCCGCGGTCGACGACGACCTGCGAACCCTGTTGCGCCGCTATATGACCGAGGAGGGCAAGCCGACCCTGCAGCCACTGGCCGGTGTCGATGCGGACGACTACATCGACACACTGCTGGAACGCTTCGCCAATCCGGCCATCGCCGACACCATCGCCAGGCTGTGTCAGGATTCGTCGAATCGGATTCCCAAGTGGCTGGTCCCGGTAATTCGGGACCGGCTCGCCGACGGCGGCTCCGTCGATCTCGCTGCAGCCGTAGTCGCCAGCTGGACCCGGTACGCCGAGGGTCTCGACGAGAGTGGTAACCCCATCGCGGTCGACGACCCACTGGCCGATCGGCTGGTGCCCCTGGCGCGGCAGTCGATCACCGAGCCGCTGGCCTTTGTTCGCGAGCAGTCGCTGTTCGGCGAC
This sequence comes from Gordonia sp. NPDC003422, assembly GCF_053588675.1. Lineage (NCBI taxonomy): Bacteria > Bacillati > Actinomycetota > Actinomycetes > Mycobacteriales > Gordoniaceae > Gordonia > Gordonia sp. NPDC003422. The sequence goes on from NZ_JBSFQL010000009.1 coordinate 48,816, forward strand.
CTGGCGGACCACGACGCGTTCACCACGCCTTACCTGCGGACGCTGGAGTCGTTGCGTACCAAGGGTGCTCGCGCCACCCTGACCGAGTTGCTGTCATGACGCTCGTCGCCGGAATCGATTCGTCGACCCAGTCCTGCAAGGTGATGATCTGCGACGCCGACACCGGCGCGGTGATCCGCACCGGCAGCGCACCACATCCCGACGGCACCGAGATCCATCCCGACCATTGGTGGGACGCCTTGTGTTCGGCCATCACGAAGGCCGGTGGTCTCCACGATGTCTCTGCACTCTCGGTCGCCGGCCAGCAGCACGGCATGGTGTGCGTCGACGACGCAGGCCGCGTGGTCCGAGACGCATTGCTGTGGAACGACACCCGATCTGCGACCGCCGCCGACGATCTCGTCTCCGAATTTGGCGGGCCATCGGCATGGGCGAAGGCGGTCGGCGTCGTCCCCGTCGCCTCGATCACCGCAACCAAGCTTCGCTGGCTCGCCGACCACGAACCCGAGCACGCCGACGCGACCGCCGCCGTGTGCCTGCCGCACGACTGGCTGACCTGGCGTCTGTCCGGCAGCGGCGACATCGCGACGTTGACCACCGATCGCAGCGACGCCTCCGGAACCGGCTATTACAGCGCCGCGACCGGACAGTACCGAACAGATCTGCTGCGCATGGCCTTTCGCGATCGTGAACCTCTGGTTCCCCGCGTCGTCGATGCCGGGGAGGCGGCCGGTAAAACACCCACGGGTCTCGTCGTCGGAGCAGGCGCCGGCGACAACGCGGCTGCCGCGCTGGGTCTGCATGCCGGGCCCGGCGACGTGATCATCTCGCTGGGCACCTCCGGGGTGGTCAGCGCCGTCACCGACGTCGCGCCCGCTGATCCGTCCGGCATCGTTGCGGGTTTCGCCGACGCGACCAGACGACATCTACCTCTGGTCTGCACTCTCAACGGGGCGCCGGTGCTGGCCGCCACCGCCCGCGCACTCGGCGTCGACCTCGACACTTTTGCACAACTGGCCCTGTCGGCGCCTCCGGGCTCCGATGGGCTGACCCTGCTGCCCTACCTGGCCGGCGAACGCAGCCCCAACCTCCCCGACGCCACCGGCACACTCTCCGGGATCACCGCCGCCAACTTCAGCCCGGCCCACGTCGCACGCGCGGCGGTCGAGGGCTTGCTCTGCTCGCTGGTGTATTGCCGGGAGCAGATCGAGGCGCAGGGTGTGTCCGTCGAGCGATGCACCATGGTCGGTGGCGGCGCGAAATCAACTGCGGTGCGCGCGATCGCACCTGCCCTCTTCGGCGGTGAGATCACTCTTCCCGCCGACGGCGAGTACGTGGCGCTCGGCGCGGCTCGTCAGGCCACGTGGGCGTTGACCGGTGACCTCCCGGAGTGGAAGGTCGAGACCACGACACTGACAGCCACACCGACACCCGAGGTGTACGAGCGCTACCGGGCCGCCATGGGGTGACACCTACGCCCAGAAACCTCGCTCCTCCAGCTGCGCCACCGCTCGATGCCCACCGCGAAGGAAGTGCCCCTCGGTCAAGGTGCGCACCATACCGGGCGAGCGGGACGCGAGCGCATCGACGATCTCGCGATGATCACGCAACGACGACGCGACCGACTCCGGATGAGAGTCGAAGAAGCCCAACGGAATCGCGCCACTGAGCAGCTTGAGTTCGGCGACCAGGCGACGCGATCGTGCGCCCAGGTTGATGAGCCGATGGAACTGAAAGTTGAGTCGCTCCATGGCGAGGAGATCATCGGTCGATTCCATCCGATCGGCCAAGGCCGTGAGTTCAGCCAGTTCCTCATCGGTGAGGTTGACCGATGCCCGCTCGGCAGCCAGTCCGGAGATGACGCCCAGCATCCAGTAGTGGTCCCGAATGTCCGCGCGCGTGAGGTCGGCAACGAATGCCCCTCGACGCGGGATGGTCTCGATGATGCCCTCGCCAGCGAGAGCGATCAGCGCCTCCCGCACCGGCAGCTTGCTCATGCCCAGTCGCTCGGCCAGGGCGTCCTGGTCGACCTTGGCCCCCGGCTTCATCTGTCCGGAGAAGATCTGCCGACGGATCTCCTGCGCTGCGGTCTGCTTGAGCACCGCGGAACTCGCATCGCCGACAAGACGGCCCGCATTGCTCATGAGACTGTCTCCGATCCTGAAACCATTGCGCTAATTTATCATCTTCTGGCCCTATTGCGTCCATATGGTGGACTTTTGCTGGCACTTCTAGCCAGAGGGCTCATTTTTTGATAATTTCGAGCCATGCCCGCTTCAGCACTCCCCCACACCCCCGTCGTCAGCGCGGACGACTTCGACCAGATTCGCACCGTCGTCCACGACTTCATCCGGACCAAGGTCGTCCCGCGTGAGACCGAGATCATGGAAACCAACGCCATCCCCGACGACCTGCGTGCTCAGGCTGCCGAAATGGGCCTCTTCGGCTACGCGATCCCCCAGGAATGGGGCGGTCTGGGCCTCGACCTCACGCAGGACGTCGAGCTGGCCATGGAGTTCGGCTACACGACGCTCTCCCTGCGGTCGATGTTCGGCACCAACAACGGCATCGCCGGGCAGGTGCTGGTGAACTTCGGCACCGACGAACAGCGCACCGAATGGCTGGAACGCATCGCCTCCGGCGACGTCGTGGCGTCGTTTGCGCTCACCGAACCCGGCGCAGGCTCCAATCCGGCAGGCCTGCGGACCAAGGCGACCCGCGACGGGGACGACTGGGTGATCGACGGCCAGAAGCGGTTCATCACCAATGCCCCCATCGCCGACCTCTTCGTCGTGTTCGCGCGCACCCGCCCGGCCGACGAATCAGGCACGGGTATCGCCGTCTTCCTGGTTCCGGCCGACACTCCCGGGGTCGAGGTCGGCGTCAAGGACAAGAAGATGGGCCAGGAGGGCGCCTGGACCGCGGACGTCTCCTTCGACGGCGTGCGAGTCCCCGCCTCGGCCCTCGTCGGCGACACCGACACCGGCTACAAGGCCGCGATGACCTCCCTGGCTCGGGGCCGTGTGCACATCGCCGCGCTCGCCGTGGGTGCCGCGCAACGCGCACTCGACGAATCGGTCGAGTATGCCGCGAGCGCGACTCAGGGCGGAAAGCCCATCGGCTCTTTCCAATTGGTTCAGGCGATGCTGGCCGACCAGCAGACCGGGGTCATGGCCGGGCGAGCGTTGGTGCGCGACGCCGCCGCGAAGTACGTGTCCGGTGAGGATCGACGCACGGCGCCGTCGGCGGCCAAACTCTTCTGCACCGAGATGGCCGGCAAGGTCGCCGATCTCGCCGTCCAGGTCCATGGCGGTACGGGCTACATGCGTGAGGTCCCCGTCGAACGGATCTATCGCGACGTCCGGCTGCTGCGCCTTTACGAGGGCACCAGCGAAATCCAGCGACTCATCATCGGCGGCAACCTCATTCGCGCTGCATCCAAGTAGAGCCGCATCCAACCAGACAGGAATCACCATGCCCGGACCTCTCCTGAAAGACCAGACCGCCGTCATCACCGGCGCCGCACAGGGAATCGGCTGCGCGATCGCCCAACTCTTTGTAGACGAAGGCGCGCGCGTGATCATCGGCGACATCAACGCCGAGGCCGCCGAGAAAGCCGCCGTCGAACTCGGTGGAGGCGGCGTCGCTGTCGGAGTGCGCTGCGACGTCACCGTCGGCGACGATGTCGACGCTCTACTGGCCGCGGCGGCAAAACATTTCGGACCCGTCGACGTGATGGTGAACAATGCCGGCATCACCCGCGACGCGACGATGCGCAACATGACCGAGGAGCAGTTCGACCAGGTCATCAATGTGCACCTCAAGGGCACCTGGAACGGCACCCGCAAGGCCGCGGCCATCATGCGCGAGCGTAAGAGCGGCGCCATCGTCAATCTCTCGTCGCTGTCCGGGAAGGTCGGGATGGTCGGTCAGACCAACTACTCGGCAGCCAAGGCCGGGATCGTCGGCATGACCAAGGCGGCCGCAAAAGAGCTGGCGCACCACGGTGTTCGGGTCAATGCGATCCAGCCCGGCCTCATCCGCTCGGCGATGACCGAGGCCATGCCTCAGAAGGCGTGGGATCAGAAGATGGCCGAGATCCCGATGGCCCGGGCCGGCGAGGTCACCGAGGTCGCATCCGTCGCACTGTTCCTGGCCACCCACCTGTCCTCCTACATGACCGGCACCGTCATGGAGGTCACCGGCGGCCGGTTCATGTGAACGCACAACGATCGAGCACCAGAGGAACACCATCATGACTCCCACTTCCCTGCGCCGGGCCGCGATCGTCGCACCGGCACGCACTGCCGTCGGCACCTTCGGCGGCGCACTGCGCAACGTGCCCGTCGAGGATCTCGGCGCCGCTGTCGTCAGGGCCGTCGTCGACCGCTCCGGCATCGACCCCGACCGCATCGACGACGTCGTCTTCGCCCAGTCCTACGCCAACTCCGAGGTTCCGTGCGTCGGACGATGGATCGCATTGCACGCCGATCTCCCGATCTCGGTCGGCGGCATGCAACTCGACCGCCGCTGCGGTGGCGGACTCCAGTCGCTGGCCACCGCGGCGATGATGGTGCAGACCGGCGCTGCCGTCGCCGTCCTGGCCGGCGGCGTCGAGTCGATGAGCCGAATCGAGTACTACTCCACCACCAACCGGTGGGGTGCGCGCTCGGGGAACGTCACCATGTACGACCGCCTCGACCGCGGACGCGAACGCTCCCAACCGGTCTGGCGGTTCGGCGAGATCTCCGGAATGATCGAGACCGCCGAAAACCTCGCTCGCGACTACGGCATCACCCGTGATGCGGCCGACGCCTACGCCGCGCGCAGCCACCAGCGCGCCGCCGCAGCCTGGGACGCCGGGCGGTTCGACGACGAGATCATCGAGATCAGTGTTCCTCAACGCAAGAAGGACCCAGTCGTCTTCAACCATGACGAAGGCGTCCGGCCCGATTCCACCGCAGAATCGCTGGCCAAGCTCCGCACCCTGATGCCCGACGGCACCGTCACCGCGGGTAACGCCAGCCAGCAGAACGACGCCGCGGCAGCGTGCCTCATCGTCGCCGAGGACGCCCTCGACGAACTGGGCCTCGTGCCGATCGGGTATCTCAACGGCTGGGCGGCGGCCGGGTGCGACCCCTCCCGGATGGGGATCGGCCCGGTTCCGGCCACCGAGAAGCTGGCCGCGCGATCCGGATTCGACTCCGCTGCCGAACTTCTCGACTCGATCGATCTCGTCGAACTGAACGAGGCGTTCGCCGTGCAGGTGCTGAGCGTCCTCGAGGGATGGAAGTGGAATGATCAGGATCGGTTGAACGTCAACGGCTCCGGTATCTCCCTCGGACACCCGATCGGGGCCACCGGAGTCCGGATGACCACCACCCTTCTGCACGAACTGCACCGTCGCGGTGGTGGAACCGGATTGGTCACCATGTGTATCGGCGGCGGCCAGGGACTGGCAGCCGTCGTCGAAGCGGTCTGAACGAAAGGCTTGGGACATGGGTTCACCGAGACCGCTCGACGGGATACGCGTCGTCGAGATCTCGAGTTTCGTGGCCTCGCCGTTGTGTGGGCTCACGCTCGCGCAGCTCGGTGCCGAGGTGATTCGCGTCGATCCGATCGGCGGCGCGGCCGACATCAATCGGTGGCCGCTCACCGACGACGGTGAGACATCGATCTACTGGACCGGCCTCAACAAGGGCAAGAAGTCGGTCACCGCCGACCTGCGCGCCACCGAAGGTCAGGCGTTGGTGCAGCGTTTGGTCACCGAATCCGGTCCTGGCGGCGGCATTCTCGTCACCAACTCCGGCGGACGCGAGTGGATGAGCCACGACACCCTGGCCGCCGTGCGCGCCGATGTCATCACTCTCGAACTGCTCGGCGGTTCCGACGGCTCACCGGCCGTCGACTACACCGTCAACGCGGGACTCGGCTTTCCGATGATCACCGGTCCCCTCGATCACAACGGACCGGTCAATCACGTCCTGCCCGCCTGGGATGTGGTGTGCGGACTGTATGCGGCACTGGCCATCACGGCGGCGATCCGACGACGCGAGCAGACGGGCGCAGGCAGCCGTATACGACTGCCGCTCGAGGACACCGCGCTGTCGATCGCGAGTGCGTTGGGTTATCTCACCGAACCGCAGGTCAATTCGTCGTCGCGGCCGGCCACCGGAAATGACGTATACGGCACCTACGGCACCGATGTGGTCACCGCCGACGGCGATCGATTCATGCTCGTCGCACTGACCCCAAGACACTTTCGGGATCTGGTGCGCATCACCGAGACAAAATCGGTGATCGACGCGCTCGCGGGTTCGCTCGGCGCCGACTTCACCCGCGAATCCGACCGGTACACCCATCGCCACGTACTCAACGCGTTGTTCCGCAAGTGGTTTGCCGATCGCTCCACCGACATCGTCACCGCTGCGCTCGACGAATCATCGGTGCTGTCGGAACGCTACCGCTCCTTCGACGAGGTCGTGTCGTCCGGCGTTCTTGCCGACAACCCGATGTTCGCCGGGCTCGACCAACCGGGGATCGGAACGTACCTCGCCGCCGGCCTGCCCGCGGCCTTCGACGGCGAGCACTTCTTCACCGGCCCCGCCGCCGACCTGGGAGCCCACACTCCGCAAACATGACAGCGCACACATGACATCGCAGACATGACACCGGCCCGGCGTTCACCAGAACGCCGGGCCGAGTATCTGCGGTCAGTTCGAGGGCCGAGCCGCGCTACTGCGTGACGAGGTGCTCTTACCGGGGCACATCGCGCTCTTGACCTGATATGCCGACAGCAGGGTGCACACCGTCGCGTTCGAGAGCTTCCAGCGGCCGTCCTCGTAGACGATGGTCGCCTCGATCGGGGTGGGCGGGTTGCCCTCGGTGGTCACCTCGACCGACACGCGCGCCTTGTTCGGCCCCTGACGGATCGGCGGGTTGGTCACCTTGTAGGTGATGCCCGGATTCTCGTTCTTGGCCTCGACGAGCTTGTCGAAGATGTCCGGGTCCTTCTCGGCGCCCTCGACGAGCAGAACCTTCTGCGAGTTGGGGACGTTGGGGTCGAGGGCCTCGTTGATCATGGCCTCGATGGTCGCGGCCGATGGCGGCTTGCTGCCATCCGTGCGCTGATCAGCGGCACCGGTGCTGGCGGCCGACGATGTCGCCACAGTCGGCGGCGCATCACTGTCGTCGCTGCCGCAGGCGGCAACGCCCAGCAGTGCACCCGCGATCATGGTCGCGCTTACGAGTTTCGAAAACTTCAACGATCTCCCTCACTGTCGTGGTCTGCGGGTGGGTCCGTCCACCTCGGCGAGAGCCCACACCACTATGCCAAAAGTTCGCGAGGTGCCCAACAAACGCGGCCGCGCGGACCTCACCGCAACCCTTGACCGCAGGTGGATGATGATCTCCATGTCGAAGGAGAATCCGACCTTGCCCGACGAGACCGCGAATCCCGCAATCGGGACGATTGTGCTGATCAGCACGGGTGGAACGATCGCGTCGCAGGCCACCGCAGACGGCGCGGTCCCCACCCTCGACGCCGACGACATGCTGGTGGCCACCGACCTGTCGACGCCGGTGCGCACCGTCGACCTCATGTCGGTGGATTCCTCGGCACTGCGTGTGGCCGATCAGTACGCGATCGTCGCGGCCATCGTCGATGCGCTCGGCGACCCCACGGTGCGCGGCGTCGTGGTGACCCACGGCACAGACACCATGGAAGAGACTGCCTTCCTCGCGGATCTGTACGCCACCGACGAGCGGCCCGTGGTCTTCACCGGCGCACAGCGTCCGGCCGACCACCCCGACGCGGACGGACCGGCCAATGTCGCCGCAGCGCTCGCGCTCGCCTCGGACCCCGCCAATCGGAGTCGCGGTGTGCTCATCGCTCTGGGCGGCCATGTGGTCGCCGCGCGCGGAGCCTTCAAGGTGTCGACCACCGACCCCGTCGCCTTCGACACCGTCCGCGCCGACCTGCCGCGCCCAACGTTGGCGGGACCTGTCCCGTCGGGTCGGTTCGCGCGGGTCGACGCGTTCACGCTCTATCCCGGGGTCTCTCCAGGTTTGATCGCGGCCGCGGTGGCGCAGAACGCCGCCGGCATCGTGCTCGGCGGGACCGGATCGGCGAACTCGCATCCCGACATCACCGCCGAGGTCGCGCTGGCCGTGCAGCGTGGCGTCACCGTGGTGGTGACCTCACGAGTCCCGTACGGCGAGGTTCACGCGACCTATGGCGGTGGCGGCGGTGCGGTGGATCTCGAACGATCCGGCGCGATCGTGTCGCCGTGGCTGCGCGCACCTCAGGCACGAATGGCGCTTGTCGCGTTGCTGACCGCACAGGTTTCCCCGGCCGGGATCGCCGAGTTCTTCCGCAACTGATGCGGTCACCGAATCAACCCCGATGCCTGCGAAGGCAACCCGTTGCCTGAGCCTGGATCCGTGGAAGCGGAGCCAACCTTCGCTGCCTGAGGTGCTCGAGGCGCTAGCCGAGAGCACCTCAGGGAGCGGATGGGGGCATCGGCCAGCGCCCCGAGCACCCCGGGGAGCGGAAGTGGGGAGCGGAGGAAAGGCGGCCCGGTCACCGAACCATGGACGACCTGGCCCAATCAGGTTGCCGCCGAGCGCTATTCAGACTCCGCCACATCCGGCCAGTCGAGACTGGCCAGCGGGTCCCCGAGCGCGAGCGATTCGTCATCGAGCGTGAAGGTACGGGTACGGCCCGGACCGGTGGTGCGTGTCTCGAAGCGCACCGTGACCACGCCGTGGCCACTGCCCTGCACCCAACCGTGCCCGTAGTCGACGTGGAACACGTCTCTGCCTGGAACGAGATGAGCTGCGCGTGAGGTGTTCTCGGCCGACGGCTCAGCCGGCGGGTCCGCACCTTCCGGGGCAGCACCGTTCGGGGCAGCGTCCGACAGTGTGTCCTCGGCGTGGATCTGATCACCGTCGGCCGGGTCGACGAACAGTGCGTACTGCTGAACGTCGCTGAGTCCGGAATAGCCGACGCCGACGAGCCGGATCGGACCCACCGAGCGCGGATCGAGCGCCAAACGCTGTGCGGCACGGCCGAGTTCGTCGAGGTCGGTGGTGGCGGCGGAAAGAGTGGTCGAACGCGTCAGCACGGACATGTCCGACCGCTTGAGTTTCACCACGATCGTGCGCGCACCGCGTCCGTCTGAGAGCAATCGTCGGTGGGCATCGGTCGCGGCACGATCGATCGCATGCCGGAGATCGGCGAGTTCGACGATGTCGGTGGCGAAGGTGGATTCGGCGCTGATCTGCTTGGCCGAGGACCGTTCCGCGACCGGGCGGTCGTCGATGCCCTGTGCGAGCCGATGCAGCGCCGGACCCACCGTCGCACCCAGCACCGAGGACACCTCGATCGGCGACATCGCGGCAAGGTCGCCGATGGTGGCAATGCCCAACCTCGACAACTTGTCGCCGGAGACCGGTCCGATCCCCCAGAGCTTGCGCACCGGCAGCTCGTGGAGAAAGTCCATCTCCTTCGACGGCGGAATGACCATCACCCCATCGGGTTTGGCCAGCGTCGAGGCGATCTTCGCGATCTGTTTGCCGCTGCCCAGCCCGACCGACGCCGCCAGCCCGACCTCGGCCCGGATTCTCGCCCGGATGTGTTGGGCGAAGGCGGTTGCCGTCTGTGCGGTCGCGCCGATGAGCTCTTCCGGTTCGGCGAATGCCTCGTCGAAGGACAGCATCTCGATCACCGGAACCGCCTGGCGCACCAGAGCGAAGATGCGCGCACTGACCACCCGATACACGGCCCCACGCGGCGGAACCACCACCGCAGTCGGACCGACCAGGCGTCGGGCCTGATGCATCGGCATCGCGGACGACGCCCCGTAGGCGCGGGCCTCGTAGCTGGCACCGGCGACCACACCGCGCCCACCGGTTCCGCCGACCAGGACCGGACGTCCGCGCAGTGTCGGCCGGGTGAGTTGTTCCACCGAGGCGAAGAACGCATCCATGTCCAGGTGCATCACCCAGCGCGCGCTCCGCTCGTCGGGGGCGGTCGGCGATTCGTCGGGTGGCACCCCAGCATCGTATGACGGGCCTCTCAGCCCGCAATCGCGAAGACCGGCAGCTGGTGGGCATGGGCAGCGAGCTCCTCGTCGGTGGCGTCGACGGTGAGACCTTCCGGGAGGAACCGCTTGACCTCCCAGCCCCACTTCTTCAGGTACGCACGCAACACCGGCACCCGCTGGGCGGCCTCGATCTCGTGCAGGGCCACCGTGCGGCGCTTGCGGCCGCGACGCAGCTCCGCGGTTGCCGCCGCGCGCGCATTGCGGACCCACTGCGCCTCACCGCGAACCGCGACGAGGTACTCCCCTCCGTCGAACGTCAGCGGATTCACCGGCACACGCTGCGGTTGCCCGCTGACGCGTCCGACGACGGTAAGGGTTTCCGCGCCGGCCAGATTCACGCCACGGTCGGCGAGCCAGCGCACCGCGCGGCTGAAGGTGCGGTCGGAGCCGGCGGGCGGGATGTAGTGCGTGTCGTTCATGTCTGCCCCCTTGTGAGGTCGAAGTACTATGTCGAGAAATTGGAGAGCACCGCTCTCTTTTCCAAGTGTGCACCACGTGTCACGGCAAATCAAGAGCAGTGCTCTCGCTTTTCTGGCAGGATCTCCTCATGGGCACCACGACGAGAAGCAAACGGGCCGAGAACCGCGCAGCGATGGAGGCGGAGATCCGTCGACTCGGTCGCGAGCAGCTGACCACGTACGGCGCGGCAGGGTTGTCGCTGCGGGCCATCGCGCGCGATCTCGGCGTCGTCTCGTCCGCGGTCTACCGCTACGTGCCGTCCCGCGACGACCTGCTCACGCTGCTGGTCGTCGAGGCCTACACCGACCTGGCCGACACGGTCGACGCCGCGGCAGCGGCCGACGGGACCAATCGCGAGCGAATCCTGGCAATGGCTCTCGCGGTTCGGCGATGGGCAGTGGCCGATCCTGCCCGATGGGCGCTGTTGTACGGCAGCCCGGTTCCCGGATACGCGGCTCCGGCCGAACAGACGGTCGGGCCGGGCACACGTGTCGTCGGCGCGGTTCTCCGCCAACTCTCCGATGCGTACGACGCAAGTGCCCTACGGACTGACATCGATTGCCCCACAACGGTATCCACTGCGGAAATGGACGCCATCGGGACAGAATTCGACCTTCGCCTGCCACCCGGCCAGATGCTTGCCGCCACCACCATCTGGGCAACGCTGATCGGAGCGGTCAGCCTGGAGGTCTTCGGACAGTACGGTGCCGACACCTTCACCGACCCCGAATCACTGTTCGCAGCACAGATCGACCTCGCCCTGTCTCACCTGTTCGCCTGACCCACCTCAGTTCGCCGTGCACCCGAGCCGAATCGGAGAACGCGAGTGCTGCAGCACTCGCGTTCTCCAACCCAACTCGATTCCTGGGCACGTGGATGGTGTTGCCGCAGTTCAGGAGGCCGAAGGCAGTACTCTTCGAGTCAGCGAGCGATCTCCCGACGGTGCGCCAACCCCGCCAGCTTGTCCGGATTGCGCATCGCGTAGATCTCTTCGATCCGGCCGTCGACGACGTGGAACCAGAACACTCCGGCCAACTCACCGTCGAGGTGGACGACCAGCCCGGGCAGACCATTCACTGCCACGAGATCGGTGTCAAGGTCATGCTGCGCGCCTACGCGTGACATCCCTACCAGCAGTCGTGCGACGGCGTCGGCCCCATGGATCGGGCGACGAGCGGCGGTGGCCTTGCCGTCGCTGTCGGCGGTCCAGACCACGTCGGGTGCCAACACCTCCATCAACGGCCCCACCTCGCCGGTGGACGCCGCCATCAGGAAGGCCGCGGTCACATCGCCGACGACGGCAGCATCGGCGGGCTGATACCGGGGACGACGCGCCTCGACATGCTTGCGCGCCCGATGTGCCATCTGCCGCACCGCATCCGACGATCTGTCGAGCATCGACGCGATCTCGTCGTGGGAGAACCCGAAGACCTCACGAAGGACGAACACGGCACGCTCGTCCGCCGACAGCGACTCGAGCACCACGAGCATCGCGGTCGAGACCGATTCTGCGAGAACCACATCACGAGACGGATCGTGCTCGTCGAGCAGGATCGGCTCGGGCAGCCACGGCCCCACGTAGTCCTCCCGGCGGCGCGACCGGCTGCGTACCGCGTTGAGCGCCTGCCGAGTGACCACCTTTGCCAGATAGGCCTTTGTGTCCTGGATGCCGGACAGATCCGCGTCGGCCCAGCGCAGATAGCTCTCCTGCAGGACGTCGTCGGATTCCGTTGCGGTTCCGAGGATCTCGTAGGCAATCGTGAACAGAAGGGGACGCAGCTCGACGAAGAGACGAGCGTGCTCCTCGTCGGATGTCATGCCCTCACCTCGGAGGTGAGCGGCTCCCCGACCACGCGTTCCTGCCCACCGACCGACGGCATGAATCCCGGTCGGCGTGCCTCCATCCGAAGACCCCAGGCGACACTGCGGCACACCATCTCCTTGACAGCCGCACCGGTCCGCCCGGAGATCACGGTCCGACGTGGGGTGTCGTCACGGCGGGTGAGTTGTACGACCGCACCGTGGCGGCCGAGTGACATGCACTGCCCGACGAACGCGACCGACACCGGTGCCGGCTGCTTGCCGCGCAGCCGCGCGAGCACCGTGTCGGCGGCGTGCGGTCCGAGCTGGTTGGCCGCCTGGCAACTCATCCGAAATGGCTGCCCCGACGGTGCCACCGCGTCGCCGGCACCGACGATCCGCGGATCGTCGACGCTGGTCAGCGTCTCATCGGTGATCAGTCGGCCGAGCGCGTCGGTGGTGAGACCGCTGGCTGCCGCGATGCCGGGGACCCCGAACCCGGCAGCGAGGATCGTCGTTGTGCTCGGCAGGATCTGCGCTACGCCGTCGTCACCCACGATGGTGATCGTATCGGCAGCCACCGACGCGACGCGGTGTTCTTCGATCAGCTCGACACCGAGCTTGCGCAGCTTCGCCCGGGCGCGGCGTCGCGCGCGCGGCCCGAAGGACGTCGCCACCTCGCCGCGGCAGACCAGCCTGACCTGACGACCAGCCTCGCCCAACTCGGCGGACATCTCGATCCCGGTCAGTCCGCCACCCACGACGGTCGTCGGCGCATCCGGCAACGTTCCCTCGAGCCGACTCCGAAGTGCCTGTGCCGCTTCCCATTCACCGATGAGATAGCCGTGTTCGGCAGCTCCGGGAATGGTCGACGGCGCGACGCCCGTGGAGCCCACTGCATAGACAAGGTGGTCGTACGGCAACGCATCGCCCGACTCCAACTCCACCCGCCCGGCTGCGACGTCGATACGCGTCACCGCGTCGACGACGAGCCGCACCCGCTCACCGAGTACCGTGCCGTAGTCCACTGCGGCGTCGCCGGTACCGGTGGCCCACTGGTGCAACCGGATGCGATGCACGAACTGTGGGCGCGGGTTGATCAGGATGACCTGGGCACCGTCGTGGCCGGCGATCCGATTGGCGGCCATCGTGCCTGCGTAACCACCACCGACGACGACAACGGTGGATGACTGCGGTGTGCTCATGGTTGCTCCTCTTCTCGGCTGAGCGTGACAACCTCAAGACACCGCTACTCCATCGAATGTGACATCGAGCGGTCCAGATCACATATCCGGTCAGACGGCCGGTTCCGGAACCGGCGCCTCCCCCGCGGTGATCCGCTCCTTGGACAAGAAGGCAATTGCGCACACCAGCGCGAGCGCGAACACCGCGGTGGCGAGCCAGAATCCGACGGTGATGGCATCGGCCGCGTGCTGCGGGATCGGTGTGCGGGTTGCCTGATGTTCGACACCGAGCACGATCGACCCGATGATCGCGACGCCCAACGTCCCACCCAGTTGGCGGATCGTCTGCACGATGCCCGACGCCTGGCTCCGTTCGTCGGCGCTGACGCGGGACAGCGCATCGGTATTGCTGGGCGAAAACACCAGTCCGAGACCGAATCCCGTGATGATCATGCCCGGCACCTGGGCCGCGTAGTCGAGATGCGGGAGGGCCAGTGTCCAGCAGAGCATTCCGACGGTCGCGATCGCCAGACCGGTGATCACCGGCGGCCGGTTGCCGGCACGGTCGTACCACCGCCCGCCGATCTGGGCGGCGACGGTGATCGGCAGGATCAGCGGCAACGACGCCAGGCCGGCCTTCATCGGGCTCATGTGCAGGAGGTCCTGCAGGTAGAGAGTCGAGAACAGGATCGCCGACAGCAGCGAGAACTGGACGAGCCCGAGCGTCACGAGGTTCGCACTGAACGCACGACGCGCGAACATGCGGACCGCGACAAGCGGTGCAGCGCTGCGCCATTGAGTCACCACGAACGTGGTGGTAAGAACGAGGCCGGCCACCAGTGAGCCGATGGTCGCCACCGAGGTCCAGTGCCACGTGCTGCCCTGCTGCAGACCCAGCACTGTCAGCGACAGGCCGGTGACCAGCAGCACGGCCGCGCCCATGCTGACTTTCTCATCGCCGTTGCGCGTGTCGTCGGGGCGGGCGACGGCGACGAGGATCAGGGCGGCGACCCCGACCGGCACGTTCAGCCAGAACACGGCCCGCCAGCTGATCCACTCGGTGAGCGCCCCGCCGAGCAGCGGTCCGATCGCCAGAAAGATCTGCGACACACCGGCATACACCGCCATGGCCCGACCCCGCTCCGACACGGGAAAAGCGTCCATGACGATCTTCGCCGACACCGGCATCATCAGTGCGGCACCAAGACCCTGAACGGCGCGTGCGACGAGAATCCACGCTTCCCCACCGCCGCCTGGTGCGAGACCGCAGAAGATCGAGGCGACAAAGAAGACGGTCACACCGAGCCGGAAGCACGTGACCGCACCGTAGCGGCTGCCGAGTTTGCCGCCGAGGGCGACGCACGCCGCAATGGCCAGCACGTAGGCGTTGACCACCCACTGCTGCCCCGACGACGACAATCCGAGATCCCGGGTCATCGAGGGCAACGCCACGGTGACGACCGTCTGATCGAGCATGATCATCGACAACGCACCGGTCATCGCCAGCAGCGTCAGCCACCGGTTCCCGGCGAGTCGGGTGCGGCGTGGTGACAGGGCGCTCATCGCACACCGCCGACCACAGAACCCGTGCGGTTGGCAGCATGCGCCAGAACCCCGTCGAGCCAGTCGTAGACGACCGCGTCCCAGACCCGTTGTCCCAGACCGCCACAGTGACCGTCGACCCCCGACTCGGGGTCGGGCGCAAAGAGTTCCTTGGTGTCGACGGTGAGTGCGTCGAACAGATCCCGGCCCTGTCCACCGACCGGATCGTTCGGCGATTCGACGATCAAGGTGGGACAGCTGATCTCGGCGGCCCGGTCGATCATCGTGAAGCGCTTGAGTTCGTCGAGGTAGTCGGCGATGGTATCGAGACCGTGGCAGGCCATGCGTGAGGTGAAGAACTCGCGACGTTCGCGGCTGACCTTGCTGATCAGGGTCATCAGCGGTGCGGCGACGCGTTCCTTCCAGCCGCCGGGGATCTTTGCGCCCATATCCGGCTGCGCCGGATCGCACACCATCGCGGCCCACCGCGACTCTCCTGCGACACCGCGCGGGACGAGGTAGCCGGCAAACGAGCGGCCGACGGCGACCAGCCGATCGGTGTCGACGCCGGGAAGCGTCACCACCCGGTCGAGGATCTGGCCGAGCACCGATTCGTAGTCGGGGCGGAAATAGACACGGTCAAGGATGAGACTGGCACCCTGGCCCGGCCCCTCGACGCTGAGCACGTTGTATCCGCGAGCCAGCGCGCCCTGCGCGAACCCCCAACCCGACTCGGCGGTCGAATCGTAGCCGGCAGGCATGACGATCGTCGGGCGCGGTCGTTCGACGTCGGCCGACAGCCGGAACAGCCAGGCATGGATGTCGGTGCGTCGACCGTCGATGCCCGTGTAGGCGATCGACACGTTCTCGGCGACAATCGGGTTCGCGGTGTGCGGCAGCAATTCCATCGCCCGGCCGAACGTGGTCCGGTGCGCCGCGAACGCATCCTGTAGTCGTTGGTCGTCGAGGTCGGACCGCAGGTAGAAGAACGCCTGTCGGTAGTACTCCGACGCCCGCAGGTAGGCAAGGTGCGCGGTGACGAGGTGGCCCGCGGTGTGGGCGGTCTCCGCGGCGTCACGCACCGACTCGGCGCGGGCGATCCATTGCGAGTACCAGCGCTCCGGCCGGTACTTGCCGCCGATCGCGTGCGCGGTCGAGTAGGCCTCGCCGAGGTCGGCGGCGCCGACGGCGGAGGCCTGCAAGGTGCGGCTGAACTGTCCGTCGAACTCTTCGTTGGCAAATGCCAGTCTCGATGTCATGGGAATCTCCGTGGTTGTGGTGGTTGGCGCTGAGACCAGGACACCGCGGAGTCCTCACAAAGTGCTCACATGCCGACGAACCGCTCGTGATCGCCAGTGCGCATCGCCTCGCGAGCCGCCGCCGAGCCGGTTCGCCACCCCGCTTCGAAACCGGCGTTGTCCTTATCTCGGCAGCCTCGGATCGCGTCGTGGGTGAACGGAAGGCGCGGCCAGGCCATGCCGGCGTCGGTGGCGTAGGCGCGCGACACCGCGAACGAGTGGGCGGCGCGCGTGATCTCACCGCCCGCCGCAAGGTGATTTCCGCGTTGTTCGACGGTGTCGCAGATCTGCACGCCGCCCGCGTCGAGGTAGGCACGGAACGCCTGGTCGTTCCAGCGCAACCCCATGCGGGGGTCTCCGTCGAACAAGGACCCGATACCCATGACCACTGCCGCGAGATGCATCGCCAGCGGGTCGGCGCGTTCGGTGCTGAGTGCCAGCGCGGTGTGCGCGTGCTCCAGGCTCGCCGCCATCTCACCGGCCACCAGCTCACACAAAGCCGACGTCGCGGTGACGAGCGCGACGATTCCGTCCGACGCCGAGCTGAGCGAAGCGGCAGCTCGCGCGACGTAGTCTCCCGCGAGTGCGTGGTCGTCACCGACCCACGCGGCCAGGGCCAGGGATGCAAGTCGGATCGTTCTTCTCTCCGGGTCCCGGTCGCCGGCCACGACGATTCTCTCGACGTCGTCGAAGGTGTAGGAGGTCAGCAGCTCGTGCGCCTCCTCGGCGGATTGGCTGTAGGCCAGCGCAGACCCCAGCGACAGGGTGACCACCGCAGTCGTACGCGGTGTGCACGCACCGGTTGTACAGGTGGCGGCAGCGTGCCGAAGAAGCCGGATGCCGTCGGCCAGCCGACGCCGGAGGAACCAGAACGGGCCGAGCGACTCGAGCAGGTCAGCGTGCTCGTCGAGACGACCGGGGGCGGCGACGACGCTCTCCAGAAAGTCGAGAACGGTCTGCATGTCGATGTCGACCCGTTCGAGGTCTGACGCCGAGGCAGGCATGTCGGTCAGCAGCGGCGTCTGCGCGAGCATGGTCGCTACGCACGACAATTCACCGGACCATCTTCCGCCGGCTGCGCCCCCACCCGCCGGCTGAGGCGCGAGCCTGCGAGCCTCGAAGCCCGTGGTGAGATGACAATGTCGTCTCACCAGGCCCTTCGAGGCTCTCGGCTAGCGCCTCGAGCACCTCTGGGAGCGGAAGAACGGCTCGTCGCCAGCTGCTCCTCACACCTCAGGGAGCGGAGGGAGCAATCAGGCCTTGGTGACGTCGGCACTCACGTCGTCACCGAGTTCGATTGCTTCCGCACCGGACTCGGCGGCGTCGGCCACGTCGAACCGCACGGCAAGCACCTCACCGGCGATCAGGTCGGCATGGCGCTGCGCCCACGCGAGGCGCTCGGTGGGCACAACGAGTCGGACCTCGATGCGATCGGACACGTCCAGGCCGAGGGTGCGTCGGGCGTCCTGGAGTTCGCGGACACGGTCCTTGGCCCAGCCCTCGGACTCCAGTTCTTCGGTGACGGCGGTGTCGAGCACCACGAGACCACGTCCGCCTGGAAGCTCGGCAGTCGAATCTGGTTCGACCGCAACGAGTTTGCGCGAGTACTCACCCTCGACGAGGTCGATGCCGTCGGCGCTGACCACGTCCGTGCCGTCGGCATCCGCACGCACCGACCAGTTTCCGGCCTTGACCGCCTTGATGACCCGCTGCACATCCTTGCCCAGACGCGGGCCCGCCGCGCGCGCGTTGACCACCAGCTCGAATCGCCCGTAGTCGGCGGTGTCGGTCGAGAGAGTGACGTCCTTGACGTTCATCTCGTCGGCGATGAGGCCGGTGAACGGGCGCAGCCGATCCGCGGTCGGCGACGCAACGGTCAAGCGCGGCAAGGGAAGCCGCACCCGCAGCTTGTTGGCCTTGCGGACGCTCGACGCCGTCGAGCACACCTGCTGCACGTCGTCCATGGCCGCGACGAGGTCGGCATCGGCGGGCAGTTCCTCGGCCGAGGGCCAATCCGTCAAGTGGACCGACCGCTGCCCGGTCAGCCCGCGCCAGATCGCCTCGGTCGCCAGCGGCAACAGCGGAGCCGCCAGCCGGCAGGCCACCTCGAGCACCGTGTACAGCGTGTCGAAGGCATCCGGATCGGCGTCCTGACCCGACCAGAACCGTGAACGGGAGCGTCGCACATACCAATTGGTCAGGGACTCCACCAATTCGCGGAACGACTCGCACGCACCGGCGATGTCGTAGACGTCGAGCGCCTCCGTCATGGTGTCCCGGGTCACCGCGAGCTTGGCCAAAATGTAGCGGTCCAGCACATGCGTCGAATCCGTCCGCCATGTGGCGGGACGCTCGGCGTACAACTGCAGGAAGCTGTAGCTGTTCCACAACGGCAGCAACGCCTGTCGGACACCCTCGCGGATGCCGCGTTCGGTCACCACCAGGTTGCCGCCGCGCAGCACCGGCGAGGCCATCAGGAACCAGCGCATCGCGTCCGAGCCGTCGCGGTCGAAGACCTCGTTGACATCGGGGTAGTTGCGCTTGGACTTCGACATCTTCTGTCCGTCGTCACCGAGGACGATGCCGTGCGCGATCACGCTCTTGAACGCCGGGCGGTCGAACAGCGCGGTGGCCAGGACATGCAGGTTGTAGAACCAGCCACGCGTCTGACCGTTGTATTCGACGATGAAGTCGCCCGGGTTGTGCGCCGGGGTGAGGTCATTCCCGTGACATTCCCCCGTCGCTTCGCTCGCCCCGTCGAACCACGCCGCATTCTCGAACGGGTAATGCACCTGCGCATACGGCATCGAACCGGACTCGAACCAGCAGTCGAGCACCTCGGGCACCCGACGCATCGTCGACCTGCCGGTCGGGTCGTCGGGGTTGGGCCGGGTCAGCTCGTCGATGTACGGGCGATGCAGATTGGCCGGACGCACGCCGAAGTCGCGTTCGAGGTCGTCGATCGAGCCGTATACGTCGATGCGCGGGTACTCGGGATCGTCGGAGATCCATACCGGGATCGGCGCTCCCCAGAAGCGGTTACGGCTGATGTTCCAGTCCCGGGCACCTTCGAGCCACTTGCCGAACTGCCCGTCGCGGATGTGTTCCGGAGACCAGACGATCTGCTTGTTCAGCTCGATCATCCGGTCCTTGATCGGATCGACCGCGACAAACCACGACGGAACCGCCATGTAGATCAACGGCTTTCCCGATCGCCAGGAGTGCGGATAGGAGTGCTCGATGGTCTCGTGGCGCACGATCTTGTCGGCACCCTTGAGATCCTTGATGATCACCGGGTTGGCGTCGAAGACCATCAGGCCCTCGTACGGCGGCACCTGCGCGGTGAAGCGTCCGCCCGGATCGAGCGGCTGCACCACCTCGATGCCGTTGGCGGTGGCCAGCTCCATGTCCTCTTCACCGAAAGCCGGTGCGAGGTGCACGATTCCGGTACCGCTGTCGGTGGTGACGTAGTCACCCAACAGGGTCCGGTGCGCGTTCGTATGACCCGTGAAGAAGTCGAACGGCGGTTCGTAGGAGAGGTTCTCGAGGTCGCGACCCTGGTACGTCCCCAACACTTCCGGTTCGGCGATCTCCTTGGCGTAGCTGCCCAGCAGCGCCTCGGCGAGCAGATACTGCTGTCCGTCGGCGGCCTTCACATGCACGTACGTGATCTCGGGATTGACGGCGATGGCGAGGTTCGACGGCAGGGTCCACGGAGTCGTCGTCCAGATGAGGGCGTTGACGCCATCGAGCGGCGAACCGGGCGCACGCAAGGGCATCCGCACGGTGACGGCCGGGTCCTGACGCATCCGGTAGGCGTCGTCGAGCTTCGATTCCTGGTTGCTCAGCGGCGTCTGCTCATACCAGCTGTAGGGCAGCACCCGGTAGCCCTGATAGATCAATCCCTTGTCATGGAGTCGCTTGAAAGCCCACATCACCGACTCCATGAAGTCGATGTCGAGCGTCTTGTAGTCGTTGTCGAAGTCCACCCAGCGCGCCTGCCGGGTCACGTAGTCACGCCACTCACCGGTGTAGCGCAGCACGGAATCGCGGCAGAAGTCGTTGAACTTCTCGACGCCCATCTTCTCGATCTCGGCCTTGTCGGTGATCCCGAGTTGACGCTCGGCCTCCAGTTCGGCCGGCAGACCGTGGGTGTCCCAGCCGAAGCGTCGTTCGACGCGCTTCCCGAGCATGGTCTGGTAGCGCGGGACGACGTCCTTGACGTAGCCGGTGAGCAGGTGGCCGTAATGCGGGAGTCCGTTGGCGAACGGCGGGCCGTCGTAGAACACGAACTCTTCGGCGTCGGCACGATTCACGATCGATGCGGCGAAGGTGTCGTCGGAATCCCAATAGCGCAGGACGTGCTGCTCGACGTCGGGGAAGGACGGAGCGCTGCGTCCGGTGCCGTCGGTCATGTCGACCAGCGGGTACACCCGTTGGGATTGTGCTGCGTTGTCCGCATGGGGGCTGTCCGCGTCGCTCACGGTAGGTCTCCTCGTGCCAGTCGTATCGGGCACGGGGACGCACACCTGAGGTCTGCGCGGTACCACCCCGCTTGCGCCGGCCGGGGCCGACGCCGCTCATGAACCATCATGGTTCGGTGGCTGTCACGGGCCACTCCCGCCTGGTTCTACTGGGAATCGCGAAAATCAGCCGCGAGTCTGTTCTTCCAGGTGCTCCCCGGTGATGGCCGGATCAATGCGCAGTCCAGTGTAGCGACCGCTCGCCGTCGGTAGCCAATCCATCTATCAGTCGAGTGGCGGACGCCAATTGGGATCGAGCGGGTCGAACTTGGGCTTCGGTTGAGGTTGCTCTGGGCGCCGCGGCGCGGACCCCGGAGACATCGGGGGCATCTGGGGCGGCCCAGATCGGTTCCCCGGCGGCCGAGCGCCCGGCGGAGGACCATAACCGCCCGCTGGACGAGGCGGCGGTGGAGATGTCCTCTGGGGAGGCAACTCGCCGCCCACGGATCGCAGGTAGTCCTGCAGTCCACCTTCTCGGGGAGGTTCGGGACTCGGCTCGGCCGGCAATGCTGCGTGTCGGCCGCTGTCGGTGCCTTCGTCTCCGCGGATTCCCGCTGTACCGGGCGACGCCACATCCGGCTCGGATTCGACCGGATGAGAATCGCCGCGGTCCGAGTCGTGCGGTACGCGGCTCTCGCCCCCATCGCGATCGTCTTGATCCGGTTCGTCGTCCCCGGCGCCCGGCACCATCTCTTCGATGGACCGAGACCCACGGCGACCCGAACCGATCACATCGACCAGCAGGAAGGCCAGCCCGACGAGGCAGATGACGATACAGGCGACGGCAAGCCACACCTGACCGGTGATCAGACCGAGGACGAGCAACACGAACCCGACGAGGGTCGCGGCCAAAGCCAAGGTCAGCACGTCACCTGCCTAGTCTGTGTTCGACGCGAGCTCAGCTCGGCGAGTAACTGCTGTACCCACCGCTGCCCGGGTCACTCGAGAACGACGCGTCGGGACGTCCGTTCTCCACCGGCGCGGCGCTGCCACGCTGCTGCAGCTCTTCGAGCTGAGACTCCAGGTAGGTCTTCAGGCGGGTACGGTACTCGCGCTCGAACGTCTTGAGCTGCTCGATGCGGCCTTCGAGAACACCACGCTGCTGATTGATCGTGCCCATGATCTCGCTGTGCTTGCGCTCGGCGTCGCTCTGCAGTGCGTCGGCCCGCTCTTGAGCCTGTCGGAGCTGAGCCTCCGACCGGGTCTGCGCGTCGGCGAGGATCGCCTCGGAGCGCTGGCGCGCGTCGGCCAGCATGCTGTCGGACTTGGTCTGCGCCTCCGAGACCATCGCGTCGGCCCGCGAGTGGGCGTCGGCGAGCAGTGCGTCGGCGTCGGCGCGTGCGCTTCCGGTGAGACGATCTGCGGTGTCCTGGGCCAGCGCCAGCACGCGCGCGGCGCGGACGTTGGAGTCGTCGTCCACCGGCGCGACGGGTGCTGCGACCGGGGCCGGAGCAGGAGTCGGTTCGGGGGTGGCGACGGCGAACGCCTGAGTACGGTCGTCGGTCGTCGGCGTACCGCCCGACGACTTGGCGTCGGCCAGCTCGCCTTCGAGCTCTTCGACGCGCTGTTTCAGATCCGAGTTCTCCTCGATGAGGCGCGCCAGCTCCGCCTCGACGAAGTCGAGGAACTGGTCTACTTCGTCCTCGTTGTAGCCGCGCTTACCGATAGGCGGTTTGCTGAACGCGACGTTGTGCACATCAGCTGGTGTCAGCCGCATGTCGGTTCCCCTCATGTCGTTTGGAGCTTGTCTTCAGTTTGCGGGACGCGCAGCCCGGGCGGGCCGGGTCGCCGGATCCATGTGTCCGGTCTCTCGACCCATTCTCCAGGCTGCACTACTCATACATACCAGTCAAAATCTGTAACTGGCGTCCCATCCTGTCACATCCGAACCGTTCGTTGCAGTGCTTCGATGCGCTCTCGCAATGAAACGGTCACTCGATGATGACATTTAACGGTAGAACATCACACCATTCGCACGATAGCCACCTGGGATTTCGAGGTCGACCAATCGTGGTACGGGAGTACCGATCGTCGGCATGAATGTGCCGACAGCAGGTTTCAGATCAGGCCGGTTGCCATCGCAAGAGCCGACGCCATTGCTTGATTGCGCAGGCCAGACACGATGTTCATGGCGATGATGACGACGATCATCACGATCATCAGGGAAAGATCGAGCCGGACCGGGCCCAACGGAATCGGGGGCAGTACGCGGCGAAGCGCTTTGATCGGCGGGTCGGTGCTCGTGAAGATCACTTCGAGAATGATCACCGTCACACCGGTCGGGCGCCATTCGCGAGCAAAAGTTCGCACCAGTTCCACCACGAGCCGAGCCAACAGGAGCAGCCAGAAGATCAGCAAGAGGAAATACAAGACACCCCAGATAACCGCCACACGTCAAGATTGCCTGAAAAGTCGGACAGAGGGCGAATCGGCCACGTCGTCGCAGGTCAGTACTCACCAGAAGTCGGGCGACTGTTAGGGCGCGGCCGCGCGTGAGGTCACCTTCGCTCACGGGAGGCCGATCTCCGCCGGCACAAAAGTAGGGGAAGAAACTCGTCCCCTACTTCTGGAGTCCTCCCCGCGAATTTTCTCGCGGACGACTCAACAAGCAGGGGCAGAAAGTAGGGGAAGAACCTTTCCCTACCCTTGGTGTCCTCCCCTAGAAGATCCTCGCGGACGACTGTGAACCTCGGGGAAGAAGTTCTTCCCCTAGATTTTGCGAGCACGGCACCGACGCATTTCCCCAGCTCACGGGGACGGTCACCGACCTCGTCGAGTGAGGCCGACGGAAGTCTGTACGCACCAGGCCGGCCAAGTGGATTGTCCACTTGGCCGGCCTGGTGGGTACAGATTGCGGAGGTCAGGGACCCGAGTCAGCTGTGGTTGTAGAAACCGGTCTCGGCGATCTTTCGACGATCCTCTGCCGAGACATCGACGTCGGCCGGCGACAGGAGGAACACCTTGGTGGCGACCTTGTCGAACGATCCGCGCAGTGCGAAGGCCAGTCCGGCGGCGAAGTCGACGAGGCGCTTGGCGTCGTCGTTGCTCATGTCGACGAGGTCCATGATGACGGGGTTGCCGTCGCGGAAGCGCTCACCGATCGTGCGTGCCTCGCTGTAGTCCGACGGGCGCAGCGTGGTGATCTTCTGCAGCGGGCTGTCGGCGAACACCCGCTCGAGCTCGGCACGCTGTTCGGCGCTCATCGGCCGCGATCCGGCGGCGGAGCGCAGCGCCGAGTTGCTCGAACGCTGCAGCGGCTCGAGGCGGCCGCCGCGCATGTCGGCGGTCGGGCGGACCCGATCCATGGACTCGGCGGTCGGACGTGCGCCGGCATAGGCGTACTCGGGTTCGTATCCGCCGGCGAAACGACGGTCCTCGACGTAGGCGAGGTCGGCGTCGCGGTATCCGACCGCCCGCAGCGGCTCACCGTAGCCGGGTTCATAACCGCCGTCGCCCGCGTAGTAATCGTCGCGGTAGTCATCCCGGTAATCGTCGGCCCCGCGATAATCGTCCCGGTAACCGCGCTGCGAGCCGCGCATGGGCGGAACCGACTCGTCGAGGTAGTCATCCTCGTACTCGCTCGGCGGCACCATGCCGAAATATGCCTTGAACTTCTGCATCGTGGTCATGTCGGCCTCCCTGTCGTGCGACTCCGCTGCGCAGCCGTGCCTGTGTTGCTTGTGTTGACGATGTTTTGTTTGTGCACTTTGGTTCTGTTGTTACCAATGTGATTACTGAGAGAGTAGCGGCCGTTCCCCCATGATCGCGGTTCCGACACGCACGCATGTCGAGCCATGTGCGACGGCGACTTCGAGGTCGCCCGACATTCCCGCCGACAGCACTCGCGCGTCGGGGAATCGCGCAGTGAAGTCGTGCTGGATTCGCGCGAGCTCGGACATCCAGCGGTCCGCGTCGCCGGCAAGTGGTGCGATCGCCATCAGTCCCCGCAGGTCGAGCGCTTCCTGCTCGGCAACGCGTTCGGCGACTGCCGACAAGTCGCCTTCTACCAGGCCACCTCGGTGCGGGTCCCCGTCGAGGCTGACCTGCAGCAGCACGCCCAGCGGCGCGTCGCGATCGCCATCGTCGAGTGCCGTCGCCGCGGCATCGGCGAGACGGTCGACCAGCCTCGTTCGATCCACCGATTGAACCTGCCGGGCCCAGCGCGCGACACCGCCCGCTTTCTTGGTCTGCACCGACCCGATCATGTCGAAGGTCGGCGGCGGTGTCGCCGACTCGGCCCGCACCTCGGCGATCTTGCGACCCGCCTCCGGCTCGCGGGACTCACCGAACGTGCGGACGCCGAGTTCGATGAGTCGCTCCACGTCCGACGCCGGGAAGAACTTTGTCACCACAAGCAGTTCCACCGATCCCGGTGTGCGTCCGGCGGAGTCGACGGCGGTCGCCAATCGCTCCTGCACAAGCTTCAGTCGCTCGGCCAACTCGGTGCTTCGCGCGTCCGGACTCGGCCCGTCCCCGGCGTGATCGTCGCTCTCAGGCATCGCCGTCTCCGGACTCGGCGTCACCCGCAACCGGCTCCAGGTCGGGGTCCATCCAGATCACCGACGCCAACCGTCCGGTGGGGGCGCCGCGTCGATGGCTGAACAGCGTGGGGTCGGAGATCGTGCACCGCGGGTCCACCGCGACCGCACCCACCCCGGCGTGCAGGAGTTGCCTGCGCAGACCCGCCCGCAAGTCCAGACCCGGTGTGCCTCTTGTGGTTCGGGAGGCACTGCCGGGCAGGTGCTTGTCCACATCCTGTTGCATCTCGGCCGGCACTTCGTACCGTTCGCCACTGGCCGCAGGCCCCAGGAACGCGCCGATCCGCTCGACCTGCGCGCCGAGTTCGACCATGGCACGCAAGGTGGCCGGGATGATCCCGATGCGGGCACCGACGCGGCCCGCGTGCACTCCCGCGATCACGCCGGCCTCGTCGTCGCTGAGCAGAACCGGAACGCAATCGGCACTCAACACGGCCAGCGCAAGACCGGGCGTGGTGGTGACCAACGCGTCGGTCGCGGGCACCGGCGCGGTGACCGGGGCGTCGACAACCGTCACCGTGCGGCTGTGGATCTGTTCCATCCAGACCACCGACCCCGGTGCCACCCCTATCTGTTCTGCCAGCCGAATCCGGTTGGCCGCCACGGACTTCGGATCGTCACCAACATGGTCGCCCAGATTGAACGAATCGTAGGGCGCCGCGGAGACGCCGCCGGCCCGGGTGGTGACCACACGACGCACCCGCATCGTGCCTCAGCGCTTCATGAAGGACGGCACGTCGACGTCATCGTCGTCGAGCCGTACGCTGTTGCGCCGCGGCGCTTCCTGCTCGCGGCCCGAGAACGGGTCGCCGCCACCGGCGGGCATGTCACCGAACAGCGGGTCGTTCTTGCGGGCGGTCGTGACCGCACCCGCCTGACCCTGGCCCACCGCGGTGTGGCCGGTGGCCGCCGCGGGAACCTCGGTGCGCTTGCGCGGCGCACCGCCGTCGAAACCGGCCGCGATCACGGTGACGCGCACCTCGTCGCCGAGGTTGTCGTCGATCACCGTGCCGAAGATGATGTTCGCGTCCTCGTGCGCCGCCTCCTGCACCTGCGTGGCGGCATTGTGGATCTCGAAGAGGCCGAGGTCGCTACCGCCGGCGATCGAGATGAGAACGCCACGTGCGCCTTCCATCGACGCCTCGAGCAGCGGCGAGTTGATGGCCGACTCGGCGGCCTTCTTGGCGCGATCCTCACCGCGCGAGGAGCCGATGCCCATCAGTGCGCTGCCCGCGTCGCTCATCACGCCCTTGACGTCGGCGAAGTCGACGTTGATCAGGCCCGGCGTGGTGATCAGGTCGGTGATGCCCTGGACGCCGTTGAGGAGGACCTCGTCGGCGCTGCGGAAGGCGTCCATCAGGCTCACCTGGGCGTCACCGAGCTGCAGGAGCCGGTCATTGGGGATGACGATCAAGGTGTCGCAGGATTCGCGTAGCGCAGTGATGCCGTTCTCGGCCTGATTGCCGCGGCGCTTGCCCTCGAAGGCGAACGGCCGGGTCACCACACCAACAGTGAGCGCTCCGAGCTTGCGCGCGATCTGGGCCACCACCGGTGCGCCGCCGGTGCCGGTGCCGCCGCCCTCGCCCGCGGTGACGAAGACCATGTCGGCGCCCTTGAGGAGCTCCTCGATCTCGTCGCGGGCATCCTCGGCGGCGCGGCGTCCGACCTCGGGGTCGGCGCCGGCGCCCAGGCCGCGGGTGGAGTCGCGTCCGACGTCGAGCTTGACGTCGGCATCGCTCATCAACAGCGCCTGCGCGTCGGTGTTGATCGCGATGAACTCCACCCCCTTGAGGCCCTGCTCGATCATGCGGTTGACGGCGTTGACGCCGCCGCCGCCGATGCCGACGACCTTGATCACGGCCAGGTAGTTGTGCGGTGGCGTCATGCGCTCGCCTTCCTTGTTTTCGATCATCGAACTGTCTCGGTCGTGCGGTTGTCTTCACCTACCGTCGAAACCCTAAACCTGAACCATAGATTTAGAGTTATGTCAAGTAGTTCTGTGTTGGTCGCAACGCTAGGCATCGACGGCCCGGGTAGCCAGGTTCATCGTCGGCGTGTCGTGAAGTCGGCCGCAGAAATCTCCGCGCAGCGGCGACGCGGATCACTTGTAGGCGGGGTACTCCGGGCTCGACACGTTGTACATCGACGCCTTGCGCGTCAGCAGATCTCCGAGTGTGCGCGCCTTCTCGTCCCCGTGGTCGCTGTCCCCCCACACCACCGTGCGCTTGCCGGTGAGCGTGAACTCGATCGCGACAGGCGATGTCGCGGTCACCCGGATCACCTGCCGCAGCAACGGTTCCGGCAGGCCGGCAACCGCCGCAAGAGTCGCCTTGGTGGTCGGATCGGTCGGGCCGGGATTGGAAGTGACGAGTTCCGGAAGCTTGAGGACCTCCGGCGGAACACCTTCTCGCCGATCGTAGTTCAGGTAGGAGACCCCGGTCCGATCGAGCACGTGCACCTTGGTGTGGTCGTTGATGATGACCCTCGGCGTGCGTTCGGTGACCGTGATCAGCAACGACGACGGGTACGAGCGCTGGACCCGGACCGATTCGACCGATGGGATCGCGGCGATCCGCTGGGCGACGGCCCGGGTGTCGACCTGCAGGAGCGGAGTGCCGTCGGACACCTGGGCCACCCGCAGGATCTCGTCGGTGGGCACCACCTTGTTGTCCTGCACGTCGGTACTGCGCACCGACATCAGGGGCGTGAGATAGGCGATGAGGACCAGGCCCACCACGACCGCCACCACCATCGTGGCGGCGTAGAGCCGGCGCAACCGAGGAGACCGTGCGGCCATCATGAGACGCGTCCCGGTCGGCTGCCGGTATCCGGAATCGTGTCGGTATCCGAGTCTCCCAGGGCCGCAAGGATCTCCGGCCCCTGCATGGTGATGTCACCCGCGCCGAGCGTGAGGACCACGTCGCCGGGCCGGGCGATGTCGGCGACCTGCGCCGCGAGTCGGGACAGATCCGGCGCGAAGACCGCGGGAACATGCAGGCGGTCGGTGATGATACGACCGCTGACCCCCGGGATCGGCTGCTCACGCGCGCCATAGACATCGGCCACCACCGCGGCGTCGGCGAGGTCGAGGGCGGCGGCGAAATCGTCGGCGAAGTCGACGGTCCGCGAATACAGGTGGGGCTGGAACACGGCGATCACCCGTCCCTTGCCGCCTTCGTTCGCCGGCCGCGACGCGATCATGTCGCGCGCGGCGGTGAGTACGGCCGCGACCTCCGTCGGATGGTGGGCGTAGTCGTCGATCACGTCCACCCCACCGCGATGGCCACGGAACTCGAAACGCCGGTGGACGCCGCCGAAGGCACCGATCCCGCGGACCGTCTGGTCGAGATCGGCACCGAGCCGGACGCACCCGACGACCGCGCCGATCCCGTTGAGCGACATGTGCTTCCCCGGAAGCGTCAGCGTGAGCGTGTGTTCGGACGGCTGTGCGACGAGCGGCTCGGTGAACCGCACCCGCGCCTGCCCGCCGATCCCGCGCGCCTGCCAGGACAGCAGTTCCGCGGCGTGGACCACGCCTGGCGCGCTCGACGCGAACTCGCCTGCGCCGTAACCGAGGACGGCGACGCCACGCTCGTGCAACCGGCTCGCCACCCGTCCACCGAGGGCGGCAGCACCCGGATCGTCGAGGCAGACGACCAGGGTGCCACCGTCGGCGACCCGGTCGGCGAAGTCGTCGAACACCGCCACGTAGCGTTCGATGGTGCCGAAGAAGTCGAGATGGTCGACGTCGATGTTGGTCACCACCACCACGTCGGGCGTGTACTCGAGCAGCGATCCGTCACTCTCGTCGGCCTCCGCGACGAAGAGTCCGTCGCTGCCGTGGTGGGCGTTGGTCCCCGACTCGTTGAGTTCGCCGCCGATGGCGAAGGATGGGTCGTGTCCGCCGCGCTGCAGCGCGACCACCGACATCGACGTCGTCGACGTCTTGCCGTGGGTGCCGGCGATCAGCAGAGTGCGGTGGCCGGCCATGAGCTCGGCGAGGACGTGGGGACGCAAGAGGATCGGGATCCCGCGTGAGCGGGCTGCCACGAGTTCGGGATTCGTCTTCGGGATCGCCGCGTACGTGGTGACGACGACCGACGGGCCGCCGGGCAGCTGGTCGAGGGCCGAGGGGTCGTGGCCCACCTGAATCCGCGCGCCACGAGTCCGCAGTTCGAGGATGGCGCGGCTGTTCTTGGCGTCGGACCCCGACACCTGGCCTCCGCGCGCCAACAGGATGCGGGCGAGCCCGGACATCCCGGCCCCGCCGATCCCGACCATGTGCACGCGTTGGAGCTGTTCGGGCAACGATCCGACCACACCGGTCACCGGTCCGTTCGTCACGTCGTCACCTCCCACCTCTCCTCATCCGCCCACCAGCGGACTCACCCTGCGCCTGCCTGTCAGGAGCACCAATCTCAATTGTCACCGTCGATCGCTGGAACCGTGTGAGCGAAACGCCCCCAGGAGCCGGGTGCGGTGCTCGCCGGCACGGAATTGTGCCGCCAGCTCGAGCGCTGCGGACGCGACCGCAGACGCTGCGTCACGATGCCCGGTGCCGGCGGCCGCAACCGACATCGCGGCCAGTCGGTCGTCGTCAGACAGCAGTGCGGGGATCTCGCGGGACACCCAGTCGGGCGACACGTCGTCGTTGTCGACCAGGATGCCTCCCCCGGCCTGGACCACCGGCAGCGCATTCAGTCGTTGTTCGCCGTTGCCGTGCGGCAATGGCACGTAGACGGCCGGCAGTCCGGTCGCCGACACCTCGGCGACGGTCATCGCACCCGAACGGCACATGACCAGGTCCGCGGCCGCGTAGGCGAGGTCCATCCGTTTGAGGTATCCGACCGCGCGGTAGGGCGGGGCGCCGTCGGGCACCGTCGGATGAATCGAGTTCTTGGGGCCGTAGGCGTGCAGGACTCCGATGCCCGCATTGCCCAGGACGGGTGCCGCACCTGCGACGGCGTCGTTGAGCCGCTGGGCTCCCTGCGAGCCACCGAAGACCAGCAGTGTCGGCGCGTCGTCGTCGAGTCCGAAGTAGTGCCGTGCCTTGGCGCGCAGTTCGGCCCTGTCGAGTTCGGCGAGCACACCCCGGACCGGAATCCCGACGACCTGTGCGTCGGGCAGGCCAGACCCGTCGACCGCAGCCATCACGCGGTCGGCGAATCGTGCACCGACCTTGTTGGCGATCCCGGCGCTCGCGTTGGCTTCGTGGATGACGATCGGAATCCGACTGCGCCCCCGGAAATGTGTCTGTGCGGCGAGGTAGGCGGGCAGCGCCACGTATCCGCCGAAGCCGATGACGACGTCGGCGGATACGGCCGCCAGAACCTTGCGCGTCGCCGTGACCGAGCGCAGCAACCGGCCGGGCGTACGGGCCAGTTCCAGGCCGGGCTTACGCGGCAGGGGCACTGGCGGGATCAGCTCGAGGTCGTAGCCGCGCTCGGGTACCAGCGTCTGCTCGAGACCCTTCGTGGTCCCGAGGGCGGTGATGCGGGCGGTGGGATCGAGGAGCCGTACGGCGTCGGCGACCGCGAGCGCGGGTTCGATGTGACCGGCCGTTCCCCCGCCCGCGACGACCACCGACAGCGGCCTCGGCGACCCTGCCTGTGCTATATCACTATGTCCTGCAGCCGAATTCACTCGCGCTTCCATCCGTCTCTATCGAGTCCGTGCGCTCGGACGATACGTCGCGCCCGATCCCCCGAACCGCCCGGCACCTGCCCCATCCGGCCGCGCTGCGCGACGCGCAGCGGCACCCGGATTGCCGGAGCCCCGCGCACTCCCCGAACGAGGCGGCACCCAGCGCGCCGAGGCCGCGGTGGCGTAGCGCGTGCCGTGGCCGGAATGCCCGTTACGGTAGTCGACCCGTCCGCGATTCGTCGCGGCCGGTTGTCGCCGACCGCGCGCGGGCTCGGGGTCGGCACCCCGGCGCCACGGTGGCGTGAATCCACGACGAGGTTCGGCCTGCTGGTCTGCGCCTCGGCGCGCCCGGTTCGGCGGTGGTGGCTGGCCCCGGCGGCGGCCGCGGCCGGCGGGCGGCGGCGGGGTCCGCCGTCGACCCAGCATGCCGCCACGGCCGGCCGATGGTGGTTTGTGACCGCGTCGCTGGTCCATCCGGTCCCGCAGCGTCTCGGCCCGGGTCTTGCGGTAGGCCACCGGGGTCGGCAACCGCAGTAGTCGCGACACCCGGGACGGTCGTCCGGTGGTGAGGGCGGCCACGGCTTCCGGTTCGTGTCGGGCCGCGTTCGCGAGCAGACCGAGCATCGCCAGCACCGTCAGCGTCGAGGTGCCGCCCGCCGACAGCAGCGGCAGCTGGATGCCGGTGACCGGCAGCAGACCGATCACATAACCGATGTTGATCAGCGCCTGCGCGATGATCAACACGGTGATGGTCGCCGCCATCAGCCGCAGGAACGGGTCGGTGGATCGATGAGCGATGCGGAAGCCGACGTAGGCGAGCACGACGAACAAGAACACCACCAGCAGTCCGCCGAGCAAGCCCAGTTCCTCGCCGATGATGGCGAAGATGAAGTCGTTGTGCGCGTTCGGCAGGTAGTTCCACTTCGCCCGGCTCTGCCCCAGTCCGACGCCGAACACGCCGCCGTTGGCCAAGGCGTAGGTCGCCTGCCGTTCCTGGTAGCCCGCGCCCTGCGGGTCGTCGATGTTGTTCAGGAAGCTCATGACGCGCTGCGACCGATAACCCTCGACAAGGGCCAGCATGACCGCGATGCCGATCGCGGAGACGGCGAAGGTGAGAAACACCTTGACCGGCAGCCCGGCGAACCACAGCAGCGCCCCGATGATGATCGCGATGGTGATCGTGGTGCTGAGGTTGGGTTCGAGAATGATCAGCAGACAGATCAGCATGCCCACCGGGACGAGTGGGACGAGCAACTCACGCAGTGACGCATTCTCCTGGCGACGCGAGGCGAGCAGATGCGCACCCCACACGCAGAGTGCCACCTTGACCAGCTCCGACGGCTGCACCGACAACCCGTAGACGACGAACCATCGTCGGGCACCCTGACTGAGCGTGCCGAGTCCGGGGACCAGTACCAGCGCCAGCAAGATGGTGGTCACGATCATCAGCGGCGCGGCGGCTCGGCGCAGGAACCGAACCGGGACACGAAGCGTCACGTAGAAGACGAAGAATCCCAGGAACGCGAAGATCACCTGGGTGGAGAACAGGCCGTAGGCCGAGCCGTCCTTCGAATAGCCCTCGACCGATGACGCCGAGAGCACCATCACCAGGCCGAAGGCGGTCAGCAGAAAGCCCAGCGTCAGGATCAGGTGGTACGACGCGAGCGGTCGCGCGAGCAGGCTGCGCACCGCCTCGGCGACGGTTGCCGGCAGCGACGCGGTGGTCGCGGCCGCAGACTTCGCCACCTCGACCTTCGCCACCTCGACTTTCGCGGCGCGACTCGTGCCGCGCGAGCTCTTCTCGACCCCGACGACAGCTTGTGCGGCGTCGTCGTTTACAGCGTCGTCGGAAGCGCCCTGGGTCTCGCCGTTGTCGTCTGCCGGCTCGGAGGTGCCGCGACCACGGGTGTCTGCCTTCACCCGCGACGTCATCGACGCGACGCCTCGACGTCGGCGATGCGTCGGGCGGCCGCCGCGAAGGCGTCGCCACGGCGTCCGTAGCCGGCGAACATGTCCAGGGATGCGGCGGCGGGTGCCAGCAGGATCGCATCCGGCGTCGTGTCGGCGGTCACCGCGAGCTGCCACGCCTCGGCGACGGCACGCTCCATCACGGCGATGGCCGGGTCGGCCGGTGGCTGGGCGACAAGGTGCTCCGACGACGCTTCAAGGACGGCCGAATCCGCTCGATGGACGTTCACCCCGCCATCGTCCCCTGTGAATACTGTGACGTTTGGGACTTCTGGGGCGTGTCGCGCGATCGCGTCGGCGATGATGTCCCGATCGCGGCCGATCGACACCACTCCGGCCAACCGATCTCGGACGGCCTCGATCATCTCGACCACCGACGCACCCTTGAGCAGCCCGCCCGCGATCAAGACGACGCGAGCGTAGGCCGCGACCGCCGCCTGCGCGGCGTGCGGATTGGTGGCCTTGGAGTCGTCGACGAAGCGGATCCCCCGGCTCTGCGCGACCACCTCCCCGCGATGGGCGGCAGGCCGAAAAGCGCTGAGCCCGTCGACGACGGCCCGGGCGTCGATGCCCGCCGCGAGGGCGAGGGCCGCGGCCGCCAGGGCGTCGGAGACACCCGATGGGCCCGGGGGGTGAATCGCGTCGACCGCGACCAAGGCCCCCGCGCCGAACGCGCGGTCGTGGAGGTGCCCGTCGGCGACACCGATTTCGCCGGCATTGGGCGTCGACAAGGTGAAACCGACCCGGCGTCGGCCGGTGGGCAATGACGCCGCCACCGCGTCGTCAAGTCCCACCACCGCGACGTCACCGGTCAGCGCACCCGCCTTGGCCGTCGCGTAGGCCTCGAAGGAGCCGTGCCAGTCGAGATGATCCTCGGCGACATTGAGCACCACCCCCGCCTCGGGATGAACCGACGGCGCCCAATGCAGTTGGAAGGACGACAGTTCGACGCAGAGAACCGCCACGCGCGGACTCATCCGCATCGCATCCAGGACCGGCAGGCCGATGTTGCCGCACGCGAGACCCACCCGCCCGGATGCCTCGACGATGTCGGCGAGCATCGACGTGGTGGTCGTCTTTCCGTTGGTCCCGGTCACGACGAGCCACGTTCGGGGTTCGCCGAGTGCGCCCGCGCGGTCGAGGCGCCAGGCGAGTTCCACTTCGCCCCACACCGGGACCGAGGCCGATGCGGCGGCCCGGACCAGTGGATGGTCGGGCGCGAAGCCCGGCGAGACGACCACCAGTTCGGTGCGCACGGCCCAATCCGGGTCGTCGAGCAGCTCGCCGGCGGCGACCAGCACGGCACCACGGCCGAACAGATCTTCGGCGCCGTTCACCACCGAGCGCGCCGCGGCCTGCTGCTCGGGCGACGCGGTGGCCGAAGCGAATCGGGTATCAGCGACAGTGACCTGCGCCCCCACGTCGACCAGGTAGCGCGCCGCCGACATCCCGGCCGTACCGGCGCCGGCGACCAGAACCGCACGACCCGCCAGGTCTCCTGCCCCGGTGGGCCGCTCAGCCATTGGCGGTGAGGAATTCGCCGTAGAACAGCGACAGCCCGAGGGCGCATGCGATCGCGGTGAGCAGCCAGAACCGGATGATCACCGTGGTCTCGGCCCAGCCACCCAGTTCGAAGTGATGGTGGAACGGCGCCATGCGGAACACACGACGCCCCGTGGTGCGGAAGAACGCGATCTGGATCACCACCGACATGATCTCCGCGACGAACAGCGCACCGATGACGACGGCGAGCAGTTCCGTACGCGAGCAGATCGACAGGCCGGCCAGCATGCCGCCGAGCGCGAGGGAACCGGTGTCGCCCATGAAGATCTTGGCGGGCGCCGCGTTCCACCACAGGAAGCCCATACACGCCCCGCCGCCGGCGATCGCGATGAGCGCCAGGTCCAGCGGGTCACGCACCGGATAACAGGCGCTGGAGATCTCGGTCGTCGGCTTGGCGCCGCCGCGGCACGCGTTGACGAACTGGAAAAACGTCACCAGCACGTAGGAGCCGAGCACCATGGCCATCGACCCGGCAGCCAGGCCGTCGAGCCCGTCGGTGAAGTTGACTGCATTCGACCACGCGGCGACCACCAGCCAGCAGAACACCACGAACGCGACCGATCCCATCGAGATGGCGTTGATGTCGCGCACGTACGACAGGTTGATGCTCGCGGGTGTGTAGTCGTACTCGTTGTGGAACTGCAGGACGAGCACGCCGAACAGGATCGCGGCCCCGAACTGGCCGATCGACTTCGCAGTCTTGTTGAGACCGAGGTTGCGGTGCTTGCGGATCTTGATGATGTCGTCGAGGAACCCCACACCGCCGAGCACGGTCGCCAGGCCGAGGACCAGCAGACCCGACGCGGTGGGACCGTTTCCGCCGTCGATGAACAGGCCGGCCAGATGCGAACCGAAGTAGCCCGCCCAGAGCGCGGCGATGATCGCCACGCCGCCCATCGACGGCGTGCCACGTTTGGTCTGGTGGCTCTGGGGGCCTTCGACGCGGATCTCCTGGCCGAATCCCTGGCGCGAGAACACCTTGATGAGCACCGGGGTGAGCAGAATCGAGACCGCCACGGCGATCGCACCCGCGATGAGGATCTGTGTCACTGTGCTGGTCCCGTCCTCACGTCGCGTCCTGTGTCTCGTTTGGTGGTGGCCCGTCCGGTGGTGCCCCGTCCGCAGGGGCGCGATCGCGAACCGGCAGTGCCAAATCGGTGGCGAGTTCGTCGAGCAGAGCGGCGATCTCCGATGTGGCAGCGGCAACGAGTATCACGTCTGGAGCCGTGGGTCGCCAATCCGGCTGCTCACGGACGAGGTCGCGTGCGGCCGTGGCCGTGTCGACGATCCGCACCTCGTCGCCCCACGAGCCTTCCATAACCGCACCCTGATGCAACGCGCGCACCGACCGGGAGTCGCCGATACACAAGGTCTTGTCGACCGCGAGGCGGACCGCGAGCCGACCTACGCGGTCGTGTTCGACGACGCGTTCGTTCTCGCTGAGGCCGTCGGGCACCTCGAGCTCACCCAACCACGCCCAGGTGCGTCCGCGTCGAACACCGTCGGCGTCGCGGGTCTGCTCGCCCGCGTCGGCCAGCGTTCGCAGGAGTTCGCGGACTTCACGCGCCGACGCAGGTGTTTCCGCCCTGATCACGACGAGTTCGTCGGGCGCACTGCCGGCGCCGGACCGGATGGAACCACTCACCGGCGACCGCCGTCCGCTACAAGTTCGTCGAGGACGGAGGCAACGACGTCCCGGTCGTCGAAGGGGTGCTTCACACCGTTGATCTCCTGACCGGCCTCGTGTCCCTTGCCCGCGATCAGAACCGTGTCACCGGGTGCCGCCCACCGCAGCGCGGTGGCGATCGCCTCCGACCGTCCCCCGACTTCGCAGATCTCCTCGGCGCCGGCGGGACGCTCGTCGGCGCCGACACCGCGTGCACCGGCGAGCACCTCGGCGCGGATCGACGCCGGATCCTCGGTCCGCGGGTTGTCGTCGGTGATCACCACGAACTCGGCGCCGCGCGCCGCGGCCGCTCCCATCAGGGGACGCTTGGCGGTATCGCGATCACCGCCGGCACCGATCACGATCGCCACCCGGCCCGACCGCTGGCCGCGCAACGTGGCCAGCACCGCCTCGACCGCACCCGGCTTGTGGGCGTAGTCCACGAGTGCGAGGAAGTTCTGCCCCCTGTCGATGCGCTGCAATCGGCCCGGCACGGCGACGTCCGCGATCGCCTCGACCGCTGTACCGGCGTCGACACCCGCGCCAACAGCGATCGCCACGGCCAGCAGTCCGTTGGCGACGTTGTAGCGACCGGGCAGCGGGACCACGAGGTCGAACGCGCCCTCCGGCCCGGTGACTGGTGTGCGCGACGAGCCGTCGTCGGCGGTCGTCGACTCGCCCGCCTGCCATTGGGCCGGCACCGGTCCGGTCGACACCGTCACCGGCAGTGCGCGAGCACCACCGGGGGCCGGGCGCGCGAGTTCGGCCATGCGGCGTCCCCACTCGTCGTCGACGCAGACGATCGAGCGCACCGCATGCACCGGCGACGACGGGACGAACAGCTGCGCTTTCACCTCGAAGTAGGCGGCCATGGACGGATGGAAGTCGAGGTGGTCCTGGGAGAGATTGGTGAACGCGCCAACAGCGAAGTGCGCGCCGTCGACCCGGCCGAGCGCCAGCGCGTGGCTCGACGCCTCCATCACCACCGCGTCGACTCCACGTTCGAGCATGGTCGCCAGCAGCGCCTGCAATGTGGGTGCTTCCGGCGTGGTCAGCGAACTCGGCTGGGCCACCCCGTCGATGCGGGTCTCGACCGTTCCGATCAGGCCCACCGACGCACCCGAGGCCAGCAACGCCGCCTCCACCATGTAGGAGGTGGTCGTCTTGCCCGACGTGCCGGTGATCCCGATGAGCTTGAGCCGCCGCGACGGATTGCCGTAGATCCGTGCCGACACCCCGCCGAGCACCGAGCGCGGGTTCGGATGCACGAGCACCACCACCGACGATTCCGGCGGCAACACCCGAGACAGCTCGGCGCGGCCCGCGGCGTCGGTCAGGACCGCGGTGGCACCCGCCGCCACGGCGTCACCCGCGAAACGCGCGCCGTGGGTGGTACTACCCGGCAGCGCGGCGAACAGATCACCGGCTTGTGCATCCTGCGCGCGCAGCGTCACGCCGGTGACGGTGGTGTCGGCGTCGGCGGCCCCGATCAGGTCGAGACGCGCGCCGGTCGAGGTCGACAGGACCGACACAGCTGTCGGCGTGACCGACGTGGGACGCAACGCGCCCGGCCCACGCCGGTCCGCCTTCGACGCACCGCGCGGGTGACGACGACCAGACGCCATGGCGTACCCGCCTCCTCACTCCGGTCCCGGAACGAACTCACGATACCGGCTCACCCGGTGACGACGGTGCGGCGGTCCGAGCCCTGGCCCGCACCTCGCGACATGCCAGTTGGTCAGCCCGCGGTCAGCACCAGCCGCGGCGTCGGGCGTGGCGAGAGCGGCACGCGGTCGCGCTGCAACATCCACGAGGCGATGGAACTGAACAGCGGCGCGGCGGACTGTCCGCCGGAGCCGTCCGAGCTGCGACGCGGGTTGTCGAGCATGATGCCGACGACGTAGCGAGGATTGTCCGCGGGAGCGATACCGGCGAAGGTGATGTTGTAGCGCGAGTTCGAATAGCACCCGCATGACGGGTCCACCTGCTGGGCGGTGCCGGTCTTGCCCGAGACCTGGTAGCCGGGAACCGCGGCCTTGGCACCGGTGCCGTTCTGCACTCCCATCGGGTCATCCTGGATGACCGCCCGGAACATGTCGCGCACCGTCCGAGCCGTCTGCGGGCTGACGACCCGGACGGGATTCGGCCGGATCGCGGAACGGCTGTCACTGTCGTTGTCGGGCAGCATAATTCGCGGCGGTATCCGTAGTCCGTCGTTCGCAATCGCCTGATACATCGCCGTCATCTGCAGCAGCGTCATCGAAAGACCCTGTCCGATGGGAAGGTTGGCGAACGAACCGCCGGACCACTGACTGAGCGCGGGCACCTCGCCGGCACTCTCGGCCGGCAGGCCGACACCGGTCCGCTGCCCGAGGCCGAAGCGGTTCACCATGTCCGCGAAGCGTTCTTCGCCCACCCGGCGAGCCAGCATCAGCGTGCCGACGTTCGACGATTTCCCGAAGATACCGGTCGTCGTATACGGCTCCACCCCGTGCGACCACGCGTCGTTCACGGTGACACCGGCCATCCGAATACTGCCGGGAACACGGTGTACCGCACCGGGTGTCGTGACGCCGTACTCGATGGCCGCGGACGCTGTGATGAGTTTGTTGACCGAGCCCGGCTCGAACGGTGATGTCACCGAAGGATTTCCGAGGTCGGCCCGTGGCTGCTCGGACAATGGGCGGGAGGCGTTGAAGGTGCCGTCATTCGCCATCGCGAGCACCTCGCCGGTGCGTGCATCGAGAACCACCGCCGACGCACTGCGGGCCCCCGACGCCACCTTGGCGCGCGCCACCGCCGTCTGCACAAACCATTGGGCGTCGGCGTCGATGGTGAGTCGGACGGTGTCACCGTTGATCGCCGGGTGTACGTTGCGGGTGCTGCCCGGGATGATCGCGCCGTCCGAGCCGCGGTCGTAGGTCTTGGATCCGTTGGTGCCGGCGAGCAGTGCGTCGAGGGAGGCCTCCAGACCGATCAAGCCGTTGCCGTCGTAGTTGACGTCGCCGACGATGTTGGCGGCCAGCGCGCCGCCGGGATAGAGCCGGATGCTCTGCGGATCGGCGCCCACCTCGGGATAGTCGGAGATGATGCGGGATGCCACGTCGGGGCTCACCGATCTCGCCAGATAGACGAACGTCTCGTTACTCGTCACCTTGGCGAGGATGTCCTGCTCGCTGATCGACCCGCCGAGCGCGACCGACACTCCGCGCGCGATCTCCCGCAACCGCGTGTTCGCATCGGGGAGGGCGGGATTGTCCTGGCGCTCGGCATCGATCGACTTGCGAACGGCGCGAGGCAGAAACGTCAATGCACGGGCCTCGTCGGTATAGGCCAGCGGGCGACCGTTGCGGTCGAGGATCGATCCGCGTTTGGCGGTGAGGATCTGGGTGAACTCGCGCTGTTGAGCCGCCTCGGCCGCGATCGACGGGGCATCGATGGTGTGCACCACCACCATGCGGACCGCGACGGCGATCACCGCGATCACCACCAGCACACCGGCGGCACGTGCACGGAAGAAGAAGCTCTGGGGACCGCGCGTGGCACCGCCGGATGGCGAGGCCCCGGTGAGCTTCTCCCTCATCGGCCGTCGAGGCCCACCACGGCCGGCCTTGGCGGTCCGACGATCGGAAGTCGCACGTGTCATGGGGTCAATTGTCCACCGGATCAACGGCATTCCCGAGAATTTGCGGTCGGCGGGTTGCGATTGACATGGACGCAGTTCTGACCGGAAGCGTGTTCACGAGCGATCAGCGAGCCGCACCGGTCGGTGCCACGGGCGCCGTGCTCGGCACCACCGAACTCGCGGCGGGTGCGGTGGGTACGGCCGAAGATGGTGCACCGGAGGGTGTTTGGGTGTTCGACGGCGTGGTCGGCGCGGCCGGCGTCGTCGCAGCCCCCGGGGCTCCCGACGACGGCCCGCCGAGTCCGATCGAATCGTCCACCTGCCTGGGATCGATGGTGGCGGTCGGTTCAGGGGTGGTTCTCGGGTTGAGCGGGGCCATCGGCGTGCCGGTGGCCGGTGACGGCGTACCCACGATCCGCGGCCGCCGGTTGGGTTCGACGATCATTCGCGCCGGATTCTGCGCCGGCACCATGCCCAATTGTGCTGCCTTGTAAGCTAATTCCGGAGCAGAGTCACCCGACTCGTAGTCCCGCTTGAGCGCGTCGACCTGATCGGTCAGCGCCTGGTTCTGCTTGCGCTGTACACCGAGCTCGTAGGAATCCTGGGCGGCTTTGGTGGACAACCACAGACTCAGACCCAGACCGACCACGAGGATCGCGATCACCGGGACCACAAAGGGGATGTGGCGCACCCGTTCTCGCAACGACGTCCGCTGCGACGGCTCGGTCCGCGGGGCGGTCCGTGCGCGCGGTCGGTCCGCGTCGGTGTCGACCCGCCGACGTCGACGATCGAGCGCCCGTTGCGCAGCCGCCGAACGGGTCGGCCGATCCGATTCGACGCGGCGCCGGCGCTGTTCGCGGCGTGCGCGTTGCGCAGCGGTCGCATCGTCGGGCGCGTCCTGCAAGATGGTCATACTTTACGCCTCCCCTGGCCTGGGCCGTCGGACCCGATTCGCTCGATCACCCGCACCCGAACCGGGGCCGACCGTGGGTTGACCTCGAGTTCGTGCTCGTCGGGACGCTCGGCGCCGCGGGTGACCAGGCGAAACCGCGGCGCAGTGCCGGGCAGTTCCACCGGGAGTCCCCGCGGGGACGTCGAGGTGGTGCGAGTCGCGAACTCGCGCTTGATGATTCGATCTTCCAATGATTGGTAGCTCATCACCGCCACACGGCCGCCCACACGCAGCGCGGACAGCGCCACCGGCAGTACGTCGCGGATCGCGTCGAGTTCGTGATTGACCTCGATGCGCAGCGCCTGAAAGGTGCGTTTCGCGGGATGGCCGCCGGTCCGTCGCGTGGCAGCCGGGATCGTGTCATACAGCAGTTCGACGAGTCTGGCGCTGGTGGTGAACGGCTCCCGGGCGCGCTCGCGGAGAACAGCAGACGCGATCCGTCCCGCGAATCGTTCTTCACCGTAGTCCGAGAGCACGCGGGCGAGGTCCCCGTGCGAGTAGGTGTTGAGCACGTCGGCCGCGGTCAGACCGTCGGTGGTGTTCATGCGCATGTCGAGCGGCGCGTCGGCGGCGTAGGCAAAGCCGCGGTCGGCCTGGTCGAGTTGCATCGACGACACTCCGAGGTCGAAGAGCGCCGCGTCGATGTCGGATACCTCCGCGTCGTCGAGCACCTCTGCCAGGCTGTCGAATCGCGCCTGGTGCAACGAGATCCGGTCGGCCATGTCGGCCAGGCGCCGGCCGGCGATGGCCAACGCCTGTGCGTCGCGGTCGATCCCGATCAACCGGGCCTCGGGGAAGCGGCGCAGGATCAGCTCGCTGTGACCGCCGGCGCCCAGTGTGGCGTCGACGAAGATTCGTGGACCTGGGTCCTCGAGCGCTGGAGCGAGCAGGTCGGCCATCCGGTTCGCCATCACCGGGACGTGGCCATGGCGACCGGTGTCGTCGGAGTCGGCGTGTTCGTCCACGGATGCACCCCTCGGATTCGGCAGTCGGACGGGAGGCGTTGCGGAGGTGGCACTTCGGGTGAGTCGGGGTCCCGACCCGGTCACGCACCTGGCGTTGGGGAAGTACGCCAGGGTCGGACCGGGCCGGGGCCTCGTACCACCCGAAGCCCTGTTCATCTGTCCGCCCATCATCTCGGCTACAAGACCGCGTTCAACGCGGCCGAGTTCGCGGCCGAGAAGTTCTCCTCGTGCTGGCTCTGGTAGTCACGCCATGCGACGGCATCCCAGATCTCCAGGTGATCGAAACTGCCGAACACCACACATTCCTTGGTCAGTCCCGCGTACGCCCGATGGTCGGCGGACAACGGGATCCGCCCCTGCCCGTCGGGCCGCTGCTCCTCCGAACTGGCGAAGAAGTAGCGCTGGTAGGCGCGGGCTTCCGGATCGTTGCGGGACGCCTCGACGATCTTCTCCGCCATCGCGTCGAACTCTTCGGTTCGATACACCGACAGGCTGTGGTCTTGGCCCTTTGTGACCATCACCCCTCCTGCCAGCGCGTCGCGAAACTTGGCGGGCAACGTGAGTCGCCCTTTGTCGTCCAGCTTGGGCGTGAATGTGCCGACAAATCGCACTGCCATGTCGGTACCTCCCGCCCACCGGGTTCGGCATTTCCGGTCTGCCTCACCCGGTGCTGCCACAGTACCCCACTTTCCACCACTTTCCACCCCCTCGTGGCCCTGTGTGGGCAAAAGCCATCAAAGGACCAGCTCAGAGGCTAGAAATTGGGTGGGGGAAATTTTGTGGCAACGGCGATTCACGATGCTCTTTGGGCATATCAGAGTGACAGATTGCGTCGTCCGGGTCACATGTGACGTGCTCCGACGCAATGGTGGGGCACAGTGGGGAGTCCAGGTGGGGCGCAGTGGGGAGCCCGGGTGGGGCACGGCGGGGAGTCGCGCGGACAAAAGTAGGGGAAGAAACTCGTCCCCTACCCTTGGTGTCCTCCCCCAGAAAATTCTCGCGGAGGACTACGAACCCCGGGTAGGAAGTTCTTCCCCTAGATTTTGCGGCAGGACGCCGACGCATTTCCCCAGGTCGCAGCGCCGCTCACCGAACTCTTCGGATCGGGACGGGATGGACCACCGGAAAGCGCGAGAGCCGCGCACCTCGGTGCGCGGCTCTGGCGGTACGTACGTAAAGTGTCAGCGAACGTGTCAGCCGACGTGTGGCGTGCTCAGATCACTCCTGCTCGAAACGGCGATTGAAGCGTTCTTCCATCCGCTCGGACAGCTTGCGCTTCTGCGCGCCCGCCCCTCCGGACTGCTTCTTGCCGCCCCGACGCGATCGGTCGCCGCCGGCCGCGTCGGAACCCCCGCCCCAGAGCGCGAAGAGCCCAGCGGCAAACATGACGAGGAACCCGATGAGACTCACGATCGGGAAGCCGCCGATGTCGATACCCACGACGAGCCCACCGACCAGCAGGACGAGCCCGACGACAAAGATCGCCACGGCCTGCAGCCGCCTGCGGCCGCTCGCCTTTCCGAGGCGCCGACGCTTCACACTGGACGCAAACTTGGGGTCTTCCGCGTACAGAGCGTTTTCGATCTGTTCGAGCATGCGCTGCTCGTGCTCCGAAAGTGGCACCGACCCTCCTTCTCCCAACTGGCCGCGTAACGCCGACTACGACGTCACCCTCGGGCGCATTTTCATGCGAATGCGCCTGTTCTGATCCCATGATACGAGGTGAATGCACCTCCGACCACCATTACCTGCCGTTCTGCGTCGATCTGTCGTCAACGGCGTCGCGGTGAGCGGCTCACGTCACGCCGTACGGCCCATCGAATCGTTCCCCTGACTCACCCGGCCCTGCTCATAAGCGATGACGTGAGCCTCGACGTGCTGCAGGAATCCGGTGACCGCCACGCGCATCGCGGCAACGTAGCGCGGGTCGATCGTTCGAACGATCCCTGACTCGATGCGCATGCGGGTGGCCGACAGCGACGCGAAGACCTGCACCTCGCGGGCCAGCTCAGGAACCACGACGACCGTGCGCGACCACGCGTCGGTGGCCCCACGCCGCGGACGTCCGGGCAGTTCGTGGACGGCGAGCGCTGCGCCCGCCGCACGTAGCGCGGCCAGGTAGTACTGGCGGAATCGCTCGGGGTCGTCGGGGACACCGTCCGCGTTGCCGAACAGGATGTGCGCACGGTCCAGCAGATCTCGTGCGCGGCCCACCACGATCGGGTCTGCAGCCACCCGGCCCGCGGCAGGCACCGACCGGCGTCGGGCCTGCGATCGGCGATCGCGCATGATTCCTCCAGACTCCAGGAGCGTCTCGGACGCTCCGGCGGCAGGCGCTTCCCTCGCCCACCGCCGAAGCGACGCGTCGTCGGGGTGCGCGCGAACAGCTTGCGGAGGCACATCCATCGAACACCCGTTCGACACGTTCAATATAGCTAGCTCTGCTCCATCCTTCAAGACGGGTGTGACAAGTTCCCCCACCCCGACCATCCCGAGAGAAAGGTCAGCGAGGCGTTGACGATCCGGCTGGTCACCCTGACCGGGCAGGATGCCCGACTGTGGCTCGAACCCGCCCTCGACATCTACGTGACCGCGATGGGATACCCGCGCGGCACGGAGGTGCACCGGGCAGCGCTGTGGCGCGAGCACATCGGGCGGCCCGGATGGCGTGCGCTGGGAGCGGTGACCACGGTGTCGCCGCACGAGGCCCACACCCTGCCCGGCTCACGCCGCCGGGTGCAGCCGCCGGTGGGGCTCGGGGAGAACGACGTCCTCGTCGGCATCGCCTACGGCTACACCGGCGCGCCCGACCAGTGGTGGAATCAGCAACTCCGCCTCGGGTTACGCCAACGTGGGCATCCAGCCGAGGTCGTCGAAGGGATTGCGGCCGACTATTTCGAACTCACCGAACTGCACGTGCACCCGAGCGCCCAGGGTCGCGGAATCGGACAGTGGCTGCTGGGCCGGCTGCTGACCGAACGGCCCGAGAGTCACGTCCTGCTGTCCACTCCGGAGATCCCCGAGGAACGCAATCGCGCGTGGTCGCTGTACCGGCGAATGGGATTCACCGACGTCCTG
The DNA here is from genome assembly GCF_053588675.1 of Gordonia sp. NPDC003422. Taxonomy (NCBI): domain Bacteria; kingdom Bacillati; phylum Actinomycetota; class Actinomycetes; order Mycobacteriales; family Gordoniaceae; genus Gordonia; species Gordonia sp. NPDC003422. The sequence continues at coordinate 93,726 of NZ_JBSFQL010000009.1, forward strand.
CGAAACTTCACGTTCACCGGCGATCCGCGCCCCTTCGCATTCCTCGGCCGTCGGCTTCCGGTCGACCTCGGGCCGGCAGCCGGACCGCAACCGTGAGCACCCAAACGTGCGGTGGGGCCGGCATCGCCGACGCCATCGTCATCGGATCGGGCCACAACGGTCTGGTCGCGGCGGCATACCTGGCGCAGGCCGGCCGCGACGTCGTCGTCGTGGAGCGCGACACGGTCCCGGGTGGTGCCACGTCGACGGTGGAACGCTTCCCCGGCTACCGGGTCGATCGCGGCTCCTCGGCACATCTGATGATCCGGCACTCCCCCATCCTCGACGAACTCCGTCTGCCCGAGGCGGGTCTGCAGTACTTGGACTGCGATCCGTGGGCATTTGTCCCCGCCACCGACTCGGCGCCGCCCATCGTGTTCCGCACCGACCTCGACGCCACCTGCGCATCGATCGAAAAGGCTTGCGGCCCAGCCGACGCCGACGCATATCGACGCTTCGTGGCAACCTGGGGACCGCGTGCCGAGGCCGTGATGCGCACCTTCTACCGGCCGGCCACGCCGGGACGATTCGCGGGCGCGTTCGTCGGACTCGGTGACACTGCGTCGACGGCACGCACCGGAATCGCCGGTCGCCGCGCCGGGCAGATGATGGCGCTCTCGCAAGAACTGATGGGCTCGGGCGACTCGCTCCTCGACCGCTGGTTCTCCTCCGAACACCTCAAGGCGGGGCTGGCCTGGTTCGGTGCGCAGTCCGGACCACCGATGAGCGCACCGGGCACCGCACCGATGGTCGGGTTTGCGGCACTCATGCACCGGATACCACCCGGACGCGCCGTCGGGGGCAGCGGCGCACTCGCACAGGCGCTGATCGCGCGCATCACCGGCGACGGCGGCGCGGTTGCGGTCGGCACCCCGGCCGAATCGATCACTCGCTGCTCCGACCATTGGCGCGTCGAGTTCGACGGATCGCCACCCCGCTGTACCCATCAGGTGATCGCCGCCTGCCACGTGCTCACCACCCTCGACTTGCTGACCGCGGGTGGCTTCGATGCCGACACTGCGCGGCGGTGGCGGTCGTCGGTGGTCGTCGGCAACGGCATCGGGATGGCGGTTCGGGTGGGCACCACGGCACTGCCGGACTATCCCGGGCTGCCATCGGGGCTGCCTGCACACAGCGTGCACTCCGGCCTGGGTCTGCTCGTCACCGATCGCGCCCACCTCGTGCGTGCCCAGGCCGCGGCGGCGGTCGGCGAGCTACCCGAGCGTCCGGCCTGCGTCGCCATGAGTTACTCCGCGATCGACCCGACCCTCGCTCCACCCGGACGACACCTGCTGACGCTCTGGGCTCAGTGGCATCCGTACCGACTTGCGGGCGAGCGCTCGTGGGCGCAGTTGGGCGAGGTCGCAGCCGATGCCGTCTGCGGCGAACTCGACCGGCACGCACCGGGATTCACCGACACCATCGAGCACCTCCACGTGCAGACACCGGCTGATCTGGAAACCGAACTCGGACTCACCGGCGGCAACATCATGCACGTGGAGATGTCGATCGACCAGATGTTCATGTGGCGACCGCACCCCGACCTGGCACACCACCGCGTGCCCGGCGCGGACGGCGTCCTCCTCGCGGGCGCCTCGACACATCCCGGCGGCGGCGTCACCGGCGCCAGTGGTCGAATCGCCGCCACGCTGGCCCTCGGCGCGCGCACACGCAGACGTCGCGGTGGCGCGCGACGCGGCAACGGTCTGGCACGATGAGCACCGTGACCTCCCCAATCGACGCGCCACGACGCCGGCTCCCGATGCTCGCAGCGGTCCTGCTCCTGCTGGTCGCCGCCCCGCTGATGTCGGGTTGCCTGGAACGGTCGACCACCGTCGGTGACCGCTATTCGGGCACGATCGTCGTCGCGACCTCGCCGGACAATCCGCATGGCGCACCCAAGCTGGACCTCCCCGAGTCGATGGCCTCGCTGGTCTCGGTCACCGAGTACCGCGCCACACCCACTCCGTCGACAACGCCGGGCGGCCCCGGGCCGAGCGGGTCGACGTCGACCACCACCACCCCGCGCACCCCGGGCAACGCCGACGACGATCGCGCGACACACGTGGGTACCCGGGCCACCTTCTCCGGCCTCACCTCCGGCCAGCTGAGCCAGCTCGGCGACATCGTCGCGGACTCTTTCGGGGACACATCGGTCACCATGGATCTCACCGCGAAACGCAGCGGTGAGGTGGTCCGGTTCCGCGGTTCCACCGACCTCACCGATCTGGCACCTCAGCGCGACTACGTGCAGTTGACACTGACCTTCGCCGGACCGATCACCGCGACCAACGGCGATCAGACCGGTGAGTCGTCGGTGACGTGGACACCCGAGCCGGGCAAACCGTCGGACTTCAGCGCCGACGCCACCTACCCGGACCCGGCGACGGCCGCGGTGAGCAGCTGGTCGTGGTTCCTGGCGGCCATCTGCCTGATCGTGGTCGCGGTGATCGTCGCGATCGCCTACTCGTCGCGCCATCGCGGTCCCCGGCCCGGCCGACCCGTCCGGGCAAAGACCCCATCGACCGCCAAATCCGACGCCAAGTCAAAGCCAGATGCCAAGTCTGCTTCCGACCGGGCCACGCAGGACGCGTCGAAATCCTGACGAATCCTTCCGCCGGCTGAGGCGCTCGAGGCGCTAGCCGAGAGCCTCGAAGCCCTGGTGAGAGGACATTGTTGTCTCAACAGCGCCCTTCGAGGCTCGCAAGCTCGCACCTCAGGGAGCGGTGAAGGCTCGCTTCGCGGGTCCTGAGCAGCGAGCTTGACGAAGGGCGCACCTCAGGGAGCGGTGAAGGGCTCGGCCCGCACGAACTCAGGCAGCGGCGGTCAGCTGCTCAGGGCCGGGGCGCCGAGAACCTCGCGGACGTCGGCGCCGAGGCGCTCGAGCACCTCGCTGGTCGCCTTTGCGAAATTCAGGCTGCAGAAGTGCAGGCATGGTGCGCCCTCGGCGATGAGCCGCTCGGCCATCTCGGTGGCGAGGTCGATACCGACCGCCCGCACTGCCGCACGATCTTCCTCCGGACCGTCGCCGGCCGCGGCACTCAGCCGGGCGTCGACCGCCGGCGGCAACACCGAACCCGAGAGCTGGACCATCCGGCGGACGCTGGCGAGGGAGGTGATCGGCATCAGACCGGGGATCAGGGGCTTGGCGGCCTGCTCGGCGTCGGCGGCGTGCACGCGATCACGCAACCGCAGATAGTGATCGACGTCGAAGAACATCTGACTGATCGAGTACTCGGCGCCCGCACGCAGCTTGCGCACCAGGTTCTGGGTGTCGTGGTCGAGATCGGGCGCCCGGTGATGACCCTCCGGGAACGACGCGACGCCGACGTGGAAGTCGCCGAGGCGCTCGATCAGCCGCACGAGTTCCTCCGCATACTGCACGCCCTCGGGATGTGCGACCCACTCGCCGAGCGGATCGCCGGGCGGGTCGCCACGCAACGCGAGGATGTTGGTGATGCCCTGGTCGGCGTAGGCGCCGACGAGCGCGCGCAGCTCGGCGACGCTGTGATTGACCGCCGTCAGGTGAGCGACCGGCAGCAGCGTCGTCTCGGCGGCGAGTTCGCCCGCGATGCGGACCGTGCGGTCCCGAGTGGAACCGCCGGCTCCATAGGTCATCGACACAAAGGCAGGTCCCAAACGCTCGAAGATGCGCACGGCGCGCCACAGCCGGGCCTCCCCCTCGGCATCCCGCGGCGGCATGAACTCGACCGAGAACGGGATCGGGCCACGATGTGGCGTAGCCAGGCTCTCGACGATCGACGGCGCGCGGCCGGATCGGGTCTGACCTGGACGGCCGGTAGCGGATGGAGTCACCCAACCATGATACGGACGCTGCCCGACCATCTGCGATCGCGGTCACCCCCCTGCGCCGCCGCCCTGTGGCCGCGAGCACGCCATCGCATAGCCTGACAGGGTGACCTCCACGATCCCCACGCCCGTCTCGCTCGACGAGGTGCCCGCGGCGGTCGAGGGCCGGCTGCGCACCTTCTTCGCGGCCACCACACCGGTCGCCGAACAGATCTCTCCCGCGGTGGGCACGGCGGCGCGGATCGTTCGCGACTTCGTGCTCCAGGGCGGCAAGCGAATCCGGCCGGTCTTCGCCTTCGCCGGCTGGCGGTGCGGGAAGACCGCGTCGGAGCACACCGAATCGCGTTACACCGCGTCGGACACCTTGCGGGTATGTGCCGCACTGGAATTGGTGCAGGGATGCGCGCTGATCCACGACGACATCATCGACCGCTCCGACACGCGACGGGGCAGGCCGACCGTGCACCGCGACGTCGAAGGCCGCCACCGTGATCAAGGTTGGGCGGGCGACTCCGGGCAGTTCGGGATCGCGGCGGCGATCCTCGCCGGTGACCTGGCGCTGGCCTGGGCCGACGACCTCGTCCACGGCCACATCCCGGGCGCGGCCGCGCCAGTCGGCGTGACCCCGTTGTCGCCGACGATCGGTGCGACGTGGGCCTCGATGCGTACCGAAGTGCTGGGCGGACAGTATCTGGACATCGTCAACGAGGCGAGCGGCGACGAATCGGTCGAGGCGGCGTTGCGGGTCATGGAGTACAAGACCGCGGCCTACACGGTCGCCCGTCCGCTGGAACTGGGTGCGCGACTCGCCGGCGCTTCGGAACCTCTGATCACCGACCTGCGGTCCGTCGGACACGATCTGGGCATCGCTTTCCAGTTGCGCGACGATCTGCTCGGGGTCTTCGGGGACCCGGAACGCACGGGCAAGCCGTCGGGCGACGACCTGATCACCGGAAAGCGCACCGCTCTGCTGGCCATCGGCCTGCGCCGCGCCGACGACACCGCGCCCGCCCGCGCGGCGGCGCTGCGCGCAACAATCGGGCGCGAGCTCACCGAGAGCGAATTATCTGCGGCACGAGCAACTCTCGTCGATGTCGGGGCAGTTGACGAGGTCGAATCGAGGATCTCCGAGCTGCTCGCCTCAGCCCTCGCGGTACTCGACCGCATCGACATCGGCCCCGACATCCGGGCCGAACTGAGCGCCGTGGCGCATCGCACCGCCTACCGCGAGACATGACCGACACGGCCGGCACCCACACGACACCCGTCCGAGCCGGACTCAACGGCACGGCCCGGGCGGACCTCGCCATCGGTATGGTCGGGTCGATCCTGGTGTGTCTGGGCGCTTTCGGTGTCGGCGACCCGCCGCGCAACAGCGGGCTGCTCACCGATCTCGGCCTCAGCTGGATCACCTACGGACACGGCAAGAATCTCTCGGCGGTCATCTTCTGGGCCGGGGTGGCGGCGATGGTGATCGCGTGGGTTCGGGTGGGACGACGCATCTTTGCCGGCGACGCGCCGAGCGTCGCGACGCTCCGGCGCTGGCTGCTCGCGTGGGCGGCGCCACTGATGGTCACCGTGCCGGTGTACAGCCGCGACGTCTACGCCTACCTCGCCCAGGGCGCGGTGTTCGGAGCGGGTTTCGACCCTTACGCCGACGGTCCCGCCCACCGCCCTGGTCCACTCGTGGACAGCATGGCCCAGGTCTGGGCGACCACCACTGCCCCGTATGGTCCCTTCTTCGTCGGGGTGATCCGGACGGTGTCGGAGATCACCGGCGATCACGTGATCCTGGGTGTGCTGGCCATGCGGCTGGTACTGCTGCCCGGACTCTTCCTGTCGCTGTGGGCGATTCCGCGTCTGGCAACGCATTTCGGTGCATCCGGGCAAACGGGATTGTGGCTGGCCCTGTTCAATCCGATGGTGCTCATCCATCTGGTGGCCGGGGCGCATGTGGAACTGCTCATGATGGGTGTCCTCGTCGCGGGTGTGCTGCTGGTGGTGCAGGGCCGCCACGTCGCAGGCCTGGCCGTGCTCGGCCTGGCGGTGTCCATCAAGATCACCGCAGGAATCGCGATTCCGTTCGTGCTGTGGATCTGGCTCGCCCACATCCGTTCCCGGCGTCCGGTGACCGCACGTGACGTTGTGGGCTGTTTCGCGGCGATCGTCGGGATCACGGTGGCCGTCTTCGGTTTCTGGACACTGGTGCTCGGCCTCGGACTGGGCTGGCTGACCGGATTGGGTTGGGCCGACGTCATCATCAACTGGTTCACCCTCCCGACCCTGCTGGCGCATCTGGTCACCCTCCTGGCCGCACCGTGGGCGGCGCTCAATCTTCAACCGGTACTGGAGGTCACGCGTGCGATCGGCGCGGGCCTGCTCGCCGTCGTCCTGGTGACGCTGTGGTGGCGGTTTCGCCGCGACGAGCGCGCCGCCGTTGCCGGCATGGCCTGGGCGATGCTCGCGGTGCTGCTCCTGGAGCCGTCCACGCTGCCCTGGTACTACACCTGGGTGCTCGCCATCGCGGTGGCCTTCACACTGCCTCGGTGGGTGTACGCGACCGTCGTCGGGGTCTCGACGTTCATGCTGATCGTGTTCCAGCCCGACGATGCGATCGCCTTCTACCAGCCGGGGGCACTCGTTCTCGCCGTCGCCCTGGCCGGGCTCGCGGCATGGTCGTTGCTGGGTCCGGATCCGTTGCGGCTGGGCCGGTTCGCCCGGTGGGCGTGGGGATCGCCCGGTCGCGAGGTTGCCACAACGGCGCAGTGATCAGAACGGCGCAGCGATCAGAACGCCTGGGCTTGCGCCCGACGGATGACCTCGCGGGCCGAATGTGTGTGCAGCGCCTGCGCCGGGTGCATCTCCAGATCGTCCTGCGTGGTGAACAACCAGGCCATCACATCGTCGCGGCTGTACCCCCCGTCCAGGAGGACCTCGACGAGACCAGTGAAGTGCTTGACGACACCGAGGTCGTCGAAGAACAGTGCCGGGATCGCGGGCTCGCCGCCACGCGAGACGCCGAGCAGATGGTGGTCGCGGATCAGGGTGCGGACGCGGTTCGCAGAAACCCCGAGACGCTTGGCCACCTCGTCGATCGACAGCGTGTCCACATCGGGCGGCAGCAGGGTGTCTTGCGAGAGCGGTAGAGAACTCACACGAAGAGAGTAGCGGTTCACCGACTTCCGGTGGCATGAGATCACGGTCGGCGGACGGCGTTCACGCCCAGACGCCGACGATGCCGGTAAGTTCACCGACATGAACAGTCCCGCCGACCCGGTGCTCGGTGTCGTCGTCGAGGGCCGCTACCGCATTGACGCGCTCATCGCGCGGGGCGGGATGAGCGCGGTCTACCTCGGGGTCGACCTGCGGCTCGGACGCGACGTCGCGGTGAAGATCATGGACGACCGCTACGCCGGGGATCCGCTGTTCCTGCGCCGCTTCGAATTCGAGGCGCGCGCAGTGGCCGGTCTCAAACATCCTGGTCTGGTGGCCGTCTACGACCAGGGCATCGATCACCAGATCGTCTTTCTCGTCATGGAACTGGTGGACGGCGGAAGTCTCCGCGAACTGCTGCGCGAACGCGGACCGATGCCGCCGCATGCCGTGGTCGCCGTCGCCGACCCCGTGCTCGGCGGCCTCGGCACCGCGCACGCCGCCGGGCTGGTGCATCGGGATGTGAAGCCTGAGAACGTCCTCATCTCCGATTCCGGCGACGTGAAGGTCGCCGACTTCGGACTTGTCCGCGCCGTCGCCGAAGCAGGGGTGACGTCGGCCAGCGTCATCCTCGGCACCGCCGCCTACCTGTCCCCCGAGCAGGTGGAATCCTCACACGCGGACGCACGCAGCGACGTTTACTCGACCGGGGTGATGTTGTTCGAACTACTCACCGGCCGAACCCCTTTCCGCGGCGACACCCCACTGGCCCTGGCTTATCAGCGCCTCAACTTCGACGTCCCGGCGCCCGGCGACGTCATCGCCGGGGTGCCCCCCGAACTCGACGAGATCATCCTGTGCGCCACCGAACGCGATCCGGCACACCGGTATCCGAACGGATTCGCCATGCGACAGGCATTGCTGGCGATGGCCGACGATCTCGATCTGCCGCCGTTCACCGTGCCCGCGCCACGCCGATCCGCCGAGCGCGTCACGATGGCGCGCCACCGCCCGGCCGGTCCTCGGCTGCACGGCACCCGTGCGGTGTCGGTGCCAGGTCCCTATGTGGCCGAATCGGAGTCGGGCGCAAGGGGGTCGGGCGCAGGAGCTGCGGCGGACCGTCCGGAACCGCCGGCCCACACGCCACCGCCGGAGCGCGACCACGCCGACGACGCGCCACCGAACGCCGCAACACCACGACGATCCGGCGCCCTCGACGACGTCGAACCCCAGGTCGGCAGCCGCCTGCGCTCTGTGCTGTGGCTGCTTGCCGTGCTCGCGGTCGCGGTTGGCCTGGGTGCGGTCGCCTGGTGGACGGGCCATCACTACCTCGGGGTGCGCTGATCTGACGAGCCCGGCGCTTCCGATGGCTGTGCGAGCCTGCGAGCCTCGAAGCCCCCTGTGAGATGACCTTGTTGTCTCACCAGCCCTTCGAGGCTCGTCGGTTTCGAGACGCGTCGGGTCGCTTCGCTCCCTCGTCGCTCCTCAACCCGGCGGCTTGCGCTCCTCGCACCTCAGGGAGCGGGGATGGGCTCTTCCCACACCCGCACGCCTATCCGCGCAGCATCTCCGCGACCAGGAACGCGAGCTCCAGCGACTGCTGGGTGTTCAGTCGGGGGTCGCACGCGGTCTCGTAGCGACCGGCCAGGTCGAGGTCCGAGATGTCCTGTGCCCCACCGAGACATTCGGTGACATTCTCACCTGTCAGTTCGATGTGCACACCGCCCGGGTGGGTGCCCAGCGCGTGGTGCACCTCGAAGAAGCCCTGGACCTCGTCGACGATGCGATCGAAGTGACGCGTCTTGAAACCGGTGGAGGCCTCGTGGGTGTTGCCGTGCATGGGATCGCACTGCCAGATGACCTTGTGCCCGGTCGCCTCGACCGCGGACACGATCGCCGGCAGCACGTCGCGCACCTTGCCGTTGCCCATGCGAGCGACCAGCGTCAGGCGGCCCGGCCGCTTGTGCGGATCGAGCAGCTCGACGTACTCGACGGCCTGTTCGGGCGTGGTCGTGGGACCGATCTTGACCCCGATCGGGTTGCTGATCAGCTCCGCGAACGCGATGTGCGCGCCGTCGAGCTGGCGGGTGCGCTCCCCGATCCACAGGTAATGGGCCGAGAGGTCGTAGAGCACCTTGCCGCCGGAATCGCCGGATGCCGGGCGGGGGTCGTCGGCGAGGCGCAGCATGGCTCGCTCGTAGTCGAGGACCAGCGCCTCGTGTGAGGCGAAAATGGCCGCCGAGGCCAGACTCGAGTCGGTGACGCCGCAGGCGTCCATGAAGCGCAGGCCACGGTCGATCTCCGACGCCAGTGCTTCGTAGCGCGCACCCGCGGGTGAGGTGCGGACGAACTCGCGGTTCCAGTCGTGGACACGACGCAGGTCAGCCTCGGAGCCGGTGAGCGCTCGCACCAGGTTCATCGCCGCCGCGGCGTTGGCGTAGGCCCGCACCAGTCGCGACGGGTCGTGTGCGCGTACCGCCTCGTCGGCCGGGAAACCGTTCACCATGTCGCCGCGGTAGGACGGCAGGCCCAGCGCGTCGGTGTTCGACGACCGCGGCTTGGCGTACTGACCGGCGATCCGGGCCAACTTGACCACCGGCAGGCTCGCGCCGTAGGTCAGCACCACCGCCATCTGCAGCAGCGTGCGGATGTTGCCCTTGATGTGCGGTTCGGTGTTGTCGGCAAAGGTCTCCGCACAGTCGCCGCCCTGCAGCAGGAATGCGCGGCCCTCGGCGACTTCGGCAAGCTGCGTCGACAGCGCCTCGACCTCGGCGGGCATGCAGATCGGCGGCACGCTCTCGAGCACCGTGCGCATCTTGCGTGCCTCGTCGGCGGGCCAGCTCGGCTGCTGGAGCGCCGGCCGGCCGATGGCGTCACGGAAACGCGCTTCGAGGTCGCCGGGGAGCGGCGGCAGCTCGGGAAGTTCATCGATCGGAACGTCTACGGTCCAGTTCACCACGCTGCCCAGGGTAGATCAGCGGACGGTGTTCGCCGGTGCCGGGTTCAGCTGTGGCGGGCGCGTTCGATCGCCTCCCACTTGCGCAGGTTGTGGCGGGCGTCGGTCAGGGCGTCGTGCGCGTCCCGTGGCGACGGGGGCAATGCGGGCCGACCGGCGGCCTCCCAGTGCTGACGAAGCTCCCGGGTGAAGCGCGGGATCTGACGTGGCAGCGCGGTCATCGGGCCCCACAGCTGGCAGAGGACCACGTGATCGTAGGCACCGACCCACGCCCAGAGTTCGACATCGCCGCCTCCCTCGTCGAAGAACGCGAGCAAGTCCTCACGTATGCGCCGACGGTCCCGCCAGTGCGGCGACGACGGGGACGGCAGCTTGGGTAACACGTTGGCGCGCACCCACTCGCCGGCCCGGCCGGGGTCGAACTCGGTCGACACCGCGTAGAACTCGCGACCGTCCTCGGCGACGACACCGATCGACACCAACTCGATTGTCGAGCCGTCCTCGATAAACTCCGAGTCATAGAAGTACCGCATACGCACAAGTATTGGTCACACCCGCAATGCGGACCCGCAACGAGGTGCCGTCACGGCAGTCAGGGGGTACTCGGACCCGATGCCTGACAGGCCGCCGACACGCCCCGTACGCAGGTCGCTACCCTTGGAACTCGTGCGCTCCAGGTCTGTGCTGGCAACCGCGATCCTGGCGGCCTCGATCATCGCTCGGCTGATCTGGGATGCGGCGAACGCCAACGGCAGGAACTTCGTGGACCTGCACGTTTATCGCGACGGGTCGGCCGGTCTCGCCGACGGCTCCCTGTACCTGTTCACCTACTCGGGCTCCACGGACTTCGCGTTGCCGTTCACCTATCCGCCGTTTGCGGCCGTCGTGCTCTATCCGCTGTCGTTGCTGCCGTTCAGCCTCGTCGCGATCCTGTGGGAACTCGCCACCTTTGCCACGTTGTACGGGAGTGTGGTGCTCGCCCTGCGGCTCTGCGGGCGGACCACCGGCGTGTACGCCCTGGCGGCGGTATGGGCCGCGATCGCGATCTGGTGCGAACCGGTGCGCGTCACCCTCGACTACGGACAGATCAACGTCTTCCTGATGTTCTGCACCCTCCTGGCCGTGTCGATGGCGCGAACCGAGCGCGGCCAGATCATGGGCGGTGCGCTGATCGGCTTGCTCGCCGGCATCAAACTCACGCCGGCGATCACCGGGCTCTGGTATCTCGCGGTCCGCAAACCGCTCGGCGCTGTGGCCGCGGCCGGCGCCTTCGTCGCCACCATTCTGGGCTGCCTGCTGTTCTTCCCGTCGGTGACGCGCACGTACTACGGCGAACTACTCGGCGACGCCGACCGCATCGGTCCCGTGGCCCGGGTGATCAACCAGAGCATGCGCGGATCGCTCTCCCGGATCGCCGGACACGACGTCGGGTCGTCCTGGATCTGGCTGGTCGCGGTCGCCCTCGCGCTGGTGCTGGCCGTGGCGGCGTGGCGCGTGGTCCGCGACGACACGTTCGGCGTCCTGATGGTGGTCCAGCTGCTCGGCCTGCTGGTGTCGCCCATCTCGTGGGTGCATCACTGGGTGTGGCTGCTGCCCCTGGCCGTCTGGCTGGTCTACGGCGGCGGAGCCCGCCTGATGGGCGCGAAAGTGGTGCTCGGCGTGTGGATTGCCGTCGCGGCGATCGGGATTCCGTGGATTCTGAAGACGATCGACGAGTCGAGCCGGGAGCTGCCCGCGGCCCTCGTCGCGATCCTGGGCAGCGCGTGGTCGGTGATCGCCCTGGCCACTCTGGCCTGGATCGCCGTGACGCCCTGGATCGCCGTGACACGCAGCCGGGCTCGCACCGAGGTCGTTGCCGCGGCCATCATCGACGACGGACGCCTCCTGCTCGCCCAACGTGCGCGGCCGTCGGACCTGGCGGGCAAATGGGAACTCCCGGGCGGACGGGTCGAGCTGGGTGAGTCCGCGCACGACGCCGTGCGCCGCGAGATCCGCGAAGAGCTCGGCGTCGACGTCGAACCGCTCGATCGTGTCGGCACCGAGGTCGCACTCCGCGACGACCTCGTGCTCCGGGCCTACGCGGCGCGCCTGACCAACGGGACACCGCAGGCGCTCGAACATCTCGATCTGCGCTGGATGTCGGCGGACGACCTGCGCCACGTCGACCTCGACGACGTGGTGCCCGCCGATCGGGAGTGGCTGCCCTCGCTCATCGGCCTGCTGTCGTCGTCGGAAACCAACGAGGTGACGTCGACGACGCTGTCGCCGAGGCGCCCGGCCGCATCGGTCGACGAGCCGCACAACGCTGGTTGAAAACCCTCGGTGCCGGCTGACGATCGCTTCAGGCAGCGTCGGCGGAGGCCGCCGGCGGCTCGGCAGCCGGCTTCTTGTCCTTGAGCGACGCGGCGTAGATGTCGACGTACTGCTGGCCGGTGAGCTGCATGAGCTCGTACATGATCTCGTCGGTCACCGCGCGTTCGATGAACCGGTTGCCCTGCATGCCCTCGTAGCGGGCGAAGTCGAGAGGTTTGCCGACCTTCACGACCACCTTCGACGGACGCGGGAGCACGCTGCCGGGCGGGTTGAACTTGTTGGTTCCGATCATCGCGACCGGAATCACCGGCACGCCGGTGTCCAGCGCGATCCGGGCCAGCCCCGTCTTGCCCTTGAACAGACGACCGTCAGGTGAACGGGTGCCCTCGGGGTACATCCCCATCAGCTCACCCTTCTCCAACTGACGGCGCGCGGAGATCAGCGCTCCCTCCGCGGCCTGCGCACCCGACCGGTCGATGGGGATCTGGCCGACAGCGGTGAAGAACCACCGCTGGAAGGCGCCCTTGAGGCCGGTGCCGGTGAAGTACTCGGACTTGGCCAGGAAGTAGATGCGCCGGTTCACCATCAGGGGCAGGAAGAAGCTGTCCATCACCGCGAGGTGATTGCTGGCCAGGATCGCGGGCCCGCGATCAGGGATGTTCTCCAACCCCTCGATCCGGGGTCGGCCGAGCACGCGCAGAAGTGGACCCAAGAAGATGTATTTGAACGCCCAGTACCACATCTGCACTCTCCCTCACCGACTCACCGCAGCGACCATACCCGGAGCAGAACTCTACCCACCCACGCCGGGGTTCGTCATCGCACGGCCCGTGCCGCAATGTTTGTGTGAATTGGTGGTCCTGTCCAGCACCACTCATCCCAGAAGTTGGTCGGACGTCCGTCCGGCCAACGGGTGAGGCTGTTGGCGCACAAGATCATCCGTACTCAACTGCATCCGGGGTGCCGGCGCGCGCAGTCCCTGCCGCGCGACCTCCGCGGCCCCGATCACCCCGGCCGATTCGCCGAGCTGCGTACCCCGAATCCGGGCGAGCTGTCGATGCCCGGCGCCCGTGACCAGACGTGCGTAATGCTCGCGCGCCTCGTCGAGGAACAGACCCGACGCCGCACCGACGCCGCCGGCCAGCACGATCAGGTCGGGATCGAAGATGTCGGCGATCATGGCCAGACCCTGACCGAGGGAGGCGGCGAACTGCGTGAACGCCGCCAGCGCGACCGCGTCACCGTCGGCCGCGGCGCCCGCGACCCGGCGACCGGTCAGCGCCCCAGGGTCGGCCGCGACATCGGCGGCGAGCTGACTGCGGCCCCAATTGCCGTCGGCGAGCAGTTCGACGACGGTGTCGACAAGCGCCGTGCCGCTGCAGTACCGCTCCCAGCACCCCCGCTTTCCACAGGAACACACCCGACCGTCGGGAACGATCGTCAGATGCCCCAATTCCGGTGCGACACCGAAACTCCCGCGGTAGATCTCACCGTCGATCAACAGGCCGGCGCCGATACCGGTCCCGATCGCCAGGACCAGCGAATTGTGTCCGCGGGCGGCCGCGCCGAAGCGATACTCGGCGACCGCCGCCGAGTTGGCGTCGTGTTCGGCGAAGACCGGGATGCCGATGCGCCGGGTCATCTCCTCGGCGACCCGTGCCTCACGCCACGGCAGGTGCGGGGCGAATCTGATCACCTGCCGGTCCGGCGTCAGAAACCCGGCGATGGCCAGTCCGACGGCTTTGGCCGCCCACCTCGAGGTGAGTTCGCCGACCAGTCGATCCAGACAGTGCTCGAGCGCCTGCGCGGTCGGCGGGGTGGCGGCACGAAGGGTGTCGAGCATGGCGCCGTGGTCGTCGACCACCGACGCGCGCACGCTGGTGCCGCCGATGTCGATACCGATCGTCAACTCGCCCATGAGATCACTCCTTCGGTCGGTCCTCGGTGGACTCCGGACCGGTGGCCCGAGGGGGCGAGGGTTCGGGGAACGGTGGCCGAGAGGCGCGTGGCGAATCGATGCGCACGGCGATCGGCTGGTAGTGCCGGGGCGGCGACGTGTCGGCGGGCGTCGAACGCAACGCCTTGGCGATCGCCTCCAGTACTGCGATGAGTGCCGCGATCAGTCGTGCCAGCAGATCGCCGATCTCGGCGAGCAGCGAGGTGATCTCTCCCGACACGTCTCCCAGTCCGGCTCCCGCAGAAAACGCTCCGGCAGCGGCCTGCCCGGATCCGAACGATCCGGCGCCGAAGGTCTGGTCGGTGTCGGCACCATCAGCATCGGTACGCCGTGAGCGATTCCCGCCGAACATGGCCGCGACCTGATCGATCTGACCGGCCAATCCCAGCAGCAAGTCGCGCACCATATCGCTCTGGTGGGCTCCTGCACCGGCCGACCCGCCATGGTTTGTGCGGTCGCCGTCGTCGTCATCGGCGCTCATGAACGAGCACGCTCCTTCCGGACGGGAGTACAAGCCCCGCAGGGGCACAGGTTCCAGACGCTACCCGACATCACCGCTTCGGCCACACCGCAGGATCGGGCACGAAGCTGATGGCCAGACGCACGCCGTCCCACTCCGCATCCACCACGGTGCACCGGCGCAGCATCGACGGCAACCGGATCGGGTGCCGGAATCCCGACACGGTCACCAGCAGGTCGTCCCCGCTGCGTCCGAGCACCAGTCCGTCGGGGTCGGGCAATCCCTGTGGCCACGACATTCGATACGTGGCTTGCACGCCGGCTCCACCGACGGACTCCACCATCGCTGCCGCGGACCCCTGAGGAACGCCGTGTGGTGCCGCCAATGTGACGCCGAGCTTGCGCAGCCGGGCGAGACGGTCGATCGTGTCGGGCGCGCGGCCCACGGCCCGGACCCCGACCACGACGCCCGCGGACTCCGACCGCTCGGCGACGAGATCGTTCAGTCGGGCCACGACGTCCTGGCTGCCCGGTCCGCCGGCCTCGTTGACCACCACCGACGTCAGCGGCAGTCCCATCACGTCGATGTCGGCAAGCATCGGCGCGACGAGCCGGCAGCCACGATCGTCGGCCCCGACGACGAGATGCACTGCGACGGCGGAC
This sequence comes from Gordonia sp. NPDC003422, assembly GCF_053588675.1. Lineage (NCBI taxonomy): Bacteria > Bacillati > Actinomycetota > Actinomycetes > Mycobacteriales > Gordoniaceae > Gordonia > Gordonia sp. NPDC003422. The sequence goes on from NZ_JBSFQL010000009.1 coordinate 109,076, forward strand.
GCATCGGTGATGAGTTCGGAGAGGTCTGCGCAGTCGCGGTCGATCGCGTCGACCGCAGCCGTGAGCGCCGCCATCACCGGACGCTCCGCTGCGGCTGCGAGCCGCCGGTGACGCGGCCAGAAGCGGTTGAGCGCCTGCGAGAGAACCGCGGCCGCCCGCAGAAACGCGAACGGATCACCGACTCCGGAGCAGTCGACGACGATCCGCTGCCATTGTCCGCTGGTCGCCTCGTCGCGAATCCTGCGCAGCAACAGGAAATCCTCGATCCCGGGCAAGGCGGTCAATTCGGCCGCGTCCACGCCGGCAATTGTGCCGACACCGGGTAGGGCGACCTTCGACCGTCGGACGCTCTCGGAGAGAACGTCGACAAATGCCGCCCAGGTCTGCTCGCTGAGGTCGAGACGATCGAGGGTCAGCAGGTGCAGGTATTGCGACACCGCGACCACCTCGCCGGGCTGCCGGTACACGCCCGCCCACGACGCGGTCGGCGAATTGCGGTCCAGCGTGACGAGCAGGGTGTGCCGAGCCGGCCGCGTGACAGACTGTCGGCTGTCACGCGGCGCGCGGGGCCGCTCTGCCGCCCCGGCCGTCGCGACGACAGACACGCCACAACCCCCGGGACCGAGCACCAGATGGATCGGTGTGAGATCGATCAGCCTTCGACCCTTTTCTTCAGGTCGTGCAGGGCGGCGTCCGTGATCGCCTTCTCCGCACGGCGTTTCAGTGCACCGATCAGGGGCACCACGAGGTCGACCATCAACTCGTAAGTGACCTTCGTCGAACCCGGCACCTGCTCGGTGAGCACGTACCGGCCGCGCTGATCGCGCTGGAGTTCACTGGAGACGAGACGCCACGACACGCCTTCGCCGTGCGAATCCCATTCGTAGGCAAGCACATACGTGTCCTGCAGGACACCCGCGTCAAGGACGAATCGTACCTGCTGGGCGCGTCCGGACGCGTCGGTGCTCAGCACCTCGACCTCCCGCGCGGCCGAGACCCACTCCGGATAGTTCGCGAAATCCGCGATGACCGCCAGGATGTCGGCCGCGTCGGCGTTGATGATGATGTCGCGCTCGGTGTGGTCGGCCATCAGTGTGTTCCGACCCCTGACGCGTCCAGCCCGGACGCCTGCACCCCGACTGCCGGGCCGCCGACGATGCGCCCCGATTCGAGGTCATCCTTGACCGCGAAGGACATCACCTTGCCCGCCACCCGACGTTGCTTGTTCTCCTGCGCCAGATCCGCGGCCGAGCCCGCAATTCGATCGCCGAGCGAGCCGGCGGGTTCGGCATGCAGGAAGTAGTGGAGGACAAAGCCGTCGAGTACCGCTTCACACCAGACCTCCATCGTCCCCCGCAACGGCCCGTCCACCGTCCACCGCACCCCCTGGGCGCCGCGGTCCTCGGTGACGGTCAGCGACAGATCCGGCCACCAGCGTCGCCAACGGGCGCGATCGGCGATCACGTCGGCCACCAAGGCCGGGGCCGCGGCGACAAATGTCGCATCGGCCACCTGAATACTCGTCACGACATTAGCTTCACACATGCACCACAGGCGACGGTAGGGCCCCCAACTGCGCCGTCGCGCGAGGTCCGGTTGGCCGACGGCTATACCATTGGTGTCGACGAATACCGCAGTACTCGAGAGGGGTCACCGATGACCGAAACCGATGTCCAGCCGTTCAGCGTTTCGGCGAAGTTCACCATCGCCGCCGAGGACAATTGCACCGACATCATTTTCGACATCGCCGACAAGACCCCCGATCGCACCGTTTTCCTCCACAAGCGGGGCGACGAGTGGGTGCCGGTGAGCGCCCGCGAGTCCGTCGAACGCATCACCGCGATCGCCAAGGGCCTGATCGCGTCCGGGGTGAAGCCCGGCGACCGCGTCGCACTGCTCTCCCGAACCCGCCTGGAATGGACGCTCATCGATTTCGCCATCTGGTCGGCGGGTGCCATCACGGTCCCGATCTACGACTCGTCCTCGGCGGGCCAGATCGAATGGATCATGCAGGATTCCGGCGCCACCGTGATCATTCTGGAAGACGACGGGCATCGCGACGCATTCAACTCGATCCAGACGCTGCCCGACACGATCGCGGTGTTCCAGATCGATCGGACCGACGGACCGAGCGCGGTCGCCCAACTGACCGAGACGGGTGCAGACGTCCACGACGACGAGGTCACCAAACGTCGTGCCACCGTCGGTTCGGCCGACCCGGCCACCCTGATCTACACGTCGGGAACCACCGGACGCCCCAAGGGCTGTGAACTCACCCACGCGAACATGCTGTCGGAAGTCCGGGGCGTACTCGAAGGCGATCTCCTCGACGAGTTGCAGCGCCGGCCCGAGAAGCGACTGCTCATGTTCCTGCCACTGGCCCACGTTCTCGCCCGGGCCATCACCCTCGTCGCAATCGAGGCGGGCGCCGAGGTGGGCCACTACGCCGACACCTCGACACTGGTACCGGAGTTCGCACGGTTCAAGCCGTCCCTCATCCTGTCGGTCCCCCGCGTGTTCGAGAAGGTGTACAACACCGCCCGCCAAGGTGCACACGACGGCGGCAAGGGCAAGATCTTCGACGCGGCCGCCGACACCGCCGTCGCGTACTCGAAGGCATCCGAACGTGGTCAGGTCGGCCTGGTCCTCAAGGCCAAGCACGCCCTCTTCGACGCCCTGGTCTACAAGAAGCTGCGTGCCGCTCTCGGCGGCGAATGCGCCATGGCCATCTCCGGTGGCGCACCGCTCGGTGCGCGTCTCGGTCACTTCTTCTCCGGCGTCGGCATCCCGGTGTACGAGGGCTACGGTCTCACCGAGACCACGGCCGCGTTCAGCGTGAACACACCGGCCGCGAGAAAGATCGGCTCCGTCGGAAAGCCGTTGGCCGGCAACGAAGTTGCCATCGCCGAGGACGGCGAGGTGTTGCTGCGCGGCGGCGTGGTGTTCAAGGAGTACTGGCAGAACCCGGAGGCAACGGCGACAGCGGTCACCGACGGCTGGTTCCACACCGGAGACCTGGGCAAGGTCGACGGCGAAGGATTCATCACCATCACCGGCCGCAAGAAGGAACTGATCGTCACCGCGGGCGGCAAGAACGTCTCCCCCGCCGGCCTCGAAGACGTCATCCGCGCCAGCGCCCTCGTGTCACAGGCGATGGTCGTCGGCGACCAGAAGCCGTTCATCGCGACACTCATCACCATCGACCCGGAGGCATTCCCGGCCTGGAAGGAACGCAACGGCAAGCCGGCAGCGGCCACGGTCGCCCAACTGGCCGACGACCCGGATCTGCGCGCAGCGGTGCAGGCCGCGATCGACGACGCCAACGCGACCGTGTCGCATGCCGAGGCCATCAAGAAGTTCCGGATTCTGCCCACCGATTTCACCGAGGAGACCGGGGAGATGACCCCCACTCTGAAGGTCAAGCGCAACGTCGTCGCCGAGAAGTTCGCCGACGACATCGAGGCGATCTACGCGAAGTAGCCGTCGACTCACTCGCCCACGCGGAGGAGCGCGGCCTCGTCGCAGAAGCCGCACTTGTCGCCAGAAACCTGCTCGCCGCCGCAATTGCGGCCACCGTCACAGAAACCTCACTCGTAGTCAGAGACCGTCAGCGGTTCCGACGGTCTCTGATTAGAAACGAGGTCCCTGTCGCAGCGCAGTCCTCGGAACCGGGAACATCGTCGTGCGAAGGAATCGCGATCCGCCACAAAAGTAGGGGAAGAAACTTCTTCCCCTACCCTTGGTGTCCTCCCCCAGAAAATTCTCGCGGATGACTGCGAACCTCGGGGAAGAAGTTCTTCCCCTAGATTTTTCGGGCAGGACGCTGACACATTCCCCAGTTCAGCGGGTTGGTCACCGTCCTCTTCGGATCAGAGCAACTGCCGCAGCCGTGCGGCCATGTGCTGCCACTGCCAATTATCGACGACGAAACGTCTTGCCTGCCTGCCCATCTCGGCGGCCGCCGCCCGATCTCCGAGGATCGACAGGATGGCCATGGCGACCGCGTCGACGTCGGTGCCGTCCACGACGGTGCCGGTGACCCCCTCGACAACGGTCTCGGGCGCACCCCCGGATTGGCCGGCAACCACCGGCACCCCGCAGGCCGACGCCTCGAGATAGACGATCCCGAGACCCTCGACGTCCAGGCCGCCGCCACGGGTCCGGGCCGGCATCGCGAACACGTCGGCGACGTTGTGATAGGCGGGAAGGTCTTCGGACGCAACGCCTCCGGTGAACACCACGTGGTCGGCCACGCCGGACTCGTCGGCGAGTTGGTGGAGCTTGTCGGCGTACGGCCCCCCACCGACGATGACCAGGACCGCGTCGGGCACCGTGCGGCGGATCAGCGGCAGTGCCCGGATCAACGTGTCCTGACCTTTCCGAGGCACGAGCCGCGACAGGCAGAGGATGGTCGGACGGTCGCCGAGGCCGAGCCGGCTCCGAATCTCGGTGCGCCGCTCCGCATTCGGCGTGAAGCGTTCGACGTCGACACCCGGCGGCAGGTACTCGAGTGCGGCGTGGCGACCGAAGGCCGACGCGAAACGCCCACGCGTGTAACGGCTTACGAACGTGATCACATCGACATGTCGACCGATGAACCCGAGAACCTGGCGGGCCACCGGGAGCATCGACCAACCGACCTCGTGGCCATGAGTACTGGCGATCACCCGCTGCGCGCCGGCGCGTCGAACGGCGGGGGCCAGCACCGCCAGTGGTGCGGCCGCACCGAACCACACCGTCGAAATGTTCTCCTGCGCCACGATGCGAGCGGCACGGCGCGCCACCAGTGGCGTCGGCAGCATCAGCGTCGTCGGGTGCCGATACACCTTGTAGGGCACCGCGGCGTCGAACTCGACGTGGGACTGCTTACGCCAACGCGGTGCGTACACGACGATCTCGTCGGGCGGCAGCAGATCGACAAGGTTCTGCAGGTACGACTGGATGCCACCGGGCCGCGGCGGAAAGTCGTTGGTGATCAACAGAGTTCGCTTCATCGCCCAGACCGGCTCACCGTCATCGAACCTGTTCGGTCAGCCACCGCTGCCAGCGCGACACCAACTCGGCACGCGTGATACCCAGCACCGTCGCGATGGCGGCATCCTGACGTCCGACGTCCACCGTGGAGGCGACACCGAGATAGAGCTGCTTGAGTCGCGTCTCACCGTAGCGCTGCGCGACGTAGGCCGCGATGGACCACGCCGACTGGTAGGCCAGCTGCGACGCGTCCCCGCCGGCGGCGAAGGCTGCGTCTGACGGAAAGGCGGCCGGTGGACCCGAGTCGGTCACCTCGGCCGCCAATTCGGGAGCGGCGTCGGCGAAGCGACGGTAGGTGTCCTTGCGGCCGACGTACTCGGGCACGCCCTCGGTGATCCACATCGGCGCGCCCACGGCTGTACTCAGCCGCGCGGCCACATGGGTGAGTTCGTGTCGCATGACGACGCCGAGCGCGGGCGTCGGCAACGATCGCGCCTCCGGCGTCAGCACCACCCGCTGTCCGACCGCCACACGCTTACGGGCGTCGATCCGGTCGTACACCGTGGCGGCCGCGGCCCCGCCGATCACACTGCCTGGTGCCAGCGCCTCGAACTCCGCGTCACGGGCCGTGGCCACCACGAGCGCACGCTGGGGCCACGCGGTCCCCCAGAAGTCGGTGACGGCGGTAACCGCCCCTCCCAACAGCTCCTGAAGACGGCCCACCTCGGTCGCAGTGTCGGGATACGACGCGATCACCGACTCGCCGCCGGCCGTCCGAACATCGCGCACCTCGAGGCCGGGCAGATCCCACATCTGTTTGTCGGCGGCGGGGCGTCCGGCCAGCGTCGCATCACCCACGATCTTCCAGCTGTCGCCATAACGGGCCACGACCAACTGCGCCGAATCCACCATCTCGGGCTCGGCGAGGCCGGGCTTCGACGCACCGCCGAGCGCGTGATGAAGTTCGACCGGCGCGACCCAGGAGTCCGAACTGCCCTGCTCGTCCAGCGCCTCCTGCACTTCGGAAGACACCAGTGCCTCGGCTTCTTCGGTCGGCGCGAGCTGATATCGGAAGACGGCCGGGCGCAACGCCGACCCGCGACCCTCCGACGACGCGCTTTCCGACGCCGACGAGTCGTCGGCGAAGTTCGCGGTCACCACCATGAGGCGATTGCGGAACGCCGCGGGAGCACTCTCGTCGAGCAGTGCGGCCACCGCCCGCCGGTCACCACGCACCACGGCACGGCTGAACGAGTCGAGCAGCGCGGTCACGCCCGCGGAACGCTGCGCTTCATAGACGTTGTCGGCGGTCGACGGCGTGGCGGGAACCGACGATGTGGACGTGATCACCGTCGGCGGTGGACCCGATGAACACCCCACGAGCGTCCCGAGAATCACCGCTGATGCCGCAGCCACCGACAGCGAGCGGCTCGTCCGATGCTCACGCACCGGTGCCCCGCGTCCACTGCAGGACGCCAGAGTCGCGTGTCACGTCATTCAGTACCGGCGAGCCGCATTGTACGGTCCGGCCTCGTCGATGGGGACCACCTTGACAGGGACGCCGAAGGTGGATGCGTGGATGACGTAACCGTCGCCCACGTACATCCCCACGTGGGTGGCGCCGGGGTAATAGATGATCAGGTCGCCCGGTTCCAGATTGTTGCGGTCGATCGCACGTCCGGAGGCCAACTGCGCCTCACTCGAGCGTGGCAGTGTCTTTCCTGCCTGCTTGTAGGCCCACACCATGAGTCCCGAGCAGTCGAAGGAATTCGGTCCGGTGGCTCCCCAGACGTACGGGTCACCGATCCTGGTCAGCGCGGCCTGCACGGCGATCAGCGGCAGCGACGTTCCGCGCGGCACGAGCCGGGGGTCGAAGGTGAACTTCGGTCCCTGCAGTTCGGCGAGCTGCTTACCCGTCATCGACTTGTAGACGGCACGGATCTGAATGGCCTGCAGCTGCATGTTGGCCCGTTTGGTCTGCAGGTTGCCGCGCACCCGTTCGACGCGCGAGACGGCCTCGGTGGCGGTCGTCGCGGCACGCTCGGCGTCGACCTTCGCCGACGCGGCGCGCTTGCGAGCCTGCTTGAGGTTGGTCAGGTCCCGGGCGGCCTGGCGGGCGATCATGTCCAGCCCGGACATCTGGTCGAGCAGGGACTGCGGCGAGTCACTGACGAGAACCGCGTACAGCCCGTTGATGCGCGCGCCGCGGTAGCTGGCGCGCACGATCGAGTCGACGCGGCCCTGATACAGATCGAGCTGAACCTGCGACTGGTCGAGCGAACGCTGCGCAGTGGCTGCGGCACGGCGGGACGTGACCACGAGCCGGCGCTGCTTGTCGTATTCGATCTGCGCGTTGTGCATCGACTCCGCGGTCTTCTCCGCGTCGATGCCGAGCTGCTTGTAGCGAATGAGCAGCTGATCGGCCGTACGTGCGGGAATCGCCTGCGCGTCGCCGGTACCGCCGATACCCAGCGGCAGGGCGACCAGAATCGCCAACAGACCGGCAGCCAGCGCAGCGGGCGCCGAGCGCGACGAGATCACTCGTCGTGCGCCTCGCGAACGGGTTACCACCTTGCCATCACTCCTGTCGAAACTCACGGTCGATCCGGCATCTGGCACGGCCCACCGGGCGTCGCTGTGTGCGGAGAATCCCCCACGCCCCCAACTCCCTCTGATGAGCAACCCTAGTTGTGTGCCTGCCACCGGATGACCGGTTTGGCCACCCCGGATTCCTCCTGGGTAGCCAAGTGGTTTGGGCGGATCACGCCTGAATGCGTGATCCGCCCAAATCCGAAGTCATTACGCTGCCGGTTCGCGCTCAGTAGCGCCGAATGCCGACGAGCGACCATTCCTTGACCGCAGCCTTCTTCACCGGCTGACCGTAGGTCGAGGAGTGGACGAACATTCCGTTGCCGATGTAGATACCGGCGTGACCCCCACCGTTGAAGATGAGCACGTCACCGGGCTTGGCGTCTTTGTAGGCCACCGCGCGACCGCCACCGAGCTGACCGTAGCTGTCACGCGGGATGGTCTTGCCGGCCTGCTTGTAGGACCAGTAGACGAGGCCCGAGCAGTCGAACGCATTGGGGCCGGCAGCGCCATAGGAGTACGGCGAGCCGATCTTGCTCTCGGCGGCCTTCACGGCCTTCTCACCGGTGGTCAGCTGCGGCTGTCCCAGCGGCGCGCCACCGCGCGGCTTGAACTGCGGCGGGATCTGATTCTGGTTGATGCCGGGCACCGTGAACGTTCCCAGGTTCGGGATCTCAACCGTTGCGCCTTGCGGCTTCTTGGCGGGCTTTGCCTTCTTCTTGACCGGCTCGGTCTTGTGCGACGGCCCGAGACCGGGCACCTCGAACGTACCGAGGCCAGGCACCTCGACCGGGGCGGCGAGCGCGGGGCCAGCGGCCGCGGCAAGCGAACCGAGTGTGATCGATCCTGCGATCACGGCCTTCTTGGCAACCTTGCCCCCGCGGTTGGGCTGCTCCAAACGATGTTTGGCCACGAAGCGAGTTCTCCTTCAAGTTCTCCCTCTACCGCCTACCGAGTTAGCTGTCGGGTTCGGGCCGGAAGAGTGGCCCTACGCATGCCTCTACCCCGTGTGTCACCCGGACACACCTGGTTTCAGTACGCGATTCACCCCGATTCAGACTGGTCCGACAGACGTCCGACCCGCCCGAAGTTGGTGGTTCCCCGGTTCGCCGCGAGGGCGATTGAGCGGTGACCGCTTGCAGACCACTTCTTGGTGAAGCGGGACGCTCTGCAAAGGTCTCGGAAAGGTTACGAAATTGGATGCGGGTCTGTCCACTGGGCCACTACGGGCCCAACTTGTTCGCCCCGCTAACCAGCACGCAGGATGCGCGGACCACGGTCCGTTCCACGTGCCTGAACTGCAGTTTTCCCCGATCTTGCAGATCGTGCAGCGGAGCTGGACACCATTGCAGCAGAAACGAATACGTCGATGGCGAGGTCGAGTTCAGCGTCGGCCGCAGCCGTCGATCGGCGGTCCCGAACACCCCGGCCGTGAGCCCCATCGTCCCAGCTTGGAGTACCCAAGAGGACGTTCATGGCGCATCCGTCGCAGGCAACGGGACGACCCGGGCAGCTGCTGCAATCGACATACATTTGTGATCTCCATCTCATTTTGCCCTTGTCGGGATGTCGTCAGCGTGTTGGCGGGTGGGTCATCTGTCCACTGCGCCGGGCGGTACCTGCGTCGACGACAGGCTCCGCTCAGATCTGGACACTAGGGGCACCCTCCGACAAACTCCGTCGATCACAACTGCCACTGCGGTTATCCGGGGTCGCTGGTGTCACTGCAGCAACTTGTCGGGCCGTCGAACTAGTGTTCGCCACATGATGCAGAGTGGTCGTCATGCGGTGGACTCCGGTCAGCTCACCTTCGGAGATCTCGCCGACGAACTGAACAACGGTCCCGCCGGCCTCGCCAACGACTTCAGCGATCGTGCACTCTTCGACACCACTCTCGTCGTCGTCGACCTCGAAACCACCGGATCGAGCCCGGACGGTGATCGCATCACCGAGATCGGGGCGGTCAAGATCCGCGGCGGCGAGGTGCTCGGCGAGTTCGCGACGCTGGTGGACCCGGAGCGGTCCATTCCGCCGCAGATCGTCACGCTGACAGGCATCACGCACGCCATGGTGAGCGCGGCCCCGCGGATCGGAGAGGTGCTTCCCGCATTCATCGAGTTCGCCCGCGGGTCGATCCTGGTGGCACACAACGCCCGCTTCGACATGGGTTTCCTGCGCCGCAACGCGCTGCGACTGCATCTGGAGTGGCCGTTCTCGCTGACGCTGTGCACGGTCACCATGGCGCGCCGCATCCTGCACCGCGACGAGGCCCCGACGGTGCGGCTGTCGGCCCTCGCCGACCTCTTCGACGTCTCGGTCCGCCCCACTCACCGCGCACTCGACGATGCGCGTGCCACCGTCGAGGTGTTCCACCACCTCCTCGAGCGCGTCGGCAACCAGGGCGTGTACAGCGTGCGCGACCTGACCGACTATCTCCCTCGCACCGACCCCCGGCTAAGGGCCAAACGCCATCTCGCCGACCGGGTGCCGGCCCGACCCGGCGTCTACCTCTTTCGTGGGCCCTCCGACGAGGTCCTCTATGTCGGCACCGCGGTCGACCTCCGACGGCGCGTGCGGTCCTACTTCACCGGCAACGACCCGCGCCGTCGGATGGGCGAGATGGTGATGCTCGCGCAGCGCGTCGATCACGTCGAATGCAGTCACGGACTCGAGGCCGCGGTCCGCGAACTGCGGCTACTCGCCGCACACGCACCCGCTTACAACCGGAAATCCACTCAGCCGCACCGCGGTTGGTGGATCGTCGTGACCGCTGAGCGCTTTCCCCGGCTCAAGGTGTCCCGCACCCCGACAGACGAGGCCATCGGCCCGATCGGCAACCGAACCACCGCCGCGACGATCGCCGACGTCATCTCGGCTGCGGCCGGCCTGCGCACCTGCACCGGCCGGACGAGGTCCGGGGGCTACCACTGGTGTCGCCTGGACTCCCCCACACCGGCGGGCGCGCTGCCGCACCCCGGGCAGTGTCGGGCGGCGTCGACCGAGCCGCAGACGGTGCCCGACTATCTGCCCCGGGTGACCGCGGCATGCCGACTGCTGCGCGGCGAGTCCGACGATCTCCTCGAGGACCTGGCGGACCGGATCGGCGCGGCGGCACAAGCCCAGTTGTTCGAGACGGCCGCCCGGCACCGCGACCGCCTCGCACTGACCATCGACGCCCTCGCCCGCTGTCAGCGGCTGAGCGCCCTGTGCACGATCGCCGAGTTCGTCGCAGCCCGGCCCCACAGCACGGGAGGCTGGGAGTTCGCGGTGATCCGACACGGCCGCCTCGCCAGCGCGGGGGTCGCGATCCGTGGCGTCGCGCCGATGCCGGTGGTCGAGGCGCTCGTCGCGGCCGCCGAAACGGTGGTACCTGCCGAGGGCCCGCTGCTCGGCGCCAACGCGGAGGAAGCGGCGCTGCTCTACCGGTGGATCACCGAACCGGACGCGCGGATCGTGTCCTGCACCGAATCCCTTGCGCTGCCGTCTCGCTCGGCTGTGCGGTGGCTGTCCTGGTCCGCGACGGCCCAGCGCGCCCGCGACACGACCACACGGAGTGCGTCCACGGCAGCCCTGCGCGCAAGCTGATCAGGAACTCGGCAAGTCGTTGACGGTGCCCCGACATGCTCGCGAGATGTTCTACTGTGACACCCATGATCACCGCCATCGTGCTCATCTCGGCCGACGTTCATCAGATCCCGGAGACCGCGCAGGCGGTCGCCGACATCCCCGGTGTCGCCGAGGTCTACTCGTGCGCGGGCGACGTCGATCTCATCGCCAAGATCCGGGTGCGCGACCACGAGCAGATCGCCGAGGTCGTCACCGGCCGGATCAACCGGCTGCCGGGTGTGTTGCACAGCGCGACCCACATCGCGTTCCGCAGCTACTCCCGATCCGACACCGAGGGCGGCTTCTCCATCGGCGAGGAGTGAGCCTGCCTGCGCGCGATCAGCCGGCGGCCAGTTCGCTCGAGAGCTGGGCCCATCGCTGCAGAAGTTCTTGTGCCGCACCCGAATCGATGGCCTCGGCGGCACGCGCACGCGCTGCCCGGAACGCTTCGGTCAGCCCGTCCTGAGTCAGCGGAGCACTCTGCTCGAAGGCCACGATCGCGCCGGCCGCATTGAGCAACACGGCATCGCGCACGGCACCCTGGGTCCCGGCGAAGAGGTCTCGGGCGATCGCCGCGTTGACCGTCGCGTCGCCACCTTGCAGCGCAGACAATTCGACGCGTTCGATGCCGAGATCGAGTGGGTCGATCGACAGCTGAGTGACCTGGCCGTCGGCGACCTGCCAGACCGTCGAGGTCGTCGTGGTCGTCAGTTCGTCCAGTCCGTCGTCACCGCGTACCACCAGGGCCGCAGCTCCCCGGTCGGCGAACGCCCGGGCGAGCACCGGCGCCAGGTCCGCGAACGCGCACCCGATCAATCCGCGCGCGGGCCGCGCCGGGTTGGTCAGCGGACCGAGAACGTTGAACACGGTCGGGATACCGATCTCCTTGCGCGGCGGACCGGTGAACCGGAACGCCGGGTGGAACACCGGGGCAAAGCAGAATCCGATACCCAGTTCGTCCACGCAGCGGGCTACTCCGCTCGCGTCCAGCGAGATGGCGACGCCGAGTGCCTCCAGGACGTCCGCGCCACCACTCTTCGACGACGCCGCGCGGTTGCCGTGTTTGACCACCGGGACACCCGCGGCAGCGATCACGATCGACGTCATCGTGGAGATGTTGACGGTGTGCGACCGGTCACCACCGGTTCCGACGACGTCGACCGCGGGGCGCGACACCTCGACCAGGGTCGCGTGCGACAACATCGCATTCGCCAGGCCGATGAGCTCGTCGGGCGCGGCGCCCTTCATCTTGACGCCGACACCGAAGGCCGCGATCTGTGCGCCGGTGGCGCTGTCGGTCATGATCTCGTTCATCGCCCAGGCGGCTTCCTGCGCGGACAGGTCATGTCGATCGGTGACCTTGCCGAGGATCTGTGGCCACGTGTACGCGGATGCGGGCGGAGTCTGGGCGCTGCTCACGGGGTTACAGCCTAGGCCATCTCGAACCACCCGATTCCCGGCGATGTCAGGTGGGCGGGCGCTGCAGGACATGCCAGCACAGTGCGACGCCACCATGCCGCGACCCGAGGCTGGCCATCCTCGACCGCTCCTGCGACAGATGCATGGCGTCGAGTTGCTGAACTCTGGCCAACACCACCAGGGCATGGCCATCATCTCCGCTGATCGACCCACCCCCTTGCTCTACGCGGACATACCCATCGAGCGCAGCGATCGACACCGCTTCCGCACTCCGATGCACCGGTAGACGGAGAATGTGTCGCAGGACCACCTCGTCGTCGGGCCGCCACGACGACTCGGCGAGCGCCGTGGAACTCGCGACGGCGTCGTCGTCGGAACCTGCGACGACGACGAGGTCCGCGTCGTCGACCGACAGCGGCGTAACCGGGCCGGCCCCACCGAAACGACTCCGCAGCCGGGCCCACCGGCCGGGCTGCACCACGCGGCCGTTGAGATCCCGCGAACCCGGCGTGACACCGTCTTGATGATTCCGCTTCATTGCGTTCCAGCCAACCACATCGACGGTGCGCGACTGCCGTCGGCGGGACACGCCGGGCCTCCCCGATCATGGCCCCCACCTGCGCGGAGAGAAATAGTTCCGACCAATTTCCGACCCAAGTGGTCACCGCTTACTACGAACCGTCATACTTCATCTGTGACAAGCGCTGTAGGAACCTCAGGAACAGCCATCACCTCGCGCGTGCACTCGCTGAACCGGCCCAATATGGTCAGCGTCGGCACCATCGTGTGGTTGTCCAGCGAGCTCATGTTCTTCGCCGGTCTGTTCGCGATGTACTTCGTGGCCCGGGCGAACTCACCTGCCGACATCGGCTGGCCGGCCGAGCCGACCGAGCTGAATCTCGCGTTGGCGATCCCGGTCACCACGGTGCTGATCCTGTCGTCGGTGACCTGCCAGATGGGTGTGTTCGCGGCCGAGCGTGGCGACGTCTTCGGACTGCGGCGCTGGTACGTACTGACCTTCCTGATGGGCTCGTTCTTCGTTGCCGGTCAGGGCTACGAGTACTACCACCTGGTGCACGAGGGCACGACCCTCTCGTCGAGCGCCTACGGTTCGGTCTTCTACATGGCCACCGGATTCCACGGCCTGCACGTCATCGGTGGTCTCGTCGCCTTCATCTTCCTGCTGATCCGCACCAAACTGTCGAAGTTCACCCCGGCACAGGCGACAGCCGCGATCGTCGTCTCGTACTACTGGCACTTCGTCGACATCGTCTGGATCGGCCTCTTCGTCACGATCTACTTCGTCCGATGACATCGGCCGCAGCGCACCAGCCCGCGCTCTCGCGGCCCGGATAACGCTTCAGCCCCCGCGGGACCACCCGCACGCACAACAACACAGTCCGTCCGCTTAGTAGAGAGTCACAGATGAGTTCATCTCCACCGCGATCGTCGGATAGCGACGCCGGTCCAGAGGTCACCGCCTCAGTGGCAAACAAGGCCACGGCCCGCAAGGCGCGCGCTCGCCGCAAGCTGCGTCGGCGTGCCAGTGGGGCATTGCTGCTGCTCGCGGGCTTGATGCTGGCCGGTGTGCTCGCCTCCGTGCTGTCGCCGAACGCACAGGTCGCGACCGCCGACCCGAGCGATCTCGCCGTCATCCAGGATGGCCGCAAGCTCTACGAGACCTCCTGCATCACCTGCCACGGCGCCAACCTGCAGGGCGTGCCCGACCGCGGTCCGTCACTGCTCGGCGTCGGCGATGCTGCGGTGTACTTCCAGGTGTCCACCGGTCGTATGCCCGCAGCTCGCGGTGAAGCACAGGCATTGCGCAAGCCACCGAAGTTCACCACCGCGCAGATCGACCAGCTCGGCGCCTACATCCAGTCCGAAGGTGGCGGCCCGACTCGCGCCCCCGAGGACGGCGAAGCGCTTCGTGGCGAGCGCCTCGGCCGCGGCAGCGAGCTCTTCCGTCTGAACTGCGCGTCCTGTCACAACTTCACCGGACGTGGCGGCGCGCTGTCTTCGGGCAAGTTCGCACCCAACCTCGACGGTGTGACCGAACAGCAGATCTACACCGCGATGCTGACCGGACCGCAGAACATGCCCAAGTTCTCGAATCGGCAGCTGTCGTACGAAGAGAAAAAGGACATCATCGGCTTCATCAAGTACGTGACCGAGTCCAAACCCCAGGGCGGGTTCGGCATCGGCGGTTTCGGCCCCGTCAGTGAGGGCATGGTGATGTGGTTTGTCGGAGTCGTCGCCGTGGTGGCCTCCGCCATGTGGATGGGATCTCGCGCATGAGCAGCGACAAAAGCAGCCCTTCGAAGGACGAACTCGACCAGATGAGCTCGGAAGAGCTGGTCAAGCTCGGCACCAATCTCGACGGTGTCGAGATCATCCACCGCTCCGAGCGCTACCCGGAGCCGGGGTCCAAGGTCGAGAAGCGTGCCGAACGGCAGGTCGCGATCTGGTTCACCATCTCGGGAATCTCGGCGATCGCCTGCTTCATCATCTTCATCTGGAACCACTGGGAATTCACTCTCCCCGACGAAGCCGACTACTGGCGCTACACCCTGAACACCCCGCTGCTCGGCATCACGTTCGGGCTCTCGGTGCTCTCCATCGGTATCGCACTGGTCCTCATCACCAAGAAGTTCCTGCCGGCCGAGATCTCGGTGCAGGACCGGCACGACGGCGGATCGTCGGAGGTCGACAAGAAGACCATCGTCGCCGAACTCGCCGACTCCGGTAAGACCTCGACGCTCGGTCGTCGCAAGATGATCCTGGGCTCGGCGGCCTTCGGCCTGGGAGCGTTCGCGTTCACCGGTCTGATCGCCTTCGTCGGCGGCCTCATCAAGAACCCGTGGGCCGAGGGCGACAACTCGCCGCTCTGGACATCCGGCTGGACTCCCCCTCCGGGTCAGCCCAAGGAGACCGTCTACCTGCGCCGTGACACCGGTGACCCGTGGCGGGTCGCGCTCGTGCGTCCCGAGGATCTCGACGCCGGCGCGATGGAGACCGTGTTCCCGTGGCGGGTGTCCGACGGATACGGCGAGACCGAGCATTCACGCCACGCACTGCTGCAGAGCCTGCGTGCGGTTCGCAACCCGGTCATGCTCATCCGGCTCCGTCCCGAAGACGCCGCGCACGCCATCAAGCGCAAGGGCCAGGAGAGCTTCAACTACGGCGACTACTTCGCCTACACCAAGGTGTGCAGCCACCTCGGCTGCCCGACCTCGCTGTACGAGCAGCGCACCAACCGCATCCTCTGCCCGTGCCATCAGTCGCAGTTCAACGCGCTGGAGTTCGCGAAACCGGTCTTCGGTCCGGCGGCACGGGCACTGGCACAGCTGCCGATAACGGTGAACAATGAGGGCTACCTGGTCGCTGCAGGCGACTTCATCGAGCCCGTCGGACCAGCATTCTGGGAGCGTAAGTCATGACCATCGCCGACCGTCTCGGCGCGCAGGCCGAAGAGGTGGACTCGAGGTACCACCTCGCCGCCGGCATGCGTCGTCAGATCAACAAAGTCTTCCCGACGCACTGGTCCTTCCTGCTGGGTGAGGTCGCGCTCTACAGCTTCATCATCCTGCTGATCTCCGGCGTCTACCTGACCCTGTTCTTCGACCCGTCGATGAGCGAGGTCATCTACGACGGCGCCTATCAGCCGCTCAACGGCGTGATGATGACCAAGGCCTACGAGACCACCCTGAACATCTCCTTCGAGGTGCGCGGCGGTCTGTTCGTCCGGCAGATCCACCACTGGGCCGCGCTGCTGTTCGCCGCGTCGATCATCATCCACATGCTGCGCATCTTCTTCACCGGCGCCTTTCGGCGTCCGCGTGAGGCCAACTGGATCATCGGCTGCTTCCTGCTGATCCTGGCGATGTTCGAGGGTTTCTTCGGCTACTCGCTCCCCGACGACCTGCTCTCGGGCACCGGCGTCCGCGCCGCGATGAGCGGCATCGTCCTGGGTATTCCGTTGGTCGGCACCTGGATTCACTGGGCGCTGTTCGGCGGTGACTTCCCCGGCGAGATCATCATCCCGCGCATGTATGTGCTGCACATCCTGCTGTTCCCGGGCATCATCCTGGCGCTGATCGGCGCGCACCTCGCGCTGGTCTGGTACCAGAAGCACACCCAGTTCCCCGGCCCCGGCCGTACCGAGAAGAACGTTGTCGGCGTGCGCATCATGCCGGTCTTCGCGGCCAAGGGCGGCGCGATGTTCGCCATGGTGACCGGTGTGCTGGCGCTGATGGCGGGTATCTTCCAGATCAACCCGGTGTGGGTGCTCGGTCCGTACAACCCGGCGCATGTGTCGGCCGGGTCGCAGCCCGACATCTACATGATGTGGACCGACGGTTTGGCCCGTCTGATGCCTGCGTGGGAGCTCTATCTGGGCAACTACACGATCCCGGCGATCTTCTGGGTGGTCGTGATCATCACGATCATGTTCGCGGGCATGTTCACCTACCCGTGGATCGAGAAGCGGCTGACCGGCGACGACGCGCATCACAACCTGCTGCAGCGTCCGCGTGACGTCCCGGTGCGTACCGGTATCGGTGCGATGGCGGTGTCCTTCTACATCATCCTGACGCTGTCGTGCATGAACGACATCATCGCGCTGAAGTTCCACATCTCGCTGAACGCGACGACGTGGATGGGCCGCATCGGCCTGATCGTCGTACCGCCGCTGGCGTACTTCATCGCCTACCGCTGGGCACTGGCGCTGCAACGCAGCGACCGTGCGGTCCTGGCGCACGGCATCGAGACCGGCCTGATCAAGCGTCTGCCGCAGGGCGAGTACATCGAGGTGCACCAGCCCCTCGGCCCGGTCGACGATCACGGTCACCCGATCCCACTCCCCTACGAGGGAATGGCTCTGCCCAAGCGCATGAACAAGCTCGGCTCTGCCGGCGCGCCGGGTACCGGATCGATTCTGACCGCGGATCCGCCGGATCAGCAACGACGCCACGTCGAGGCCGAACACGAGAACGAGAAGGCCGAGCAGAAGGCTCTGCGCGAATTGCAGGCCAAGGGCGGCAATCCGTTCGAGGAGTAGTCCTGAGAATCAGTGAGGCGGCATCATCTTCGCGATGATGCCGCCTTTCTGTTGTCCCGGCTTCGCGAGTGGCGCGGCGTATGACAACGTGGAGGCATGAGACGCCGACTCGTGAGAACTGCTCGACGCACGGCAGCGGTCCGTCAGATCACTCGCGGGCTCGGCTCGCTCGACGCGGAGATCTACGATTCGATCGCCCGCTCCCCCAGCCCGTTGCTGGACGCGACAATGCCGAAACTGTCTCACGCAGCGGATCATTCGAAGTTGTGGATGGCAATAGCGGCCGGGATGGCTCTGTCCGGACAGCCCACCCTGCAGCGTGGTGCCGCACGTGGCATCGCGTCGCTTGCGGTGACCAGTCTGGTCACCAATCAGGGGGCCAAACGGATTCGACGTCGCAACCGCCCGCTGGTCGGCCCGATACCGCTCACTCGACGCGGCACCGCACAGCCGACATCCAATTCGCTGCCGTCGGGACACTCCGCGAGCGCGGCGGCCTTCGCGGCCGGGGTGGCCGCGGAGAATCCGCCGGCGGGGCTGCTGTTGTCGGCGCTGGCCGGGCTGGTCGGCATCTCGCGGGTCGCGACCGGGGCGCACTACCCCGGTGACGTCATGGCCGGCCTGGGCATCGGTGCGAGCATCGCGACCATCGGCACCAAGGTCGTCCCCCCGATCACCCGTCCGCGGATCTCACTCGCCACCCCGTCCGCGGTACCGACCACGGCACGTCCGGACGGGAACGGTGTTGTTGTGGTGATCAATCCGGCCTCGGGCGACGGCCAAGGCGCACGGGTTCTCGACCGGATCCGAGCCATGCTGCCGGCCGCCGAGATCGTCGAACTCGCTCCCGACGACGACGTCGAGGAGGTGCTGCGCGACGCCGCATCTCGGGCCGAGGTGTTGGGCATCGCCGGCGGTGACGGCACCGTCGCAACCGCGGCAGCGATCGCACTGTCCGCCGATCTGCCGCTCGCAGTCTTCCCCGCAGGGACGTTCAACCATTTTGCCCGCGACCTCGGCTGCACCGACGTCAACCGGACACTGACGGCCATTCGATCGGGCACCGCCACCCGCGTGGACACGGTGTGGCTCAACGACGACCGGCTCATCCTGAACACCGCCAGCATCGGCGCCTACCCGCAGTTCGTCCGAACCCGCACACGGCTGCAGAGTCGCATCAGCCGGCCGCTGGCGACCGCCTACGCCGTCCTACGCGTCCTGCGACGGGCTCCGCACGTCCGAATCAACGTCGACGGCACCGAGATCGAGACATCGCTGTTCCTGGTCGGCAACTCAATGTACCAGCCGACGGGTTTCCTCCCGGCGCGTCGGCTCCGACTCGACGACGGACTGCTCGACGTTCGGATCCTGGAGACCAATCACCGCTGGGCGACCACCAGAATCCTGCTCGCGCTGGCCCTCGGCCGGTTAGAACGGTCGCGGCTGTACCACGAGATGCAAGTGCCCGAGTTCGGTTTCGCCGCCGTCGACGATCAGATCACCATCGCGCACGACGGCGAGATCGGCGAGCGCTACCGGGAGGCACGCTTCCGCGTCGGCTATCGACAGCTGGCCGTGTACGCACCCCGGCAGGCCTGATCAACGTAAGCCCTGAACATGCTTGTGGCCACACCGGATTCGGTGTGGCCACAAGAATTGGTCGGTGAGAGCGTCAGTGTTTCTCGGGTCCCACGTGGTACTCGAACACCAATCCTGCTGCCGTACCCATGATCACCGCGGCGGCGAAGATCGCGAGCCAGAAGTTGCCGGTGGCGAACGCGACGGCGAAGAGTGCGGCGCCGCCGGCGATCAGGATGGGCCACCAGGAATGCGGGCTGAAGAAGCCCAGTTCACCGGCGCCGTCCTCGATCTCGGCGTCCTCGAAGTCTTCCGGGCGGATCTCGACGCGACGAGCGACGAATCGGAAGTAGGTGCCCGCGATCAGCGTCAGTCCGGCACTGAAGAACATGCCGACAACACCGACCCACTCGATTCCCTTGCTGGTGAACACGGTGAAGAGGGTGTAGGCAACGCCTGCGAGGGCGAAGAACACGGTGAGCAGCTCGAAGAGCCGGGCTTCTACCTTCACTGGACCGCCTCCAACGGTTTGATCTGGCAACTCGACAGGGTCGTGTTGTCGGGATTACCACTCGCCTCGACGCTGCCGTTGGACTTGCGGCGGGTATCGAAGGGCACGGTGGTGACCGACTTGGGTTCCTGGCAGATGTACTCCAGCGCCTGGGCGTTGGTCCGATCCGGGAAGCGCTCTCGGTAGGAGATGTAGGCGTCGAAGTCCTGCGGCGAGACCGCACGCACCTCGAAGTTCATCATCGAGTGATAGGTGCCGCACATCTCCGCGCAACGCCCGACGAAGGCACCTTCACGGTCGATCGACGAGATCTGGAAGACGTTGTCGGTGTGGTTCTGTTCCGGGAAGGGCAGCACGTCGCGCTTGAACAGGAACTCCGGCACCCAGAACGAGTGGATGACGTCTGCCGCAGCGAGATTGAACTCGATGCGCTTGCCGGTCGGCAGCACCAGGATCGGGATCTCGCTCGAGGAACCGACGGTCTCGATCTTGTCGAACTTCAGGTAGGTGCGGATGTCGTCGTCGCGACCGCCGGCCGGGAACGGCAGTTCCTCGCCGTGGTGCATCTCGTGTTCCTGCTCACCGGCGAACGGGTTGCCCTCGCCGATGCCGGGCTGTGCGCCCTGGTACACCCGACCGTTGTCCAGGATCACGCTGCGGTAGCCGAACTTCCAGTTCCACTGGAAGGCAGTCACATCGACGACGACCTTGGAGTCATTGTTCTTGCTTTCCACATCGTTCTGCACGATGACGGTGAAGTAGAAGAGCACCGCAATGATGACGAACGGGATTGCGGTGTAGGTCAGTTCGAGCGGCACGTTGTAAGCGGTCTGACGCGGGAAGACCCCCTTCTTCTCATCGTTCGCACGATGGAAGCTGATGGTCCAGAAGATCAGGGCCCACACCAGGATGCCCATGATGAGCGCGGCGATGACCGACCACGTCCACAGGTCGCCCATCTTGGTGGCCTCCGGCGTGACGCCCTCGGGCCAGCCGAAACGCATCGCGTCGCGCGCGTCGCATCCGGTCATGACCAGTGCAGCGACCGCCAAACCGGCGACCAGCCCGATCCTCTTGACCGTCCGCGACGTTGATGAGACACGCCGCGATAGGGGCCGTCCACCGTGTGCCAATTTCACGCCTTCCTGCTCGCCCGGGCCCGGCTCGACGCCACCCGGGTGCATGCCACATGACCTGCACAGCGCGAGAACTGCCCGCACTTCACAGGGCAATTCTCGCACCTAGTACTACGCAGCGTAGACCAACACGGCGAAGCTTTCGTGATTGGGGCGGACCTTGCCGCAACCAATCCCCACAGCAATCGATAAGTGCCAGCTCACGGTCGTGTAAGCAATGACGAGCACGGCACGTCGAGGCGGGTCCACTTCGGACTCTCGGTGCCTGCTGAGGCATACTCGGGACGCGACCCGGTCCCCCAAATAGTCTGTCCCCACGGAAAGAGGCGCTCACGTGTGTGGTCTGCTCGGCCTGCTGACATCGGACGGTTCGGCGGCCGACGCCGTCGGCGCGGTTGCGGCGGCCTCGCACTGCATGCGGCACCGGGGGCCGGACGAACCGGGCACCTGGCACGACGACGACCTCGTCTTCGGGTTCAACCGACTCTCGATCATCGACATCGAGCATTCCCACCAGCCACTGCGCTGGGGTCCGCCCGAACAGCCCGACCGCTACGCCCTGGTGTTCAACGGCGAGATCTACAACTACGTCGAGATCCGCGCCGAACTCGCCCGTGACGAGGACGCGACGTTCGCCACCGAGGGTGACGGCGAGGCGATCGTGGCCGCCGTGCACTACTGGGGACCCGACGCCGTGCGTCGACTGCGCGGCATGTTCGCGTTCGCGATCTGGGACACCCACGAACGCAGCCTGTTCATCGCGCGCGACCCGTTCGGCATCAAGCCGCTGTTCATCGCGACCGGACCCGGCGGCACCCTGTTCGGCAGCGAGAAGAAGAGCCTGCTCGAGCTGATCGACCGCGTCGGCCTGGGCACCGAGCTCGATCCTCGCGCGATCGAGCACTACACCGTCCTGCAGTACGTGCCCGAACCCGAGACCCTGCACGCGTCGATCCGCCGCCTGGAGTCTGGGTCGTACGCGACCCTGCGTCCCGGCAAGGCACCGGAGGTGCGCCGATACTTCACCCCGCAGTTCGGGGTGCATCCGTTCACCGACGCCACCCGGCAGTCCCGCTACGACGAGATCGCCGACGTTCTCGCCGATTCCGTCGCCAAGCACATGCGTGCGGACGTGACGGTCGGGTCGTTCCTCTCCGGCGGCATCGACTCGACCGCGATCGCGGCGCTCGCGATCCGCCACAACCCCGACCTGATCACCTTCACCACCGGCTTCGAGCGCGAGGGCTATTCGGAGATCGACGTCGCGGTCGAGTCGGCGGAGGCCATCGGCGCGCGACACATCGTCAAGGTGGTCAGCCCCAGCGAATTCATCGAGGCGATCCCGCAGATCGTCTGGTACCTCGACGACCCGGTCGCCGATCCCGCCCTGGTTCCCCTGTACTTCGTCGCCGCCGAGGCCCGCAAGCACGTGAAGGTCGTCCTGTCCGGTGAGGGCGCCGACGAACTGTTCGGCGGCTACACCATCTACAAGGAACCGCTGTCGCTCAAGGGCTTCGACCGGCTCCCCGGGATCTTGCGTCGCGCCGCCGGCCGCGCATCGGATCGCATCCCGGAGGGCACCCGCGGCAAGAGCCTGCTGCACCGCGGGTCGTTGACGCTCGAGGAGCGCTACTACGGCAATGCCCGCAGCTTCGACGACGCGCGGCTGCGCGCCGTGCTGCGTGACTACCGGCCGGAGTGGACGCACACCGACGTCACCGCCCCCATCTACGCGATGAGCGAGGGCTGGGACCCGGTCGCCCGCATGCAGCACATCGACCTGTTCACCTGGTTGCGCGGAGACATCCTGGTCAAGGCCGACAAGATGACGATGGCCAACTCACTGGAACTGCGCGTGCCCTTCCTCGATCCCGAGGTGTTCGCGATCGCCGAACGACTCCCCTACGACGAGAAGATCGCGCACGGCACCACCAAATACGCGCTGCGCAAGGCACTCGAACAGATCGTTCCCGCCCACGTGCTGCACCGGAAGAAGCTCGGGTTCCCGGTGCCGATCCGGCACTGGCTCGCCGGCACCGAGATGTACGACTGGGCGCACGAGACCATCGAGCATTCCCAGACCGATCACATCCTGAACAAGGACGCGGTGATCGCGATGCTGAACGAGCATCGTGACGGCGTGGTCGACAACAGCCGACGGCTGTGGACGCTGCTCATGTTCATGGTGTGGCATGCGATCTTCGTCGAGAAGACCGTGGTCCCGCAGATCACCGACCACACCTATCCGGTGCGCGTGTAGGTCGCCGACCCAACGTCAGAACTGGTTGCCAAGGCGCTCGGAAAGCGAGCGCCGTGGCAACCGGAACTCGTCAGGCGAAGGCGGCGCGGATCTCCTCGGCAGCGTGCTCGCCATACGCGCCCGCGATCCGGGCGAGTGCGGTCTCGGAGTCCCACGACCAGTCCTGAGTCGACACCGTCTCGAGCACCAGCACGGCGACCATCGAGCCCACCTGAGCAGCCCGTTCGAAGCCGAGTCCCTTGCCCAACGCGGAGAGGAAGCCGGCGCGGAAGCCGTCGCCGACACCGGTCGGGTCGACCTTCTCGGTTTCGGGTACGACGTCGACGTGCAGACGGGTGCCGTCCGTGTCGATGATCTCGACCCCGTCCTTGCCGAGCGTCGTGACGCGCACCCCGACCATCTCGGCGACCTGCGCCTCCGACAGTCCCGCCTTCTGACGAAGCAGACCCCACTCGTACTCGTTGGTGAACAGATACGCGGCGCCGTCGATGAGCTCGCGGGCCTGCTCGCCGTCGAGACGGGCCAGCTGCTGCGACGGATCGGCGGCGAACGGGATTGCCGCGGAACGACATTCGGCGGTATGACGTAGCATCCCGGCGGGGTCGTCGGCACCGATCAGGACGAGTTCGGGTGTTCCGGTCTCCGCGATGACGCCGGCCAGCGAGATCTCGCGCGACTCGCTCATCGCACCGGCGTAAAAGGTGGCGAGCTGGGCCATCGTCTCGTCGGTGGTGCACATGAACCGTGCGGTGTGGTGGACGTCCGACACACGCACACCACGGCAATCGACCCCGTTGGATTCCAGCCACTGCCGGTAGTCGTGGAAATCGGAACCGACGGCACCCACCAGTACCGGAGCGCCACCGAGCTGACCCATCGCGTAACAGATGTTGCCGGCCACCCCGCCGCGTCGGACCACGAGATCCTCGACCAGGAAGCTGAGGGAGATGTGCTCGAGGTGATCGCCGAGAATCTGCTCGGAGAACTTGCCGGGGAACTTCATCAGGTGATCGGTCGCGATGGACCCGCAGACGACGATTGCCACTTGGTTTCTCAGCCCTTCAGATGTGCAACGGATGGACAGCGATCCACGCTACTGCGCACTGCTCGATGCACGACGACCGCACCCCGGCGTCGGGGTGCGGTCGTCGTGAGAGGTCTGTTCGGTCCGACTCAGTTGAAGGAGTCGCCGCAGGCGCAGCTGCCGGTCGCGTTCGGGTTGTCGATGGTGAAACCCTGCTTCTCGATGGTGTCGACGAAGTCGATGGTCGCGCCCTGCACGTACGGTGCGCTCATGCGGTCCACCGACAGGGTGACCCCGGCGAAGTCGGCGGTCACGTCGCCGTCGAGCGACCGGTCGTCGAAGAAGAGCTGGTAGCGCAGGCCCGCACAGCCGCCCGGCTGCACGGCGATGCGCAGCGAGAGGTCGTCGCGACCTTCCTGGTCGAGCAGCGCCTTGGCCTTGGACGCGGCGGCCTCGGTCAGGATGACGCCGGTGCTCGTCGCGGCGCCGGATTCGTTCTGCACGGTCATGGAATGCTCCCTCGGTGGTTGGTTCCCGGGCTGTCCCCTGCCGCACCGACGACGGGTGATCGGTGGCGCGACGCGATGTCTGATGTGCCGGGATGGCGAACCAGTAGTACGTGTGCTGTCAACGGTACTCCTTCGCCGCCTATTCCCGCGTATCGCCCGATCGCGTCATCAATCCACCGACCACCCTCGGGCAACGGATTCGGCGAGACGGATCAGCTGGTTGCGGGCGTCGTTCATGGCGACCTCCACCGAACCCGCGATGTCGACGATGGCGTGCGCCGACGCGATCCCCGCTGCGCCGATCTCCTCTGGTGAGAGCGCGACCTGACCTGCGAGAACCACCGTTTGGGCGCCTGCCGCTGTCGCGGCGCCGTGCAGTGCCGAGACGACCTTGCCGCGCAGTGTCTGCGAGTCGAACTTGCCCTCCCCGGTGATCACCAGGTCGGCGGCGGCCACGTCGGCGTCGAGGTCGGTGGCCTCGGCGACCACCGTCGCCCCCGACACCCGATGCCCGCCCACCGCCAGCAACGCCGCACCGAGACCACCGGCAGCGCCGGCCCCTGCCTCGCCGCTGATGTCGCGGCCGGCGATCGACGCGAGCACCCGCGACCACTGGGTCATGCGTTCCTCGAGTCGGGCGACCGTGTCCGGGTCGGCGCCCTTCTGCGGGCCGAACACCGCTGCCGCACCGATCGGACCCAGCAGCGGGTTCTCCACGTCCGACGCCGCGACCACTTCTACGTCGGCCAACCGGGCCTTCGCTTGGGCAGCGCCGCCGAGCGCGTCGATGAGCCCGCTGCCACCATCGGTGGTCGCGCTGCCGCCGAGCCCGACCACCACGCGCCCGACGCCGCGGTCGAGAGCCGCCGCCACCAGTTGTCCGACACCGCACGTGTCGGCCGCCTGCGCGGTCCGCGGCGTGGGTCCGCCACCGAGTTGGTGCAGCCCACAGGCCTGCGCACATTCGATGTAAGCGGTCGGGACGTCGCCCGACTCGTCGAGCAGCCATCGCGCCGTGACCGACGCGCCCAGGGGTCCGCTGACCTTCTCGGTGACGACCGTCCCGAACCGCGACGCCAGCACGTCGACAAAACCCGGACCGCCGTCGGATTGCGGCGCTGTGACGAGCACATCGTCCGGGCGGGCAACGGCCCAGCCGGCCGCGATCGCGTCGGCGGCGTCGACCGCCGACAACGTGTCACCGAAGGAATCGGGGGCGATCAAGACACGCAGGTGGGCGGGTGCCGTCATGCGCGGAAGTATAGGGAGGCGCACGGAAGTCGGCAGGGTTCATCGCCTAGGCTCGACGGTGTGAAACTGCCATGGAAAAAGGATGCCGACGGGCAGGGCGAGAACGACGTGGTCACCGCCGACAGCTCGACCGTCGATGCCGCGGACCTCGACTCGACCGACGAATCCACCAAGGGCAGTGCGTATACCCCTGGCAAGGGCAGGCCGACGCCGAAACGGAGCGCGCAGCAGAGCAGGCGACGCGGGCCGGTCGCCCCGCCGCCGACCAACCGCTCGGAGGCGCGGGCGCGCAAGAAGGAACTGAAGACCTCGCTGTCCAAGGAAGAGCGCAAGGAGCGCTCCGAGCAGCGGCGTTCGCAGCGCCTCGAGCAGCGCGAACGCATGATGGCCGGCGACGAGCGCTACCTCATGCCGCGTGACAAGGGACCGGTCCGCAAGTTCACGCGCGACATCGTCGATTCCCGACGCAACTTCGCCGGGCTGTTCATGCCGTTCGCGATCGTGCTGATCGTCGTCATGTTCCTGCCTCGACTGATGTACTTGTCCACCCCGTTGCTGCTGATCTTCGTGATCTTCATGGCGATCGACGGGTTCATCCTGGGTCGCCTGGTCAACAAGAGGGTGCGCGAGCGCTTCCCCGACTCGGCCGACGGCGGATTCAAACTGGGCTGGTACGCCTTCACCCGGGCGATGCAGATGCGCAGGATGCGCGCACCGAGCCCACAGGTATCAGCGGGCGACGAAGTCTGACCGATGACCGATCGGGGGAATCGCACCCTGGTATTGGGTGGCGTGCGCTCAGGCAAGTCCGGACACGGCGAATCGCTACTCGCCACACACTCACAGGTGCGGTATCTGGCCACCGGCCCGACCACCACGTCCGACGCCGACTGGGTGGCCCGCGTCGAAGCGCACCGCGCTCGGCGCGACGCGCGGTACACGACGATCGAGACCACCGACCTCGCCGCAACCCTGCGCGAAGCACCGGCGATCCCGGCCCTCGTCGACGATCTCGGCAACTGGCTGGCCGCGCGCCTCGATGTGCTCGACGGGTGGTCGAGCGCGGTCGATATGAGCGCCGAATTCGACGATCTGTGCGCGGCGCTGACCGAGATGACGGCCGACGTCGTGCTGATCAGTCCCGAGGTCGGGCTGTCGCTGGTGCCGCCGACGCCGGCCGGACGAGCCTTCCAGGATCAGCTCGGCGCGTTGAACACTGCCATCGCGAGCGTGTGCGATCGGGTGGTCCTGGTGGTAGCCGGGCGGGTCGTCGACCTTCCCGACCGGGTGGTCGAGGCCGGACCGAGCGCGACTCCTCGCCCACCCACGTCCGCTCAGCCGGTCCCCGTCCCGACACCGCCACTCCCCGAACCGGTCGCGGCGCCGAGCGCGTCGTCGGCACCGGTCACGCCTCCTGACCTCGATCCCACCGACGCCGAGGTGTTCGGCGTGCTCGACCTGCCCGACGAATCCGTTGCGCGAGCGGCCCGGGAACGGCAACTCACGCTGACCAAACCGCCGAAGTCGCTCGGCCGGGTCGAGGAGATCGCGGTGTGGATCTCGGCATGCCAGGGGCAGTGCCCCCCTGCGCCCATCACACAACCGGCGGTCGTCGTCTTCGCCGGCGACCATGGGGTGGCCCAGGCCGGCGTCTCCGCGTTCCCGTCCGAGGTGACGGCCCAGATGGTCGCGAACATCGCGTCGGGCGGGGCTGCGGTCAACGTCCTGGCGCGAGCGGCAGGCGCGTCGGTGCGTGTGGAGGACATGTCGGTCGACGCCGACACCGCACCGGAGGTGTCGCGCTACAAGGTTCGACGCAGCAGCAACGACCTCCGTGTCACCGACGCCATCTCGATCGCCGAGGCGCGCACTGCCATGGCGGCCGGTCGGGCCATCGCCGACGATCTCGTCGACTCCGGCACCGATCTGCTGATCGCCGGCGAGATGGGCATCGGCAATACCACTCCCGCCACCGTTCTCATCGGCACGATCACGCGGCGCGAGCCGGTCGAGATCGTCGGTCGCGGTACCGGTATCGACGATGCGGGCTGGATGCGCAAGACCGCCGCGATCCGCGACGGCATGCGTCGGGCGCGTTCGGTCACCCACGACCCGCTGGCGCTGCTGGCCGCCGTCGGCGGTGCGGATCTCACCGCGGTTGCCGGTTTCCTCGCCCAAGCGGCGCTACGCAAGACCCCGGTCATCCTCGACGGTGTAGTCATCGCGGCCGCCGCACTGGTCGCGAACGAGTTGGCACCCGGGGCATCGCGCTGGTGGCTGGCCGGGCATCGGTCGGTCGAACCCGCCCACGCGCTGGCACTGGAACACCTCGATCTGAAGCCGGTCCTCGATCTCTCCATGCGGCTCGGTGAGGGCAGCGGGGCGCTGATGGCGCTTCCGGTGGTGACCTCGGCGGTGGACCTGCTCGGTTCGATGGCCACCTTCGGCGAGGCAGGCGTCAGCGACAACAGCGACGAGAAGCACTGAGGGCACGGTGATCTCGCCGCTGCGCGCCGTGCGGACCGCGTTCGGCTGGTTGACGGTCTTTCCGGTCGGGAGCGCGGACGAGGAACCCGATCGTCGTCTCGGTGGTGCGGTGCTCGCCGCGGTGCCCGTCGTCGGCGCAGTGCTCGGAGCACTCGTCGCCCTCCTCGGCGCGGCGGCAGCACAGACCGATCTGCCCGTACCGGTGACCGCCGTACTCGCCGTCGTACTGCTGGCCCTGCTCACCCGCGGCATGCACCTCGACGGTCTCGCCGACACCGCCGACGGGCTCGGCTGTTACGGGCCGCCGTCGCGCGTAGCCGAGGTCATGCGCAGCGGGACTGTCGGGCCGTTCGGGGTTGCGACGCTCGTTCTCGTACTCGCGGTGCAGGCCACCGGATTTGGGTCACTGTTTGTCGAATCACGCTGGTATGAAGCGGCATTTGCCGTCGCACTGGGACGGTTCAGCGCGGTGGTCGCGGCCCGGCGACAGTTACCTCCCGCCCA
Organism: Gordonia sp. NPDC003422; assembly: GCF_053588675.1. Taxonomy (NCBI): domain Bacteria; kingdom Bacillati; phylum Actinomycetota; class Actinomycetes; order Mycobacteriales; family Gordoniaceae; genus Gordonia; species Gordonia sp. NPDC003422. The sequence continues at coordinate 137,983 of NZ_JBSFQL010000009.1, forward strand.
TCCCGACGGTTTCGGCGCGCTCGTGGCCGGGACGCAACGGTTGTCGATACCGATCTGGGGTGCCGTCCTGCTCGGTGCGGCCGCCCTCGCCGGTTTCGGTTCGTCGACAACGGATTTCGACGTCAGAGCGTGCGTCGGCGCGATGCTCACCGTGGTGGTGGTCGGCGTTTTCGCGGATGTGTTCTCGCGGCACTGCGCGCGTCGAATGGGCGGCATCAGCGGCGACGTCCTCGGCGCGACAATCGAACTCGGCGTGGCGATCTCGGTGGTCGGGCTGCTGCTCTGACCCGAGGACCGACTACCGCCGGTAGAGCTCGGTCATCCACCCGTGGGTGTCGGCGAAGGTGCCGCGCTGGATTCCGGTGAGGGTGTCGCGCAGTGCCTGGGTGACCTCGCCGGTCACGCCGTTGCCGATGGTGTAATCCTCGTGGTCGCCCTTGACCCGACCGACCGGCGTGATCACCGCGGCGGTGCCGCAGGCGAAGACCTCGGTGATGTCGCCCGACGCGACACCCTTGCGCAGTTCCTCGGTGGTGATGCGACGCTCCTCCACGGCGAAGCCGGCGTCGGTGGCGAGGGTGAGCAACGAACTCCGGGTGATGCCAGGCAGCAACGATCCGGTGAGTTCCGGCGTCACGAGTCGGGCGTCGGCACCCGATCCGAAGACGAAGAAGAGGTTCATGCCGCCCATCTCCTCGATGTAGCGACGCTCCACCGCGTCGAGCCAGACCACCTGGTCGCAGCCCTGCTCGGTGGCCTGTCGCTGGGCGAGGAAGGCGGCCGCGTAGTTGCCGCCACACTTGGCGAAACCGGTGCCGCCCGGTGCCGCGCGCACGTACTCGGTGCTCAGCCACACGCTGACCGGCTTGATGCCACCGGAGAAGTAGGCGCCCGCGGGCGAGGCGATGACCGAGTAGATGTACTGCGACGACGGCGCATTGACACCGAGACTGGCCTGCGAGGCGAACATGAACGGCCGCAGGTAGAGCGATTCCTCGCCGCCGGAGGCGGGCACCCACTCGTTGTCGGCGTCGAGCAGAGCGCGCAGCGAGCCGATGAAGTCCTCGACCGGCAGCGGCGGCATCGCGAGGCGCGCTGCCGAGGACTGCAGCCGCTCGGCGTTGGCCTCGGGGCGGAAGGCCGCGATCGAACCGTCGGGCTGGCGGTAGGCCTTGAGTCCTTCGAACACCTCTTGGCCGTAATGCAGCACCATCGCCGACGGATCGAGCGCGATCGGGCCGTACGGGGTCACCTTCGCGTTGTGCCACCCGCGGTCCGCGTCGTAGTCGATCATCACCATGTTGTCGGTGAAATGACGACCGAAGCCGGGTGCGGCGAGGATCTCGGCGCGCCGCGTCTCCGACACCGGGTGGGGATGTTCGGTACGGGTGAACTGCAAGGTCATGGCGCCCATCGTACCGCCGGGGCACAACCGAATTCGCGTGCACCCGCGCCCTACGATGAGGACATGCATCGGATCTTCCACACCAGCTTCGCGTCGGTGTACCCGCTCTACGTGGCCAAGGCGGAACGTAAAGGCCGCAGCCGCGCCGAGGTCGACGAGGTCATCGAGTGGCTGACCGGATTCGACGCCGACGATCTCAAGCGGCACATCGACGCCGAAACCACCTTCGAGGATTTCTTCGCCGACGCCCGGCTCAACGCGCACGCAGACCAGATCACCGGCGTCGTGTGCGGCGTCCGGGTGCAGGACATCGACGACCCCCTGATGCAGCAGATCCGCTACCTCGACAAGCTCGTGGACGAGCTGGCCAAGGGCAAGGCGATGGCGAAGATCCTGCGCACCTGACGCCCAGTCAACGAGGCTGCAGGTCAGACGTGGCTGGGCACGAACGGCGGGATGACCACCTCGCAGGGCAGGTCACGGCCGCGGACGTCGACAATCACCTCGTCGCCCTTGCGCACTCCGGAGGAGGTGTCGAGCAGGGCGAGGGCGATGCCCTGTTTGAGAGTCGGCGAGAAGGTACCCGACGTGCACAACCCGATCTGGGCACCACCCGGTCCGGCGAGGACGGTGCAGTCGGCGCGCGGCACACCACGACCGGTGGCCCGCAGCCCGTACAGGCGCCGAACCGGTCCGGCCTCCTTTTCCGCGAGCAGCGCGTCACGCCCGAAGAACTGCGGCTTGTTCCAGCCGACCGCCCAACTCGTCCGTGCCTGCACCGGCGTGATCTCCGTGCTCAGCTCGTGCCCGTGCAGGGCGTAACCCATCTCGGTGCGCAGCGTGTCACGCGCGCCCAGGCCCGCAGCCTGGCCGCCGAGGGCGCGGACGCCGTCGAGCAGGGTGTCGAACACCGGTCCGGCGTCGTCCCAGCGCGGGAGGATCTCGTAACCGCGTTCACCGGTGTACCCGGTGCGGCAGACGCGCACGGGAAACCTGCCGTCGCCGGTGTTGAGGTCGGCGTCGACAAACGCCATGTACTCCATGTCGGCGGGCAGACCCAGTCCCGCCAGCAGTTCCGGGCTGCGCGGGCCCTGCACCGCGAACACGGCAAACTCACGGTGGCGGTCGGTGATCTCCACACCCTGCGGCGCGGCCACCCGGAGCAGTTCGACGACGGACGCCGTGTTGGCGGCATTGGGGATCAAGAACACCTCGTCGCCCGATACGAGGTAAGCGATCAGATCATCGACGACGCCGCCGGACTCGTTGCAGCACAGCGTGTATTGGGCTTTACCCGGGCCGATCTTGGCCAGGTCGTTGGTCAGCGCCGAGTTCACGAAGTCGGCAGCGCCCGGTCCGGAGACCAGCGCCTTGCCGAGATGGCTGACGTCGAAGACGCCGATCTTCTCCCGCACCGCGTTGTGTTCGGCGACCGTGCCGGCGTACGACACCGGCATGTTCCAACCACCGAACTCGGCGAAGGTGGCACCGAGCGCGACGTGACGATCGGCGATGGGACCGGCAAGCAGTTGACTCATGGTGCTCAACTTAACGCCCCGGGACGCCGTAACCCCGAATACCCGGATCACTCCTGAGTTGGTACGAGCGCAGCGTGACACCGCCGCTCTCGTTGCCGCCGACCGTGGTGATCTCGTCGCCGTCGACGCGAACCACGATGTTGGTGTGCTGCCCCATCGGGCTCGGCTTGTCGTAGAGCACGATGTCGCCGGGAGTCGGGCGGTGTCCGGGCGGGCGCAGACGACCGGTGTCGGACAGATGGGCGGTGAGCGTCAGGACACCTGGGATGCGCCACGACCCCGAGTTCGGATTACTCAGCGGCACACCGGCTTCGCGCATCGTCCAACTCACGAAGTCGGCGCACCATGGCTCTCGCACACCGTCGGAGTACGTGGTGCCCGCCGGATTGCGGCGGTACTGTTCGCCGACCACGGTGACGATGCGCGCCCGGACGGGTGAGAGCGTCGGATCGATGGCCGGGAAGTCGGGACGCGCCCCCGGCAGGATCGACGACAGACCCGGCAGCCGGTCGGCAACTGTGCTGACCGTGATCACACCGACGGCGGCGACGACCGACAGGGTGGCGACAATCACGGCGACGGTCGACCGGCGCCGCCTGCTGGCGCGTTCTCGTGTCGCCGTCATGTGTCCCCCGCTTTCTGTGCCCGGCCGTGAAACGTCCACCTTAGTGATCGCCCGACGACAACCGGTCCCGCCACATTGCGGTGTCGTCCACGCGTCCGACCCCTGTGGCAGAGTTGAGCGGGTGAGCAAGAACGACACTGTCGACCGCACCCGCGGCCCCGAACTGGACCTGTCCACCTCGATCGCCAAGGACGACACCGCACTCGTCATCGGCCTGATCAGCGCGCCGTCTTCCGAGGACGACGCCGAACCCACGCTGGTCATCGCCGAAGAACTGCTCGACGATGCACAGGCCGGCGAGATCTCCGCCGCGCTGACGGCCCTGGGCGCCACGGGTTCACACGGCGAGGTCACCAAGATCGCCGCACCGGCATCGCTGCCGGTCGACATCGTGGTCGCGGTCGGCCTCGGCGACACCGCCGACGCAGAGTCCGCCGACAAGATCCGCCAGGCGGCGGGTGTCGCGGTCCGGTCACTCGAAGGGGTCGCTTCGGCCGCCACGACGCTGTCGACGGTGAACCTGCCTGCCGCCGCCGAGGGCCTCTTCCTGGGCGCCTATCGGTTCGACGAATTCCGGTCGGACAAGACGAAACCCAAGAAGTCCCTGCCGGGACAGATCACGCTGATCGTCGACGCCAAGACGAAAGAAGCCAAGACAGAACTCGATCGGGCGGCAACGATCGCCGACTGCGTCGCCATCGCCCGCGACTTCGTCAACACCCCACCGAGCCACCTCTATCCCGAAGAGTTCGCCGCTCGGGCCCGGACGTTGGGCGCCAAGGCCGGTCTCACCGTCGAGATCCTCGACGACACCGAACTCGACGCACAGGGTTACGGCGGGATCATCGGCGTCGGCAAGGGTTCCTCGCGCCTGCCTCGTCTCGTGCGATTGACGCATGCCGGAAAGAAGTCGGCCAAGAAGGTGGCGCTCGTCGGCAAGGGCATCACCTTCGACACCGGCGGCATCTCGATCAAGCCGGCCGCGAACATGGATCAGATGACCTCCGACATGGGCGGAGCGGCCGCGGTCATCGCCGCGACGATCCTCGCCGCCCGACTCGACCTCGACGTGTCCGTCACGGCGACCGTGCCGATGGCCGAGAACATGCCGTCGGGCACTGCCCAACGGCCGGGCGACGTGCTGACCCAATACGGCGGGCGGACGGTCGAGGTGCTCAACACCGACGCCGAGGGACGTCTCGTCCTGGCCGACGCGATCGTGCGCGCCTGTGAGGACGACCCCGACTATCTGATCGACACCGCAACCCTGACCGGCGCGCAAATGGTCGCGCTGGGGACACGCACGCCGGGTGTCATGGGCACCGAGGAGTTCCGCGACCGGGTGGCGGCGCGTTCGGCCGACGTCGGCGAGAACGCGTGGGCGATGCCGCTGCCCGCCGAGCTTCGCGGCGACCTCAAATCCCGCGTCGCCGATCTGGCCAACGTCACCCCGCACCGATGGGGCGGGATGCTCGCCGCCGGACTGTTCCTCAAGGAGTTCGTGCCCGAGAACGTGGCGTGGGCGCACATCGACATCGCCGGCCCCGCATTCAACACCGGCGGCCCCTGGGGCTACACGCCGAAAGGTGGGACCGGCGTGCCGGTCCGGACCATCGCGGCCGTCCTCGAGGACATCAGCAGCAACGGCTGACCTGCGACTGCACCCGCCCGCCGGCCGCACCCGAATCCGCCGGCGCCGGGAGCGAAGCGAGCGGGCCGAGTTCCACCGGCGCCGGGAGCGAAGCGAGCGGGCCGAGTTCCACCGGCGCCGGGAGCGAAGCGAGCGGGCCGAGTTCCATCGGTGTCTCGCCGGGACCGTCACGCCGCGAATGGGATTACGAGCCGAACCGAGTCAGGGCGGGCCGCGACGGGTAGGGTTAGCCGAGGGTGAGCGCTGACCCGCCACCAGCCCCGTGTCCCGACGGCGCACACACCGTCGGCCACCACAACAGCACAGACAACCGTGTCGAGTTCAGGAGTCAACAACGATGGCCTTCTCCGTCCAGATGCCCGCCCTCGGTGAAAGCGTCACTGAGGGAACAGTGACCCGGTGGCTGAAGGAGGAGGGCGACACCGTCGAGGCGGATGAGCCGTTGCTCGAGGTGTCCACGGACAAGGTGGACACCGAGATCCCGGCCCCGACGTCGGGCGTGCTGACCAAGATCATCGCCGCCGAGGACGACGTCGTGGAGGTCGGCGGAGAGCTCGCGCTGATCGGCGATGGCGATGAGGCAGGCGACTCCGGTGACGACTCGTCGGCAGAGGCCGAATCCGAGCCGGAACCAGAGCCCGAGGACGCATCCGACGAAGAACCGGCCGAGAAGTCCGCCGAGGCACCGTCCACCAACACCGACGAGCCTGCTCCCAAACCGAAGGCCGACACCGGTTCGAGTTCGGGCGAGGGCACCGACGTGCTGATGCCCGAACTCGGCGAGTCGGTCACCGAGGGCACCGTCACCAACTGGCTCAAGTCGGTAGGCGACGAGGTCGCCGCCGACGAACCGCTGCTCGAGGTGTCCACCGACAAGGTCGACACCGAGATCCCGTCCCCGGTCGCCGGCACGCTGCTCGAGATCGTCGCCGAAGAGGACGACGTCGTCGAGGTCGGCGGCAAGCTCGCGGTCATCGGCGACGCGTCGGCGGCCAAGTCCGAGCCGGAACCGGAGCCCGAGCCGGAAGGGGCCGAGGCCGAACCTGAGCCGGAACCCGAACCAGAACCAGAGCCAGAACCCGAGCCTGAGCCCGAACCGGCGAAGGCCGAGAAGGCCGAGAGCGCAAGCACTTCCGAGGATCCGCCGACCGTCGAATCGACCCCGTACGTGACACCGCTGGTGCGCAAGCTGGCCGCGGAGAACGACATCGATCTCGACTCGGTCAAGGGCACCGGGGTGGGCGGTCGAATCCGTAAGCAGGACGTCCTCGCCGCCGCCGAGGCCAAGAAGGCTCCCGAACCCGAGCCTGCTCCGTCGGCACCGGCTCCCGCCGCGTCGGCTCCCTCTGCGTCGGCTCCGAGCGCCCCCGCGGCATCGGGCGGCACGTCGTCGGCACCGGAGATCAAGCCGGAGCTGGCCGCCCTGCGTGGGACCACCCAGAAGATCAACCGCATCCGGCAGATCACCGCGAAGAAGACGCGCGAGTCGCTACAGACCAGTGCGCAGCTCACCCAGGTGTTCGAGGTCGACATGACCAAGATCGTCGGACTGCGCAAGGCGGCCAAGGAATCCTTCAAGGCTTCCGAGGGTGTGAACCTGACGTTCCTGCCGTTCATCGCCAAGGCCGTGGTCGAGGCACTGAAGGCGCACCCCAACGTCAACGCGTCGATCGACGAGGACAAGAAGGAGATCACCTACTACGACAAGGTGCATCTCGGCATCGCCGTCGACACCGAGCAGGGGCTGCTCTCACCGGTCATCCACAACGCCGACGACCTGTCGATCGCCGGCTTGGCGCGTGCGATCGCCGACATCGCGGCCCGTGCACGCAAGGGTGCAGGCGGACTCAAGCCCGACGAGCTGGCGGGTGGCACGTTCACCATCACCAACATCGGCAGCCAGGGTGCGTTGTTCGACACCCCGATCCTGGTACCGCCGCAGGCGGCGATGCTCGGCACTGGTGCCATCGTCAAGCGTCCGGTCGTGATCACCGGCGACGACGGTTCGGAGTCGATCGCGGTGCGGTCGATGTCGTTCCTGCCGCTCACCTACGACCACCGACTCATCGACGGCGCCGATGCCGGTCGTTTCCTCACCACTGTGAAGAAGCGCCTGGAGGGTGCGGCCTTCGCCGCCGACCTCGGGCTGTAGATGCGAGTAGCCGTAGCCGGCTCACAAGGGCTGATCGGTTCGGCCCTGGTCACCTCGTTGCGCGCGGCGGGCCACACGGTTGTCCGTCTGGTCCGCCGCGAAGCGCTGTCCGACGACGAGTTCAGCTGGGAACCAGAGACTTTCGGGGTACCGGAGGAGAGCCTGGCCGGTGTCGACGCGGTCGTCAGCCTCGGTGGCGTGGGTATCGGCAACCAGCGCTGGACCGGACGGTTCAAACAGGAACTGCGTGACTCCCGGATCACGCCGACCGAAGTCCTTGCCGAAGCCGTCCGCGACGCCGGTGTCCCCACCTTTGTCAGCGCCAGCGCCACCGGCTTCTACGGCGACACCGGCAGCCACGAGGCGACCGAAACCGATTCGGCCGGAGAAGGATTCCTCGCCGATCTGGTGACCGACTGGGAACGCGCGGCGACCGAGAACGCGGGACCCGACACCCGAGTCGTGCTCCTACGGACCGCGCCGGTGCTCAGCCCGAAGGGCGGCATGCTCGCGAAGCTGCGTCCGATCTTCAAGCTGGGATTGGGCGGTCCGATCGGCGACGGCAAGCAGTACTTCTCGTGGATCAGCCTGGTCGACGAGCTCCGGGCGATCGAGTTCGTGCTCGATTCCTCGATCAGCGGTCCGGTGAACCTGAGCGCTCCCGAGCCGGTGCCGTTCGGCACTTTCGTCTCCGCCCTGGGGCACGCTGTGCACCGGCCCGCGATCCTGCCGGTGCCCGGTTTCCTGGCCCGCGTCGCCGGTGGTGAGATGGCCGAGGAAATGATTCTGATCAGTCAGCGCGTTGTACCGGCTGTGCTCACCGACAACGACTTCACCTTCGACCACCCCGACATCGACACGGCACTGGAGTACACCCGTGCCTGACCGCGTGACCACCAGCGCGGTGACCGGGAGCCGACGGTCGGTGCGCGCCGACGCCGCACCCATCGAGGTCCGGTATCTCGGCACGGTCGACTACCGCGACACCTACGAGCTCCAGCATCGCCTCGCCGACGAGCGCGCGAGCGGTGCGCTCGATCACGATGTCCTGCTGCTGCTCGAGCATCCGTCGACCTACACCGCGGGCAAACGCACCGAGGAGGCCGACCGTCCCTCCGACGGTTCACTCGTGATCGACGTCGACCGCGGTGGTCGGATCACCTGGCATGGTCCCGGACAGCTGGTGGGCTACCCCATCGTCAAGCTCGGCGAACCGCTCGACGTCGTCGACTACGTCCGACGCCTCGAGGCCGCGTTGATCGCGGTATGCGCGACGCTGGGTGTGAGCACCGGCCGCGTCGACGGCAGGTCCGGGGTGTGGGTGCCGGCGCAACCCGCACGCAAACTCGGGCAGATCGGCATCCGGGTGGCCAAAGGCGTTGCGCTGCATGGCTTTGCACTCAACGTCAACCCCGACATGAGCGCCTTCGAGGCGATCGTCCCGTGCGGAATCGCCGATGCCGACGTCACGTCGCTGAGTCTGGAGACCGGACGGACGGTCGCGGTCGCCGACGTGCTCGACGTCGTCGCCGAGGCGGTGAGCGCCGCCCTCGACGGCACGCTCCCCGAGAACTCCGCACCCGATGCGGTGACCCACACGAGCGTAGGATCGGCACGGTGACCGCGTCCCCCACAGCCCCTGACGGCCGCAAGCTCCTGCGCCTCGAGGTCCGCAACGCGCAGACGCCCATCGAACGCAAACCCGAGTGGATTCGCACCCGCGCGACGATGGGACCGGAGTTCACCGAACTCAAGGGCCTGGTCAAACGCGAAGGCCTGCACACCGTGTGCGAGGAAGCCGGCTGCCCCAACATCTACGAATGCTGGGAAGACCGCGAGGCCACCTTCCTCATCGGCGGCGAACAGTGCACTCGACGCTGCGACTTCTGCCAGATCGACACCGGAAAGCCGGCACCGCTCGATCGTGACGAACCGCGCCGCGTCGCGGAGAGCGTGCAGGCCATGGGACTGCGCTATTCGACGATCACCGGCGTCGCCCGCGACGACCTCCCCGACGAGGGCGCCTGGCTCTACGCCGAGACCGTGCGCGCGATCCATCGGCTGAACCCCGGCACCGGTGTGGAGAACCTGATCCCCGACTTCCACGCCAAGCCCGACCTGCTCGACGAGGTCTTCGACGCCCGCCCCGAGGTGCTCGCGCACAACCTCGAAACCGTGCCGCGTATCTTCAAGCGCATCCGGCCGGCGTTCCGCTACGAGCGTTCGCTGGAGGTCATCACCGCCGCCCGCGACTTCGGCCTCGTGACCAAGTCCAACCTGATCCTGGGCATGGGCGAGACGCCGCGTGAGGTGCAGTCGGCCATCATCGACCTGCACGAGGCGGGCTGCGACATCCTCACCATCACCCAGTACCTGCGGCCGTCGGCGCGTCACCATCCGGTGGAACGTTGGGTGAAGCCGGAGGAGTTCGTCGATCACTCCGAGTTCGCGACCGAGATCGGGTTCGCCGGCGTGATGGCCGGTCCGCTGGTTCGCTCGTCGTATCGCGCGGGCCGCCTCTACGCACAGGCCATGGCCCGCCACGGACGGCCCCTCGCACCGGCGATGGCACATCTCGCCGAGGAGGGTTCGGCCAGCCAAGAGGCCTCGAGCCTGATGGCGCGGCTGGCTCGCTGACCTCAGCCGGCGGGAAGGTCCAACCTGTGTCCGACCGGGGTGGCGGCCGGACGTAAGCTGGAGTGCATGGCAAAGGCGCAGTCCAAGGACAAAGAGGCAAAGGCCGCGGCCAAACAGGCCCGCAAGAAGGCATCGAAGGAACGGCGCCAGCAGCTGTGGCAGGCGTTCCAGATGCAGCGCAAGGAGGACAAGCGCCTTCTGCCGTACATGATCGGTCTGTTCGTGCTGATCGTCGCAGTGTTCGTGGCGCTGGGCTTCGTCTTCGGGACCGTATGGCTGTTCGTGCCGCTGGGCGTGGTGCTCGGTCTGCTGGCCGCGTTCATCCTGTTCGGCCGCCGAGTGCAGCGCAGCGTCTACTCCAAGGCCGAGGGCCAGCCCGGTGCCGCGGGGTGGGCGTTGGGCAACATGCGCGGTCAGTGGCGTGTTCAGCAGGCGGTCTCCGGGACCTCCCACCTCGACGCCGTGCACCGCGTCATCGGCAAGCCGGGCGTGATCCTCGTCGCCGAGGGCTCCCCCGCCCGCGTCAAGTCCCTTCTCGCGCAGGAGAAGAAGAAGGCTGCGCGCGTGGTCGGCGACACCCCGATCTACGAGATCGTCGTCGGCAACGACGACGGGCAGGTGCCGCTCTCCAAGCTCGAACGCCACATCAACAAGCTGCCCAAGAACATCGACGGCAAGCGGATGGACACCCTCGAGGGACGACTGTCTGCTCTCGGCTCCAAGGCACCCGGCCCCGGCATGCCGAAGGGCCCGCTCCCGGCGAATGCGAAGATGCGCAGCATGCAGCGCACCGCGCGTCGCCGGAGCTGACCGCCTCCCGCGCCTGGTCTGATCGAGCAGGCCAACCTGACGAGTCGGCGACCAACTCGCGTGGAGGCGGGAAGGGTTGGCGGTTGGGCCGGTGGCCAGGATCGGGCCCCTGACGGTGGTCCTCCGGGTATATCCCGGAAGCGGACGCTGACGGGCCCGATCTCAGTCACCGATCGCCGGTCGCCGCGTTCCTCCGACGGCGACGCCAGGAACATGCGCCCACAAAAAGTCGGGGAAGAAACTTCGTCCCCGACCCTTGGTGTCCTCCCCCAGAAATTTGTGGGGGACGACTGTGAACCTCGGGGAAGAAACTTCTTCCCCTAGATTTTTCGGGCAGGACGCCATCGTGTTTCCCCAGGTCGGAAGGCTGGTCACCCAAACTCTTCGAGTCAGCGACCCACCCGCCGACGTCGTCGGCGATCGTGAAGATGGGAAGAGCCGCGCCGTCTGAAGCGGTCCTCCTCAGGTGCCACCGATGCAAGGTTGCCCTCCCAGGCACGTCACGGCGACCGTTTCAGATGCCAACTCCAGCGGCGACCCGGTCAGGCCAAGGGATGATGCCGCCACCCGTCGGATGTCTGTACGCCCCAGCCCGACAGGTGCACTCTGCAGGGCTCCCACGCACAGATTTCCGCAGTTCAGGAGGACAATAGCTGTGCTCGTCGGATCAGATCAGCGAGTGCGCACCATCGCGGTGCCGGTGGCCCGGTCGTGCAGGGCGCGTCCGTTGTAGTCGTTGATGAGTGCGGGCACCAGGAACACGATGAGCAGCTGTCGAGCGACCGCCCGGATGATTCCGACCGCCGCTGGCTGCGCCTCGCCGGCCGCCTCCGCCGACGCGCGCTCCGGTCCGTGGTCGACACGGGCCACCCGCAGTCCGATCGCGAACTGGCCCGGGGTGAAACCGAAGAGCGTCACGGCGAGTACGCCGATCACGAACCACACGCCGAGGATCGCGGTGCCCATGTTGGGCGAGCCGAATCGCACGAACAGCAACGAGATGCCGCCGGCCAACAGCCAGTCCACGAGCAGTGCCGCCACGCGCGGCCAGCCGCTCGCCAATGACCCGGGACCCGTTTCGGGCAGCCCGAGATCTTGTCCGCGGTACTCGTTGTCGACACCGGCGGCGGGGCCGATCTGAGGTCCCGACAACCACGATCCGGTGGTCCGTCCCACTGCAATCTCCTTCGCCGACTGTTCACCGCCAACTGTTCACCATGGTAATCCCGCTCCGAAAGCGAGGTTCACGCCGGACGCGGGGATCGGAAGGCATAGGGTTGGACCGCACGACGGCTAGCGTTGTAGTGCGTCAAACAGACCGTCCACGTAACACAGGAGAAACACTCCCTTGACCCATGGGCAACGTCGCCTCCATACGGTTCAGGCTGAGATCCGCTGCTGTGTCTCGGTGGCGGATGAGGCGTGTCAGCACCACTGACCACCCGATCACGAAGGAGTCACCGCACGGTGTACAGCAGTAAAGAAGAACTACTCGAGGGCATCAAGAAGGAAGGTGTCGAGTACGTCGACATCCGTTTCTGCGATCTGCCCGGTGTCATGCAGCACTTCTCGATCCCGGCGTCGGCATTCAACGAGGACGTCTTCGAAGAAGGGCTCGCCTTCGACGGCTCGTCCGTCCGCGGCTTCCAGTCGATCGACGAGTCGGACATGATGCTGCTGCCCGACCCGGCAACCGCGCGGATCGATCCCTTCCGCAAGGCCAAGACGATGAACATCAGCTTCTTCGTCCACGACCCGTTCACCCGCGAGGCCTACAGCCGTGACCCGCGCAACGTGGCCCGCAAGGCCGAGGACTACCTCGCCTCCACCGGAATCGCCGACACCTGCTTCTTCGGCGCCGAGGCCGAGTTCTACATCTTCGACTCGGTGTCCTTCGGCTCCGAGATGAACGGCACCTTCTACGAGATCGAGTCGGAGTCGGGCTGGTGGAACACCGCGTCCCCGACCGACCCGGACGGCAGCCCGAACCTCGGCTACAAGGTCCGCCCCAAGGGCGGCTACTTCCCCGTCGCACCGTACGACCACTACGTGGATCTGCGTGACGAGATGTCGACCAACCTGCAGAACGCGGGCTTCATCCTCGAGCGTGGCCACCACGAAGTCGGCACCGGCGGCCAGGCGGAGATCAACTACAAGTTCAACACGCTGCTCCACGCAGCCGACGATGTGCTGCTGTTCAAGTACATCATCAAGAACACCGCCTTCCAGAACGGTAAGACCGTCACCTTCATGCCGAAGCCACTCTTCGGTGACAACGGCTCGGGTATGCACGCCCACCAGTCGCTGTGGAAGGACGGCAAGCCGCTGTTCCACGACGAGGCCGGCTACGCGGGTCTGTCGGATCTGGCGCGCTACTACATCGGCGGCATCTTGCACCACGCGCCGTCGCTGCTGGCGTTCACCAACCCGACGATCAACTCCTACAAGCGCCTGGTGCCCGGCTACGAGGCCCCGATCAACCTGGTCTACAGCCAGCGCAACCGGTCCGCCTGCGTGCGTATCCCGATCACCGGCAACAACCCGAAGGCCAAGCGCCTCGAGTTCCGTTGCCCGGACAGCTCGGGCAACCCGTACCTCGCGTTCGCGGCCATGATGATGGCCGGCCTCGACGGCATCAAGAACAAGATCGAGCCGCACGAGCCCGTCGACAAGGACCTCTACGAGCTCCCGCCGGAGGAGGCCAAGGGCATCCCGCAGGCCCCGACGTCGCTCGCCGCGGTCATCGACAAGCTCGAAGAGGACCACGAATACCTCACCGCCGGTGGCGTGTTCACCGAGGACCTCATCGAGACCTGGATCGCGCTGAAGCGTGAGAACGAGATCGAGCCGGTGCAGATCCGTCCGCACCCGTACGAGTTCGCTCTGTACTACGACGTCTGATCGTCTCCGACGAGGCGACGTCTGATCGTCTCCGACGAGGCGACGTCTGATCGTCTCCGACGAGGCGACGTCTGATCGTCTCTTCTGACAAGTCCACCCATCCGGTCCGCCGGGCGGGTGGACTTGTCATTTGCGGGGGGATTCGCCGGGGCCACTCGACATGTGCCCGAGAAACCCGACGTGGCACACTCACCCGGTGACCAACCCGTACGACCCACGCAATCCGCACGGCCGACAGCCCGGTGCACCCGGTGCCTACGACCCGACGGCGCAGTGGCCCGTGGGTGGTGTTCCGCCGAATCAGGGTCGCCCGGCCCAGCATCAGAACCCACAGCATCAGAAACCACAGCATCAAAACCCACAGCATCAAAACCCGCAGCATCAGAATCCGCCGCATCACACACAGCAGTTCCCGGGCGTAAACCCCTACGGTGCGTACGGCCCGCCGAACCAGCCACCGAGTGGACCTGGGTGGCCGCCCAGCGGACCGGCCTGGCCGGTCGCTCCCCAGAGTGGGCCGCCCAAGAAGAGCGGATCGACCGCGCTCATCGTCGGCGGGATCGCCATCGCCACCGTGGTCGTCATCGTCATCGCTGTGGTCGCGGGCATTCTGATGAATCGAAGCGACGACGACAACTCGACACATGCGGCCGCGGCGGTCTCGTCGTCGCGGGCCAGCATGACCACGTCGCCCGACACCACCACCACAACGACAACCACCACAACAACGACGACGACCACAACGACTCCGGTTCCCGTGAACTACTACGGCGCCATCGCGATCTCGCGCGACACCGGCCACTGGGGGTACGCCGTCGACGCCGCATCGCAACGTCAAGCGAACATCGCTGCGCTCAAGTACTGCGTCGTGTCGACCTGCGCGACCGTCGTCGAGTTCCGCAACGCATGCGGGGCACTCGCACAGTCACAGGAGAACTCGTACTGGGGCTGGGGCTGGGCGCCCACCCGACAGGGCGCGATCAGCACGGCCATCTCGTACGTCAAGGGCGGCTCGCCGAAGGTCCTCGTCTCGACATGCACACGCAACGTGCAGGGTTGACGGCGGATCCGACACCACCGCATGGGCGAAACGCACGTCACAACGTGATCTCGAACACGAAATGGACTTAATACCCTGCCGACTCACAACCAGGCGTTTTACCGTATTTGACATGACCCGCACGAGATACGTCGAAGACCTAGCCCCCGGCGACCGGATCAGCATCGATGGTGCCGACAGGGTCGTCCGCACGACCACCCGCCGCGACGACGATCAGTTCCTCGTCGAACTCGTAGCCGCCGCCGACGCCGCAACCGAGGTGCTCCTGCACCGCGGCTCCAAGGTCGAGGTCGTCTGACAGACGTCACCGAGCGCGCCGGCGGTCGTCACCAAGACAACCGCCGGCGCGCTCGTTGTGTCACTGGAACTCCGCCGCCCGGCTACGGTCGCCACCGACGGCGAGGTCGTCATCATTTTCCGGCACGCGGTCCCGCGATGAACGCAGACCCCAAAGCGCGACCATCGCAGTGAACGTGAGGACGGCGGCGCCGGCCCAAGCGGCGGCACTCAACCCGTCGACGAAGGCGCTGCGAGCCGCGTCGACGAGCGCATCGGCGCGCTCGATCGGGAGGCGTTGCGCGGTCGCGAGCGCACCGGCCAACGTCCCGGGCCCCCCATCCCCGAACCGACTGGCGATATCCATCCGGAACACCACATTGACGATGCTGCCGAGCACCGCGATGCCGAGTGCTCCGCCGAGTTCGCTGGTGGTCTCCAGCAATCCCGACGTGGCGCCGGCCCGCTCGGCGGGTGCAACGCCCACCACGTAGTCGGCGATCATCGACGTTGCCGCGACCACTCCGGCAGCCAGCAACGTGGCGCCGGCCAGTACCGGCAGCAGTGTGTCGGTGCCCGTCATGGCGGCGAGCACCACGAAACCGGACGCGCCGACGAGTAGTCCGGTGACGATCACGGCCGGACGACCGATCCGGTTGGCGACGACCGCTGCCAACGGGGCGGTCGCGCCCACCACCACCGTGGGTGCAAGGCTCCACAACGCCGCGCGCAACGGCGAATAGCCGAGCACCGACTGCAGATACTGGGTCATCAGGATCGAGTTCCCGAGCATCGCGAACATACACACGAGATTCACGGTCATCGATGTCGCAAACCGGCGCTCCCCCAACAGAACAACGTCGACGAGTGGATCCGCCAATCGTCGCTGCCGCCACACGAATACCGCGCCGACCGCGACGCCGACACCGAGCGTGATCAGCCGAGACGCCGACCATCCCTGCGCGGCAACCGATTTGATCGCATCGACCACCGGCAGGATTGCGGCCAGCGCCAGCAGAGCGCTCACCAGGTCGACTCGTCGGCCTGGTACGGCCGTGTGCCCGGGCAGCAACGCCGGCGCCACGACGAGAAGCAACGCCATGACGGGGATGTTGATGAGAAACACCGACCCCCACCAGAAGTGTTCGAGCAGCACGCCGCTGATGATCGGGCCGAGGGCGACACCACCGGCGAGGACCGCATTCCACGTGGCAATAGCCTTACGGCGCTCGTCAGGATCATCGAAGAGATGTCGGATCATCGCCAGCGTCGAGGGCATCAGGGTCGCCCCGGCGATCGCCAGCAGGGCCCGGGCGCCGATCAGCATCTCCGCGCTCGTCGCGAAGGCCGCCAGTGCCGAAGCGGCGCCGAATCCCGCGGCGCCGATCATCAGTAACTTTCGGTGGCCGATGCGGTCGGCCACCGAACCCATCGTAAGCAACAGACCGGCCAGCACGAATCCGTAGACGTCGAAGATCCAGAGCTGCTGGTCGGCCGTGGGGTCGAGGTCGGCCGCGATGTAGGGAACCGCGAAGAACAGCACCGAGACGTCCATCGACACGATGAGCATCGGAAGACACAGGGCGCTGAGACCCCACCAGGGAGAACGTGTGGTCATGACAAACTCCTCATCTGTGTACGTAGTAGACTGTTTATTGCATACGCAGATGCTAGAACCTATCTGTTTACACCGCAAGCAGTAAGTAGGATGTCGCCCATGAGCCCCCGACCGACCGATCCCACGCCGTCAGACGCACACCCCCCGCTACCTCGGTACCTGGCGGCGTTGTGGGGCCGAGCCGACGACACACCGCGCCGCGGGCCCAAACCAACCCTGTCCATCCGGGAGATCGGCCGCGCAGCCGTTGCGATCGCCGACGAACGCGGCTGGGAATCGGTGTCCATGAAGGCGATTGCCCAGTCGCTGGGTATGACCACCATGTCGCTCTACCGCTACGTCGAGAGCAAGGACGACATCATCGACGCGATGGTCGACGAGGCATACGGCCGCGCAGACCGGGCCGTTCTCGACGAGGCGACCTGGCAGGGCCGGATCACCGCGTGGGCGCATGCCGTGACCGAGCGGATGCGACAACGCCCCTGGCTCGCCGCGATCCCGCTCCCCCGACCACCCTTGGGCCCGAATGCCTTGTCCTGGACCGACACCGGCGTGCGGACATTCGACGGAACGGCACTGCGCGGCCAACAGAAGATGAACGCGCTGCTACTCGTCGACGGATTCGTCCGCCAGCACGTGCGGCAGTCCAGCCAGATGGGGATGCTGGGTACGATCCCCGACGGTCCGCCCTACGAGTCGATGCTCCTCACCCTGACAACCCCCAACACCCACCCGGGCATATCCGCCGCCCTCGCCGACATGCCGGACGGCGATATAACAAGCGACGAGGAGACCGACTTCTTCACCGAGCAGTTGGACTTCGGATTGTCGGTGATCGTCGACGGCCTCTCCGCGCTGCTCGACCACTGACACGACCCGGTCACGCAGTACGGAGATCAGCCACTGCGGTGTCGGCAAACCCCTACGATGAGTACATGATCCGACTCATCATCCGCACTGTCGTCTACCTCGTCTCGGCGGCGATAGGCCTACTCGTCGCGTCGGCCGTACTCGATGATTTCCACCTGCACGCCGGTGGCTTCCTGGTCGCAGTCGTCGTGTTCTCGGCCGCACAACTCATCCTCGGTCCGTTCATCTTCAAGGTCGTGCGCAACAACGCGGAGGCCTTCGTCGGCGGGGTCGGACTCGTCTCGACATTCGTCGCACTGCTGATCGCCTACTTCGTCGGCGACGGCCTCGACATCACCGGGGCGTCGACCTGGATCGCGGGCACCGTGATCGTGTGGCTGGTCACCGCGATCGCCACCATGCTCCTGCCGTTCCTGCTGGCGAAGGCCGGCGTCAAGCACGCCCGCGAGGAGAAGGAGCAGACCGCCGGCTGAGGGTGAAACCGAAAGCCCCCCTCCAGCGGAGGGGGCTCAGGCAGCGTAGTGGCGGGCGCGGGGAGACTCAGGCGGCGCGGTCGTGGTCGAGGTCGCCGAACATCGCCTGGTTGTGACCGAAGGCGGAGATCGCTTCCTCCACGAGGCGCTCGACGGCGGCGTCGTCGAGCGGCAACGCGTCGAGCCGGTCGCGGTAGGAGTCCTTGTAGCGCTTGAGTTTGTCGATGCCATCGAAGGCGTAGAACGACAGCGCTGTGTCGTCGAGGCCGTAGTGCTGACGCATGCGATGCGCGACGACCTGACCGCCGGACAGGTCGCCGAGGTAGCGGGTGTAGTGGTGGGCGACGTAGCGCGCCGCGTCGTCGCGCGTGGCCTCGATCGCCTCGACGTACCGGGCGACCGCCGGCAGTGGCGTGATGCCGGCCGGATCGATCCCGAGCGACACGAGATCGGCGTGCAGCCGTGGCAGCCGACGCAGCTTGTCGTCGAGCACCGCCGCCGCCACCGGGTCGTCGGACAAGTCGTCACCGACCTGTTCGAGGGCGCGGTAGACGAAGTACAGCTGCGCGGCAAGGCTGGTGTACTGGCCGGCGTCGAGGCGGCCGGACATCAGGTCGTCGACAAAGGTCGCGCTCTCGGCGCGCTCGTGTGCGACGGCGGTGGCCGCACGCAGCCGCGCCGAGATGGGCCGGCTGTCGGCAACAGGGGATGCGGTGTCCGGCGAAGTCGTCATGATGCCACCAGTGATACCACCACGGCACGATGATCGGAACCCGGGATGTCGTAGGTGTTCACACTCGCCGCAGCAAAACCGCGCGTGACCACATGATCGAGGGTGATCCACGGGTGCACTCCGCGATTGGCCGGGAACGTCGGTAGGAAGCCGCCACCGACCTGTTCCACGGAATCGGCGTAGCCCTCGGTGAGCAGGTCACGGAACCGCGGGCTGTCCCACGTCGAGTTGAAATCGCCGGCCGCGACCACCCGCTCGTCGGGCAGGGCCCGCAAATAGGCCCCGATCGTCGAGAGGTCACGCTGCCAACTGTCGATCTGACCGCCGAGCGGAGCCCTCGGGTGGATTGCCAGCACCCGCGCACCGGGAGCACCGGGAAGGTCGGTCCGCGCGCTGAGGTTTCGGTCGGCGGTGTTCGGAACCGGCGCGGGATCGACGAGCGGCCGCTTGCTGAACAGCGCGGTTCCGCCCGACTGCGGCACCGGAATCGCGAACTCGTGCGGCAGTTCCCGCGCGATCGAACTCGTGCGAATCCGCGCGAGCGCCTCCGGCGTCACCTCCTGCATCGACAACAGATCGGCGTCGGACCGCTCCACCAGATCGGCCAGCGTGTCGAGATCCGCCTGTCCCAGACGCAGATTCGCGGTCACCACGGTGAACCGTTCGCCCGGCGGCGGATTCTCCCCGATCCACAGGGGCAACTGGGTCCAGACCAGGGCGACCGTCGCGATCACCGCGAACCCGAGCATGAACCAGCGCCGCAGCAGTACGAAGATGAGTAGTGCACCGGCCGCCGGCACCACCGCCAACGGCACGCGGCTGGTCATCCGGATGGTGAACCCGCTGCGCACCGGGTAGTAGTGCAACCAGACCGCGACGCAGACCACGGCGAGCAACACCCAGCCGACCACCAGCAGGGCCGCGGCGATGTACTTGCGCATCAAGCCCCGAAAACCCTGAGCACCACGGCCTTTGCGCGGCGGGTGACGCGTAGGTAGTTCTCCAGGAACTCTGCGGCCTGGTCTTGCGGCCACCCGGCCGCATACGCGATCTGCCGCAACGCTCGCCCCGGTCCCGGCAATTGGTCGACGGGTTTGCCCCGCACCAGGACCAGCGCGTTACGTGCCTTGGTCGCGGTGATCCACGCGTTCTTCAGCAGCGCGACGTCGGTCTCGGCCAGCAGTTCTGCACCGCCGATCGCGTCCAGCGACTGCAACGTCGAGGTGTTGTGCAGCGTGCGGTAGCGGTGCGCATACCGCAGTTGCAGGAGTTGGACGGTCCACTCGATGTCAGCGAGGCCGCCGCGACCGAGTTTGGTGTGCGTCGCCGGGTCGGCACCGCGCGGCAGCCGCTCGGCGTCGACGCGCGCCTTGATGCGGCGAATCTCCTTGACCGCCGCGCTCGACACCCCGCCGGCGGGATAGCGAATGCGATCGGCCATGTGCAGGAAGTCGACGCCGAGATCGTCGTCGCCGGCCACCTGATGCGCACGCAGCAGCGCCTGGATCTCCCATGGCTGCGCCCACTGGTCGTAGTAGGCCGCATACGCCGCCAGGGTGCGAACGACCGGACCGTTGCGACCTTCCGGCCGCAGTCCGGTGTCGACCTCGAGCGGCGGGTCGTCGCTGGGCGAACCCAGCATCGTCCGGACGTGCTCGGCGATCGTCTGCGACCATCGCACGGCCGCGGCTTCGTCGGCACCGGGGTTGGGCTGGCAGACGAACAGGACGTCGGCGTCCGATCCGTAGCCCAGTTCGCCACCACCGAGGCGGCCCATCCCGATGACTGCGATCCGGGCCGGTGCGGGTTCCCCGCGTTGCTTCTCGGAGTCGTTGATGACCACCGTGAGTGCCGCGTTGAGCACGGCCGCCCACACACTCGACAACGCGGCACACACGGCCGGGACATCCATCAGACCCAGCACGTCCGCCGACGCGACCCGCACCAACTCGGCCCGCCGGTGCGAACGTGCCGCCGCCACAGAACGTTTCAGGTCGGGCTGACGCACCGTCGAGGCGATGAGTCCCTTGGCCACGTCCTGTGGCCGAACCTCGCACAGCTTGGGTCCGTCGGGTCCGTCCGAGTACAGGTGGATCACCTCGGGCGAACGCATCAGCATGTTCGCGATGAACTCCGATGTCCCGAGCACCTTCATCAGCCGCTGGGCCACCACCCCGTCGTCGCGCAGGAGACGGAGAAACCAGTCGGCATCGTCCATGACGTCGCACAGTCGCCGGTAATTGAGCAGACCGGCGTCGGGATCGGGTGTCCGGCTGATTGTTTCGAGCAGCTGCGGCAGGATCAGGAGCTGGATCTGACCGCGGCGGCCGGGCGCGTTGGACAGGGCCCGGATGTGACTCATCGCGCGGTCGGGCTTCGCGTAGCCCAAGGCCGCGAGGCGCCGCTCGGCCGACGCGTCCGACAGTGTCAGTTCCTCGGTCTTGAACTGGGTGACGGCTTCCAACAGCGGTCGGTAGAACAGCTTTTCGTGGAGTCGGCGCACCCGGAGACTCTGATGCCGGATCTGCTCGCGCAGCACGCCGGTCGCGTCGAGGTCACCTTCGCGTCGAATGTGGGCGGCGCGCGCGAGCCAGCGCATGTTCTCGTCGTCGTCGAACTCCGGCAGGAGGTGGGTGCGCGACATCTTCTGCAACTGCAGCCGATGCTCGAGCAGCCGTAAGAATTGGTACGACGCACTGAGATTCGCGCCGTCGTCGCGCCCGACATAACCACCCGAGGTGAGCGCGGCGAGCGCGTCGACGGTCGCCATCACCCGCAGGTCCTCGTCGACTCGTCCGTGCACCATCTGCAGCAGCTGGACCGCGAATTCGACGTCGCGAAGGCTGCCGCTGCCCAGCTTGAGGTTGCGGGCGCGCAGATCCTCCGGGACGAGGGACTCGACGCGCCGCCGCATCGCCTGCACCTCGGGCACGAAGTCCTCTCGGTCGGCCGCCCGCCACACCATCGGTTTGACCGCGGCGATGTAGTCGTTGGCGAGTTCCATGTCGCCGGTCATCGCGCGGGACTTCAACAGCGCCTGGAATTCCCAGGTCTTGGCCCACCGGTTGTAGTAGGCGACGTGGGAGTCGAGGGTCCTGGTGAGGGCACCGGCCTTGCCCTCCGGTCGAAGTGCAGCGTCGACCTCGAAGAAGGCCAGCGAGCCGACGCGCATCATCTCGCCCGCGATCCGGGCGGCCGTGCCGTCGGCGGGGTCACTGACGAAGATGACGTCCACGTCGCTGACGTAGTTCAGTTCACGCGCACCGCATTTGCCCATGGCGATCACGGCCAGCCGCACGCCGATCGGCTTGTCGCCGTACACCTCGCGGTAGGCCACCGCCAGTGCGGCGGTCAGCGCCGCGTCGGCCAGATCGGCCAGGTAGGCGCCCACTTCGGGGAACCACATCACCGGCAGATCCTCGACGGTGGACGCCACGTCGTGCGCCGCGAGTTGCATCACGAGATTGCGATAGGCGAGCCGCAACGCGACCACCGACTTCGGCCCGGCGAACCCCGCCCGGTAGACCCGGTTGCCCTTCTCGATCTCCCCGGGCTCGGGTGTCGCGTCAACCGCAGCGAGCATCAGGCGGTCCACCTCGGCCCGGTCCGGCAGTTCGTCGGCGAGTAGGAGGTGCCAGCTGTCGGGTTCGGCGACCAGATGATCGGCGAGCGCGTCCGACGACCCGATCAGCGCGAACAGGCGACCACGGAAACCCTTGTTGCTGCGGATCGCCTCGTCGAGCGCCGGCCACTCGTCGCCGACAGTCGCCCGCAGGCGGGTCAGCGTCCTCAAAGCGAGGTCGGCGTCGGGTGCGCGCGACAGCGACCACAGAACATCTACCGAAGCACTGTCGTTCCAACCCAATCCGGCCAGGTCGTCGGCGGCGCCCTTGTCCAGCAGACCGAGACGACCGGAGCTGGGCAACGCACTCCGTCCGGGCGGTCGTGTCCCGGGAACGCTCGAACCCGAGGGGTTCGCGCCAGAACGGTAAGTCACACCACAAACCGTAGCGACCCGAGATCGGACATCACAGGCGGGTGCCACGATGAACGGCTACAGACGACTACAGGGGCAGGTAGCTCTTCAACTCGAACGGGGTGACCAGGCTGCGATAGTTGGTCCACTCGGTCCACTTGTTGCGCAGGAAGTAGTCGAAGACGTGCTCCCCGAGCGCCTCGGCCACCAGTTCGGAGTTCTCCATCTGGTGCAGAGCCTCGGCCAGGCTGCCGGGCAATTCCTTGTAGCCCATCGCCCGACGCTCCGCCGGGGTCAACGCCCACACGTCGTCCTCGGCCTCGTCGGGCAGTTCGTAGTCCTCGCTGATGCCCTTGAGACCGGCCGCCAGCAGAACCGCGAAGGTCAGGTACGGGTTGCAAGCCGAATCTGGGCTGCGGACCTCGACCCGACGCGACGACGCCTTGTTGGGCGTGTAGAGCGGCAAGCGGATGAGTGCCGACCGGTTGGCACCACCCCACGTCGCCGCGGTCGGGGCCTCGCCACCGTGGATGAGTCGCTTGTAGCTGTTGACCCACTGGTTGGTGACGGCGCTGATCTCGGCGGCGTGATGCAGGATGCCGGCGATGAACTTCTTCCCAGTGTCCGACAACTGCATCGGGTCGTCCGGGTTGTGGAAAGCATTGATGTCGCCCTCGAACAGGCTCATGTGCGTGTGCATCGCCGAACCGGGGTGCTCGCTGAACGGCTTGGGCATGAACGTGGCCCAGGTGCCCTCCCCGATCGCGACCTCCTTGATGACATAGCGGAAGGTCATCACGTTGTCGGCCATCGACAGCGCGTCGGCATAACGCAGATCGATCTCCTGCTGCCCCGGCGCACCCTCGTGATGGGAGAACTCGACGGAAATGCCCATCGACTCCAGTGCCTCGATCGCGTGGCGACGGAAGTTGGGCGCGGCGTCGTGGACGGCCTGGTCGAAGTAGCCGCCCGAGTCGGCCGGGACCGGCACACTGCCGTCGAGCGGTGCTTCCTTGAGGAGGAAGAACTCGATCTCCGGGTGGACGTAACAGCTGAAGCCCAAGTCGGCGGCCTTGTTCAGCTGGCGTCGCAACACATGACGCGAGTCGGCCCAGCTCGGAGTGCCGTCGGGCATCGCGATGTCACAGAACATGCGTGCCGAGTGATGCCGACCGCTCGAGGTGGTCCACGGAAGGATCTGGAACGTCGACGGATCCGGTTTGGCAACGGTGTCGGCCTCCGACACCCGGGAGAATCCCTCGATCGCGGAACCGTCGAAGCCGATCCCCTCGGCGAACGCACCCTCGAGTTCTGCCGGAGCGATCGCCACCGACTTGAGATAGCCGAGGACGTCGGTGAACCACAGCCTTACGAATCGGATGTCGCGCTCTTCGAGGGTCCGGAGCACGAATTCCTTTTGGCGATCCATGGTCGCCGACATTAGAAGTAGCCTGTTAAATCTGTGTTACACGCACAATTCGAACTCGATGTCCTGCCGTTTTGTCGAGCCCATCCCACCATGCGGAACTGGGGAGCCCGAATATGAGACGCAACCTGCAGCGACACCCGCGGCGCACCCACACCCACGCGAGGACCGCAACCGGTCATTGTGACCAACGCCATAGCCATCGCGGGTTCTGCGTCGTGTCCCCGATGGGAGACTAGAGGAGTCCGTGATCAACCCGGGTACCCGCCATGCGGGACTCGAGGCAGAAAGAGACAACGATGTCCGAAACTTCGGTCTATGGTGCTGCTCCCACCACTTCTGGCACCACTCCCGCTCGTCGCCGCAAGACCCGCATCCAGCATCTCGCCCAGATGAAAGCCGAAGGCGAGAAGTGGTCGATGCTCACCGCCTACGACTATTCCTCGGCACGCATCTTCGACGACGCCGAGATCCCCGTACTGCTCGTCGGCGACTCCGCCGCCAACGTGGTGCTCGGCTACGACACCACCATCCCCTGCACACTCGACGAACTCATCCCCCTGATGCGTGCCGTGGTGCGCGGCGCGCCCCACGCCCTCGTCGTCGCCGACCTCACCTTCGGCAGCTACGAGGCCGGACCGCAGCAGGCCCTCGAGTCCGCGGTCCGCATCTTCAAGGAGTCCGGCGCTCACGCAGTCAAACTCGAAGGCGGCGAACGTGTCGCACCGCAGATCGCCGCACTCACTGCCGCAGGCATCCCGGTGATGGCACACATCGGCTTCACCCCGCAGAGTGTCAACGGCCTCGGCGGCTTCCGGGTCCAGGGTCGCGGTGACGGGGGTGACCAACTCATCGCCGACGCGATCGCCGTGCAGGAGGCCGGCGCCTTCGCCGTCGTGATGGAGATGGTCCCGGCCGACCTCGCAGGCCAAATCACCCGCAAGCTCACCATCCCGACGGTCGGCATCGGCGCGGGCAACGAGACCGACGCCCAGGTTCTCGTCTGGCAGGACATGGCCGGAATGACCGACGGCAAGACCGCGAAGTTCGTGAAGCGTTTCGGTGACGTCGGCTCCGAGCTCCGCAATGCCGCAGTGCAGTACGCCGACGAGGTCCGACGCGGCGTGTTCCCGGGTCTCGAGCACTCCTACTGATCGACCGGCGCCCTCCGACTCCGATCGCGCATTCCGCACCCTATGGTGTGACCATGCGCGATCTCTATCCGCCGGTCGAACCGTACGCCGCCGGCCATCTCGATGTCGGTGACGGACAACAGATCTACTGGGAGACCTCCGGCAATCCCGACGGCAAGCCCGCGGTGTTCGTGCACGGTGGACCCGGCGGCGGAACCTCACCCGATCAGCGTCGCTTCTTCGACCCCGACCGCTACCGCATCGTCCTGTTCGACCAGCGCAATTGCGGCCGGTCGCGTCCGCACGTGGCCGACGGCGCAGACCTCACCACGAACACGACACCTCACCTGATCGCCGACATGGAGGCACTGCGCGAGCACCTGCTCATCGACCGATGGCAGGTCTTCGGCGGGTCATGGGGTTCGACACTCGGACTCGCCTACGCCCAGACGCATCCCGATCGGGTCACCGAGCTCGTGCTGCGCGGGATCTTCTTGCTGCGTCGCAGCGAGATCGACTGGTACTACAACACCGGGGCGTCGAACATCTATCCGGACCTGTGGGAGTCCTATCTGGCTCCCATCCCGGCCGACGAACGCGATGGCGACCTCGTCGCCGCCTACCATCGGCTGCTCACCTCCGACGACCCCGCCATCGCGCAGGCGGCGGCGAGCGCCTGGACCGGTTGGGAACACTCGACGAGTTATCTGCTGCCCCGACCGGATGCCACCGACGAGGGTTCCCGTTTCGACCTGGCCTTCGCCTCGATCGAGAACCACTACTTCGTCCATCACGGCTTCCTCGACGACGGTCAGTTGCTGCGCGACATCGACCGCATCGCACACATTCCGGGTGTCATCGTGCAGGGACGCTACGACGTGGTGTGCCCGATGCGCAGCGCGTGGGATCTGCACCGCGCCTGGCCATCGGCGCAACTGCACGTCGTCGACGACGCCGGGCACGCGTCCTTCGAACCCGGCATCAAACACCACCTGGTGACGGCCACCGACGCCTTTGCGGAGTGACGATCGCGGGACCGTAGACTGACCAGACCGACATTCCCGACAGGAGGCACCGTGGCCGCATCCGAGCAGATCGAGATCGAGCTCAAATTCGATGTTGATGCCGGCCAGAGCGCCCCAGATCTACGCGCGCTGCCGGGTGTCGTGTCGGCCGTCGAACCCGAGACCTTCGCCTTGGACGCAACCTATTTCGACACCGAGACACTGGATCTCGCCGGCAACGCCATCACCATGCGACGCCGTACCGGCGGCCCGGATGCGGGGTGGCATCTCAAGCGTCCGAGCTCGGTGTCGGGGGCCCGTCGCGAGACCCGACTGACCTTCGATCAGGCCCCCGCCGACGGCGACGTGCCCACCGAACTGCTCACCCCGGTCCTCGCCCTGACGCGGTCCCGACGACTCGCGCCGGTCGCGGTCATCTCGACCACGCGCACGGTGACCGTGCTGCTCGGACCCGACGGTGTCCGGCTGGCGGAGTTCGCCGAGGATCTGGTGACCGCTCAGTCGCTGCTGCCCGGCGGACACAGCCAGCAGTGGGCCGAGTGGGAGTTCGAGCTGATCGACGGCGACAACCGGCTCCTCAAGGCCGCCCACAAGGTCCTGCGCTCGGCTGGTGGCCGGGAACCGTCGAGCGCTTCCAAACTCGCCCGCGCGATCGGCTCGACTCCCACCGCCCACGAACCGCGGCTCTCCAAGAAGCCCACGGCACTCGAACTCGTCGTCACCGACATCGCCCTGCACCGCAATTCGCTGATCGCCTACGACCCCCTCGTCCGGGTCGACGCGGAGGACGCCGTGCACCAGATGCGGGTGTCCACCCGACGTCTGCGCAGTGTCCTGTCGGGCTTTCCGACCGTCCTCGACGCGGAACGGACCGCGCACCTCAACGGAGAACTCAAACTGTTGGCCGGAATCCTCGGCGAAGCGCGCGATTCCGAGGTCCAACTCGCACTCGATGAATCTCTCCTCCGCGATGAGCCGGCATCCCCGACCCTCGTCGACGCGCTCGCCGGAACCGAAACCGCCACGCACGACCGCGCGATTCGGGCAGCCCATTCGGCCATGTCGTCGGCCCGCTACTTCGCACTGCTCGACGCCATCGACGAACTCATCGCCGCACCGCCCCCCGGCCCGGACGCCGACATCCCCGCGACCGATGCCGTCGACAAGGCGATCGACAAGAGCCGCAAGCACATCAACAAGGCGCAGGGCCGCCTCGCCGAACTCCCCGAGGGTTCCGACGAGTGGGAAGAGCAGCTGCACACGATCCGCAAGCGCGCCAAGCGACTCCGCTACAGCATCGACGCCGCCGGACCGCTCGGCAAGAAGAAGTACAAGCAGGTCGGCGCCGTCGCCAAGGAAATCCAGTCCGCCCTGGGCGATTTCAACGATTCCCGGATCAATCGGACCAAACTCGCCGAACTCGCCGCCAGCGGTCGACTGCCCGGGCCGGACATGTTCATCCTCGGACGCATCGACGCCCGCCTCGAAGCGGACGGCGAAAAGGCCATCGCCGACTACGTCAAGTCCGCCAAGAAGCTCTGATCTCACCCGCTCCGCAACCCCCACCCGCTCCCCGAGCCGCCACCCCGCTCCCTGAGGTGCTCGAGGCGCTAGCCGAGAGCCTCGAAGGGCTGGTGAGAAAAGGGAATTGGGCGACCACGCAGCGAGTCTCACCAGGGGGCTTCGAGGCTCGTCGACTTCGAGACGCTCCATGCTCGTACCTCGCATGGGGCTCCTCAGCCCGGCGGCTTGCGCCCCATAGACTGCTCAGCCAGCGGGGGCGGAGGGGCTGCGGCGACGGGAAGGGGACAGCCCTCACGCCGGCGCGAACGACACCGACCGTGTCACGGGGTCGGCGGCGGTCAGCGTCACGGTGATGCTGCTCCCCTGCGCGGGTGAACCCTCGCACGACGCCACCACGGCAGGTTCGGCGATGAAGATGCGCGCCGGCCGTTTGCCGTCGGCCTCCTGCAGGACCACCGCGTCGAACCGTTCGCCGACGCGGTCGGCCAACACGACCGCCTCGGCGAGATCCACGCTCGCCCGATCGGCCGCCGACCCGAGCGAATCCGCGGACCGCAGGATCTTCGGGAGCGTCGGCAATGCCCGGACAGTCCAGTCCGGCAACGGCTTTCCCGACGTGACCGACAGGCATACCTCGGTGGCGAACCGATCGCCGAGCCGACGCAGCGGCGCGGTGACATGCGCGTAGACGCCGCCGATCGCGGCGTGGATCATCTCGTCCTCCGCCGGAGGGTCTGCGGGGCCTGTGCCCACGCCCAGCGGTAGATAGCCCGCACCGCGCATCAGTGCACCGGCATGCGACATCACGGCCAGCGTCGTCGGTGCGTCGCGCGGCAGTCCGGCCAGAAACTGTCCGGGCGTCTGCCCGTCCGGCCACGGCACCCCGAGAGATCGTGCGGTCGCACGCAATTCGGCGACGGCATCGCGCGCGGCCGGCGGAAGCGTCCGCAACAGTCCGATCCCGGCGTCGCGCATGATCTGTCCCGCACACCGTCCGGTCAGCAACGACAGTTGTGAGTTCCAGAGGTCCGCGGGCGTTCGCGGAGCGATCTGCAGCGACCACCCATCCGGCCCCGACACCACCTCCTGATCGGGCAGATCCAGTTCGATGGCTCCCGCCGCCAGCGCCACCCGATGCCGCAGCTCCCCGAACTCGGGCAGGGCAGCGATCGACGGGTGCAGCCGGGACGCCACCGCGTCCGCCGACACACCGGCATAGTCCAGGCGCGCAACCGATGTCACCAAAGCACGACGCACCGCCACGTCGGCGACCTCGCCGTCGTGCGTGACGCGGATCGTCCACAGCACGGCGGACCGTTTCTGGTCGGGCAACAACGAACCGGCACCCTCGGAGAGCACACGAGGATGCAGCGGCACCGACCCGTCCGGGAAGTAGATGGTGGTCCCGCGTCGGCGGCTTTCCGAATCGAGCGCGCCTTCAGGTCGCACGAGCGCGGCCACGTCCGCGATCGCATAGTCGACGACATATCCGTCGGCATCCGAGCGCAGGTGCACGGCCTGATCGAGGTCCATCGATCCGGGTGGATCGATGGTGACCAGCGGAACGTCGGTGTGGTCTTCACGTTCGGCCGCATGCGCGTCGGTCGCCTGCTGCGCCTCCGCCAGTGCGGCAGCGCCGTAGTCCTCGTTCACGCCGAGTTCGATGCGGATCGCCTCGAAGTCGATGTCCGGCGCCGACAGCCTGCGTTGCACGCCTTCGACACTATCCCCGCCGCGCCGCAACCCGCGGCCGCCTCACGACAATTCGAGTGCCACCTTGACGCAATCGGCCGATCGCGCAGCGGCCAACTCGTAGGCGCGCGGCGCTTCGTCGAACGGCAGATGATGGGTGACGATGCCGCTGGTGTCGAGGCGACCCGACTGCACCTCGTCGACGATCGTCGGCCACAACTGCTGCACCGGGGCGGTCGTCGAGCGCAGGGTGACGCTCCGCACCAAGCACATCGTCGCCGGGAACGGATAAGGGTTGAGGTCGTGCACACCGATCACCGAGACGGTGCCGCCGGCCCGCACGCAGGTCAGCGCCGCGTTCAGGGTGGCGTCGGAGGCGACGGCGTCGACCACCGAGTCGGGACCCACACCGCCGGTCGCCTCGGTCACCGCACCGAGATCCGCGGGGTCGAGGGTGATCACCCGATCGGCTGCGGCCCGCGCACGCCGCCCGGGAACCGGGTCGACGGCGAACACCGTTCCCACCCCTTGAGCGAGAGCACTGCGGACCGCACACAGTCCGACCGCCCCCAACCCGAAGACGATCACGCTCCCGCCCTCGGGGACATCGGCGCGTGCGACACCTGCCCACCCGGTGACCAGGTTGTCGGTGAGCAGCAGCGCCGTGTCGGTGTCGACGGCGTCGGGCACGGCCAGCAGATGGAAGTCGGCAGCAGGCACCGCGAGCAGTTCGGACTGAGCTCCGCCGAGCAGTCCACCCCCGAAGATGACCAGTCCCCGCACGCACCGGGTCGGGTCGAGCGTCGCGCATCCGGCGCACTGGCCACACCCACTCACCGACGACACCAGCACGCGGTCCCCCACCCGATGATTCGCGACGTCGGCTCCCACCTCCACCACCGTGCCGACCGCTTCGTGACCGAGCGCCAGCGGTGACACGAGCGGATAGTCGCCGTCGAAGAAATGCAGGTCGGATCCGCAGATCGCCGACGATTCGATCGCGACGATCGCACCCGCCGAATCGGGCAACACCGGATCGGGGGTGACGTCGATGCGCACTGCTCCCGGGTTGTCGATGACCACACTGCGCACGCGACGCCTCCTCCTCTGCCCGGACGGCTGTGTGAACTTCGTCGGCGCCGTCACGGTGCGTCAGACGCTACCGACCCCCACCCCGCGGCACGCGAAATCCGCTCATTCCGTGGGGTATTCGCCGTCAACGACATTGCTGCGAACCGCGTGGGGCCAACCTGTCCGGCCGGCCCAGGGCGGCAGGCTATCCTGGATGCGCGAACGAGTCGGCCGGGCGGCCGCGGCGCTCGGAACGGCCAGCTCACTGGTACGCCGAGAGCCGAGGAAAGTCCGGACTCCACAGAGCAGGGTGGTTGTTAACGGCAACCCGGGGTGACCCGCGGGACAGTGCCACAGAGAACAGACCGCCGACCGTGAGGTCGGTAAGGGTGAAACGGTGCGGTAAGAGCGCACCAGCGGAACGGGTGACCGTGCCGGCTAGGTAAACCCCACCCGGAGCAAGGCCGAAGCGCGGATCGCGGTAGCAATACCGTCATGCGCGTGCGCGGGTGTCACGAGGGCTGCTCGCCCCAGCCCGCGGGTGGGCC
Source organism: Gordonia sp. NPDC003422 (assembly GCF_053588675.1). Taxonomy (NCBI): domain Bacteria; kingdom Bacillati; phylum Actinomycetota; class Actinomycetes; order Mycobacteriales; family Gordoniaceae; genus Gordonia; species Gordonia sp. NPDC003422. The sequence goes on from NZ_JBSFQL010000009.1 coordinate 169,127, forward strand.
GCTCGAGGTGCCCGGTGACGGTGCACCCAGATGGATGGTCGCCGCCGCCCCGCGGTTTCCGCCGGGCGGCACAGGATCCGGCTTACACGCCGACTCGTTCGCCCTCCCCGACCGCTTTCAGCGCAAGTGGGAGGTGTCGTTGACGAGGCGTACCACCGAACCGCCGTCGGGAAAGAACTCGGTGATCGACACCGACGCCAGGTCCAGGTGCAGTCGGAACAGCAGTTCCGGACCCACTCCGAGCGCCTCACGCAGCAGCGACTTGATCGGGGTCACGTGCGAGACCAGCACCACCGTCTGTCCTGGATACCGCGCAAGCAGTTCGTCTTTGGCGGCGCTCACGCGCTCGGCGACGGCGGCGAAGCTCTCGCCGCCCGGCGTCGGGACCGTGACGTCCGACAGCCATCGCGCATGAATCTCCGGGTCGCGCGCCGCCGCCTCGGGAAAGGTCAGACCCTCCCACTCGCCGAAGTCCGTCTCGATGAGTCCCGGATGCTCGACGACGTCGAGCCCCATCTGTCCGGCCACCGCGCCCGCCGTATCCAGCGCGCGCTGCAACGGCGACGACACGATGGCCACCGCGTCGAATTGCTTCGCCAGTCCGGCTGCCGCAGCCGCGGCCTGCGACCGCCCCATCTCGGTCAGCACCGGATTGCCGCGGCCCGAGTACCGCCGCTGCACCGACAGTTCGGTCTGACCGTGGCGCAGCAGGATCAACCGAGTGGCCTCACCGCGCTGCCCTTGCCACGACGGGGTCTTTGCGTCGGCCACGCGCTACAGCCCCGACTCCGCGGTGCGGACCAGGATCGCCCCGCACTCCTCACACCGGATCACCTCGTCGGAGGATGCGGCAGAGATCCGTGCGATGGTGCCGCGGTCGAGTTCCATTCGGCAGGCACCGCATCGCCGGGCGCGCAGCAGTCCGGCTCCCACTCGTCCGGCCGACCGCTGACGGTCGTAGACCGCGAGCAATTCCGGGGCCACCTCTGCTGCGATGTCGTCGCGCCGGCGCTGCTTGTCCCCACGGTCGGTCTCGATCGAGGTGATCGACTCCTCGCGTCGTACACGCACCGCGGCGAGCTTGCCCTCGAGGTGTTCGATGGTCGCCGCCGCACGTCCGCGTTCGGCTTCCAGCGCCTCCTGCTGCTCCATCACCGACAGCAAGTCGTCTTCGAGCACCGACCGGCGTCGGCCCAGACCGGCCAGCTCGTGCTGCAGCTCCGACAACGCCTTGGGAGCCAACCCACCCGCGGTCAGAAGCGCCGAGTCCTTCTTCTCGCGTGCGGCCATACCGGTGACCTCGGAATCGATCCGACGATACTCCCGGGTGAGATCCTCGCCGGAGATCTCTGACCGCACGAGGTCGTCGCGGGCCGCGTCGAGTTCACGTTCGATGTCCGCGATCTCGGCATCCTCAGCGAGGGTGGCGCGTCGGTGGTCCAGGCGTGCGATCTCGGCGTCGGCGTCCGCGAGTTCGAGCAGCAGTCGCTGGGCACCGGCCTCCGCGATCATCGGGGCCTCCTGAGTTCGGGCATCCCACAACCGTACGCGCCGCCACACGCGACACCGCAGGCGAGGCGACTGCGCTCGGCGATCACCCGAACCGGTGGACCACGAACGGATCGGTGGGCTTGTCGTACACCTCGACGTCGAGACCCAACCGGTCCGACAACAGCCCGGCAGCCTGTGCGCACCATGGAAACTCGGTCGCCCAGTGACCCGCATCGACGAGCGCTGGTCCGCCCGCGCGGCGGGATTCATCGACCGGGTGATGGCGGAGGTCACCCGTGAGATACACGTCGACGCCGATGCGCCGCACCGCGTCGAGCAGCGAGTCACCCGCGCCGCCGCACACCGCGACGGTCGATATCTGCGCATCCGGGTCGCCCGCGGCCCGCACCCCCCAGGGACTGTGCAGCGCGGCCGCCGCCTGCGCGGTGAACTCGGCGAGAGTCACCGGCCGGGCCAGGCTGCCCACCCTCCCCAATCCGAGATCGCTGTCGACGTCGGCGAGTTCGAAGATGTCGAAAGCGGGCTCCTCGTACGGATGTGCCGTTCGCAGTGCCGCCAGGACAGTAGCGCGGAGGCCGCGGACCGCGACCATCTCCACCCGGGCCTCGTCGACATGGGTGCGCATGCCGATCTCGCCGATGGCCGGCGTCGCCGCCTCCTGCGGTTCGAACTGCCCGGTACCCACCACCGACCACGCGCAGTCGCGGTACTCGCCGATCGCCCCCGCGCCGGCGGCAAACATCGCCTCGCTCACCTGCTCGGCGTTGCCCTCCGGCACCATCACCACCCACTTGTCCATGGGGGCAACGGGTTTGGGTTCGATGGGGACGGTATCGAGCACACCGAGCGACGCCGCGAGGGCATCCGAGACGCCGGGTCGGGCGCTGTCGGCGTTGGTGTGCGCGGTATGCAGGGCGATCTGATGGCGGATCAGCCGATGCACGACCCGCCCCTTGGCGGTGTCGGCGGCCACCGAGTCCACGCCGCGCAGCAACAGCGGATGGTGCGCGAGCACGAAGTCGGCCCCTGCGGCGATCGCCGCGTCGACCACTCCATCGGTGACGTCGACACACACCAGCGCACGGCGTACCGGTTCGCCACGATCGCCGCAGACCAGCCCCGCCGAATCCCATGGCTCGGCCAACACCGGCGGGTATGCACGTTCGATCTCGGCGACCACGTCGCCCACGAGAAGTGATTCATCGGTGGCGCTCATGATTGACCTCCAGTCCGACCCGCTCGAATCTGCTCGATCGCGGCCACCAACTCGGCGACCGGCTCGGCGGCCCGCACCGCCAGGCGTAGATGCTCGGCGCCGAGGCCGACGAAGTTCACGCAGCCACGCACCGCGAAGCCCCGTTCCGCCAGCCCCTGCTTGATCACCAGCGCGTCGGGCACCTCCACCAGGACGAACGGCGCGCGCGGTTCGGCCGCCACCCGAAGTCCGATGCGTTCGAGTTCGCGGCACATCCGCTCTCGTTCGGTTGCGACCGCCGCCGCCTGTTCGGCCCGGTAACGCTCACCACGCTCGCTCAGGCAGGCGGTCAACGCGGCGAGCGCCGGCGTCGACAACGCCCACGGCCGACGCCCGGCACTGAGCATCTCGATCACCGGCGCAGCGGCCAGCAAATAGCCGGCCCGCAGCCCGGCAAGGCCGAAAGTCTTTGTCACACTGCGTATCACAATCACGTCCGGCCAGGACTCACCGGCCAGCGATTCCGGTTCGGGCCGGCCGTCGGGCCCTTCGGTCAGATCGGCGAAGGCCTCGTCGACGACGATGATGCGACCCGGCCGCCGCAGCGCCGCGATCGCCTCGCGGGCGTGCAGCACCGACGTCGGATTGGTCGGGTTGCCCAGCACCACGAGATCGGCGTGCTCGGGAATCGCCGTGTCACCGCCGAGACACCACGGCGGTGGCAGCGTGACCTGGGTGATGGGCACGCCGGCCGCCCGCAGCACGAGTTCCGGTTCGGTGAACGACGGCTGGATCAGCGCCGCATGTGCGGGCGCGAGCCTGGGCAGCATCTCGAAACCGTCGGCGGCCCCGGCCAGCAACAGCACCTCACTCGGGTCCCGACCGTGCGCGGACGCGATCGCGTCGATCGCGCGGTCCTCGTCGGCGGCGGTCGGATAGCGGGCGAGGTCGTCGAGCCGGTCGCGTACCGCGTCGATCACGAAGTCGGGTGCGCCGGCCCGCACGTTCACGGCGAAATCGACCAAACCGGGACGCGCGTCTCGGTCGCCGTGACGGTCCAATGCGTACAGGCCGCCCTCAACTCCCACCCCTTGTGCGCGCAACCCGGATGTCATGACTTCAGACATTACGTGCACGATGAAGAGGTGACGTCGCTGCCAGACCCCCGCAATCCGGCCACCACGCTGCTCGTCGACCTCGACGGCACCATCACCGACAGCTTCGAGGGCATCGCCAACAGTTTCCGCCATGCCCTGGCCGCGGTGGACGCACCCGAGCCCCCTCCCGAGGTGGTGCGCGGAATCGCCGGCCCGCCCATGATCGATTCGCTGCTGGCGCTCGGACTCACGTCCGAGGTCGCCGACGAGGCGATGGCCGCCTACCGGCAGCGGTATACCGAGACCGGCTGGCTGGAGAACTCCGTCTTCGACGGTATGGACCGCGTCCTGGCCGACCTCGCGTCGACCGGCCGGGTGCTGGCCGTCGCGACTTCGAAGAACCAGAACACGGCGCGGGCGATTCTCGAGCACTTCGGGCTGGCGTCGTACTTCCAGGTGATCGCCGGTGCCAGCGACGATGGGTCACGACGGCGGAAGTCCGACGTCATCGAGCACGCGCTGAACGAACTCGGCATCACCGTCGACCCCGCGACCCGCCATCCGCGGGTGCCGGTGGTGATGATCGGCGACCGCAGCCACGACGTCGACGGTGCGGCCCGATTCGGGATTCCAGCGATTCTCGTCGGATGGGGTTACTCTCAAGTAGGCGAAGGCCGCGATGCGACGTGGACGGTCGCATCGATTGCAGATCTGCGCGAGGTATTGGGTGTCTGAACAGCTACACATCAGCTTCGTCTGCACCGGCAACATCTGCCGATCCCCGATGGCCCAGAACATCTTTCGTTCGGCACTCGACGACGCGGGGCTCGGCGACGCGGTGCGGGTGACCAGTTGCGGTACCAGTGGTTGGCACGTCGGGGAACCCGCCGACAACCGTGCACGTACCGAATTGCTGGCGCACGGCTACTCCGACGCACACGTCGCCAGCCAACTCGGTCCGGAGCACTTCAACGCGGATCTGCTGGTCGCGATGGACTCCGGGCATGTCCACGAACTCGAGCGCAAACGTCTCGGGGACCGGGTCCGGCTACTGCGGTCGTTCGACGAGGCGGCCGATCCCGACGACCTCGACCTCGCCGACCCGTACTACGGCGGCAACGACGACTTCACTGTGACGCGCGAGCAGATCGAACGGTCGATGCCCGGCCTGATCGCCTGGGCGACCGAGCGTCTCGACGGGTGAGCGCTGGTCGGCGGCACGTGCCGCCGACCAGGCCGGCTCACTCGTCTGCGGGACTCACCAGGTTGTGCACAAACCGGATCTTGTTCAGCACTGCCTCGGGCAGCACGAACGGATAGAGATCCGGGTGTCCCATCGACCGGTTGATCTGGTTGAGCGACCACGACAGCGGCAGCCACCATTCGATGATGCGATCGAACCCGACGTCGCCCGGCAGCACACCGTCGAGTGTCGAACCGGCCGGCGCCATCGCGAATGCCGCCGCGGTGTCGAGACTGTCGCGAATGTGCAGATAGTGCGCGAAGGTCTCGGCGAAATCCTCGGCCGGATGCATCGTCGCGTACGACGACACGTACTGCTCGGGCCATCCTTCCGGCGCGCCCTGCGAATAGTGGCGGTCGAGCGCGGCCTGATAGTCGTCGTCCGGGTTGCCGAAGAGCTCTTCGAATCCGGGTCGTGCGGCGTCATCGATGAGCACCAGTTGGTAGTAGTGCCCGATCTCGTGCCGGAAATGACCCAGCACGGTTCGGTACGGCTCGGCCAGTTCGACGCGCATCTGCTCGCGGTGCACGTCGTCGCCCTCGGCGAGGTCGAGGGTGATCACACCGTTGTCGTGTCCGGTGATCACGGATTCGTGTGCGCTGGAGAGGAGATCGAAAGCCAGTCCGGTGTTTGGGTCATTGTCTCGGCCGGTGATCGGGAGGCCGAGTTCGTCCAGTTCGAGGATCACACGTCGTTTGGCGGTCTCGGCCTGGCCGAAGATCGGCAGAGCGTCGAGGTCGTCGTCACCGGGGCGGGTCCGGGTGAGTTTGCACGACACGCAGCGCGTCGGCTTACCGGTCCACTTCACAAGCCAATTACATTGGGCTACTTGGGTATTTGCGCACCGTTCGAGGAGGACACCGTCCACCTCGGTACGTCCGGACTCGTCGAGCACGTAGATCGATCGGGTCGGCAGCCAGAAACCCAGCGGACTCTGGCAATGCAGACACAGGCTGTTTTCGAAGGACAATCGCTGACCGCATTTGCGGCATAAGAAGTCGCGCATTGGTTCCACGCTACCCGGTCTCGGTACCGTTGAGGCGTGCGCGTGCTCCGATCCGTATTGCGTCCAGGGTGGATCGCCCTGGGCGTCGTCGTGATCGCGTTCGCTGTTGCGTGCTTCACGCTGCTCGCGCCCTGGCAGTTGGGCAAGAACTCCTCGACCCACCAGCGCAACGAACTCATCCGCAGCGCAGCCGAGACCGACCCGGTCCCGCTGGCCCAACTGGCGCCGACCGCGGCCTTCGATCCGTCGGAGGAGTGGCGGGAGGTGACGCTGCGCGGACGCTATCTGCCGCAGGATCAAGCGCTCGTCCGGCTGCGCAACGTCGACGAGCAGCCGGCGATCGAGGTCGTGACGCCATTCGCGGTGGCGGGTACCGACCGGGTGATCGCGGTGAATCGCGGATACGTCCGTCCGCGGGAGGGCGCGGCACCGCCGATTCCGGCGGGCCCTCCCGGCGATGTGACGATCACCGGGAGGATCCGTGCCCCCGAGGGCACCAGCGCCGGTCGCGGTGCCCACGCCGAGGAGGGGATGCTGGCGGTGTACTCGATCGACCCCGCCGAGATCGGCCGGGCGACGGCGACTCCGATGGATCGGTTCTACATTCAGCTGTCTCCCGCCCAGCCGGGTTCACTCGGCGAGATCCCGCTGCCGCAGTTGGATTCCGGACCGTATCTCTCGTACGGATTGCAGTGGCTGGCGTTCGGCATCATGGCGCCGCTCGGTGCCGCCTACTTCCTGTTCTCCGAGATCCGTCACCGCAGGCGGGCGGGCGCCGGTTCCGTGACCACCGCACCCGACGGTGACACCCTGCTCAGGGGCACTGCGCCCGGGGCCGATGCCGCACCCGGGGCCGACGCCGCCGAGCCCACAGCGATCCCCGACACCCGCGCGGAACGAAAACGGCGTGTCCGCAGCGACCTGCGAGCGGCCGGCGTCGTGTCCGGGTCACGTCAGGTCAGTCAGGTCGGCACCGGACCCGACGCGAGCGCGACATCCGACGGGGTGCGCGACAAACTCAGTCGCCGATACGGCGGCTGAGAAGAACTCCAACGGCCACCGCGAGCGAGGCTGCCTGCACCCGACGCGACAGCGCGACGGTCGCACGCAGGTCCGTCGTCGTCGGCGGATCGCCGTCACCCAGAGTCGGCCGGTCCTCGACGGCGTGCGGGTACACCGTGCGCCCGCCGAGCCGCACGCCGAGCGCCCCCGCAAACGCGGACTCCACCACGCCCGCATTGGGACTCGGGTGCGCGCGGGCATCCCGCCGCCACGTGCGCACCGTTCGTCGAGGCGCGCCGCCGACGAGCACCGTGAGTGCACCGGCGATCCGCGCCGGCACGAGGTTTGCGATGTCGTCGGCCCGGGCCGACGCCCAGCCGAAACGGCGGTAGCGCGGGCTTCGGTACCCCACCATCGCGTCCAGGGTGTTGACGGCCCGGTAGCCGACCAGACCCGGCACTCCCGCCACGGCACCCCAGATCAGTGGGGCGACAGCGGCATCCGAGGTGTTCTCGGCGAGGGATTCGACCGCGGCCCGGCAGATGCCCGCGTCGTCGAGGGAGTCCGGGTCGCGTCCACACAGACTGGGCACCAGGGACCGCGCGCCTGCGGTGTCGGCCGCACTCAAGGCGTCGGCGACCTGTTCGCCCACCCGCGTCAACGACGCACCGCCCAACACCATCCAGGTGGCCAGTCCGGTCAACGCGAATCGACTGGCCGGCCCGTCACACAGACGCTGCGCTCCGAGCGCCAACGCGGTCGCCGAACCGGCCGTCGCGCAGGCGAAAACGGTTCCGGACCATCGGGAATCACGGTAGATGTGACGTTCGACGACCGACACCATCCGACCGAATCCGGCCACCGGATGTCCGCGCCGCGGATCGCCGAGCAGGCGATCGAGCAGGTACCCGCACACCAATCCCCCCGCGGTCGCGAGCGCTCGTTCCATCGGCCGATCGTAGCCAACCCACGCTGCGTGACAGACTTGCCCGGTGATGCTGGACAGGACCGAGTAGTGGCCAGGACACGACCACAACCCATTGCCGGTCGCTACGACATCGACGGCGGCATCGCCGAACTGGCACCGGACCCGGTCGCCGGCGGATGGCTGCTGACGATCAACGGCACCCACAGTTCGCACATCCACCCGGACCCGACGCTCCTCGACTTCGAATACCTCCGCCAGATGGCAGCGGTCATCGAAGACCGGTACCCATCACAGACTCGCCTGCGCGTCGTCCACCTCGGCGGTGCGGCCTGCGCGCTCGCTCGTTACCTCGCCGTCCGATACCCCGACGCGCGGCAAGTGGCGGTCGAGATCGACGCCGAACTCGCGCGTCTGGTCCGCGAATGGTTCGACCTCCCACGATCCCCACTGCTTCGCATCCGGGTGGGTGATGCCCGGGCGGTCACCGAAAGCCTCCACCCGGGCAGCCGCGACATCGTGGTCCGCGACGCGTTCGTCGGGAACCGAACCCCGGTGCACCTCACGACGCGCGAGTTCACGTCGTCGGTCCACGAACTGCTCACACCTGGCGGGTTGTACCTGGCGAACTGCGGCGACGGGCGAGCGCTCGACGGTGTTCGGGCCGAGGCCGCCACCATCGCATCGGTCTTTGCCAACGTGATGCTGATCGCCGATCCGGCCATGTTCAAGGGTCGACGCACCGGCAATGTCGTACTGGCGGCCAGCGACGCCCCCCTGAAGGCATCTGCCGCGCTCACGCGCCGGTTGCTCAGCGATCCCCTCCCCGCTCGCGCCATCGACGGCGACGCGGCACGCGTCTTCGGCAGCCAGGTCCGCGTCGACGAGGACTCCGCCCGGTAGCTCGATAGTCGGTCGATCGTCCAATCGGACGACACGAGGTTCTCGGCAGTGATACCGACATCCAGCCGAGTGAATTCGGGCCGCACATACGTTCGGAGGAGCCTCGCCTTGTGTCGTCCCACTGCTCGACATACGAAGGTGTAGTTCACTCGATAGGCTGAGAATGGATCTGTCGGCGATCGGACCCGATCGACGGCGAGAATTTCGGATCGAAAATCGAAGGGGTGACGTGACCGAGCCAAAATCGAGGACCGGCACCATGCTGGGCCCGTACCGCATCGGCCGGCTCCTGGGTCGTGGTGGCATGGGCGAGGTATACGAGGCCCTGGACACGGTCAAGGAACGCACCATCGCCCTGAAGTTGCTCCCGCTGCACTTCGCGAACGACAGCGATTTCCGCGAGCGATTCGAACGCGAATCGAAGACCGCCTCCAAACTGTCCGACCCGCATGTCATCCCGATCCACGACTGGGGTGAGCACGACGGCGTGCTGTTCATCGACATGCGCATGGTCGACGGCAAGGACCTGCGGGGCATTCTGAAGGACGGCCCCATCGCACCTGGCCGCGCTGTCTCGATCCTCTCCCAGATCGCAGGTGCGCTCGACGCGGCGCATCGCAGCGGGCTGGTCCATCGGGACATCAAGCCGGACAACATCCTCGTCAACAACGACGACTTCGCTTATCTCGTCGACTTCGGCATCGCGCACGGTGAGACCGACAGGCACCTGACCCAGGTCGGCACGGCACTCGGCACGCTCGCGTACATGGCTCCCGAACGTCTCAACGATGTTCCGGCGGGACCGAGTTCGGACATCTACGCGCTGACCTGCGTGCTCTTCGAGAGTGTCACCGGAAGCGCGCCGTATCCATCGAAGACCGACGCCGGCATCATGACCGCCCACCTCACCCAGCCGCCGCCGCAGACCGGAAGTCCGCTCGACCCGGTGATCGCCCGCGGTCTGGCCAAGGACCCGGCCCAGCGCTTTCCGACGGCGAAGGAGTTGATGCGGGCGGCATCCGTCGCGATCGCCACCACCCCCACCCGGCCCGTCCACCAACCAGGACCCGGGCCCGGTCCCGCTCCGTCCGGACCGTCTCGGATGCCGTCGGGCCCAACGTATCCGCCGGGCGGGCAGGGGTCGCGTCCCTCCGGGCCTGGGGTCTCGGGGCCTGGGGTGTCGGGGCCTGCGGCCGCGGGCGCAGCGGCATGGGGAGCGCAGCCAGGCGGGGCATACTCGGGGCCCACTCAGATTCGCCCCACCCCGTCGGGACCGAGCGGATTCGGTGGCGCGCCGCCATCCGGGCCCACAACGATCGGCTCCGGCCCACACTCGGCTCCCGGCGGCTCGTACACACCGCCGCCACCCAGTGGGCCGAATCCGTCGTATCTCTACTCCGGCGGTGGCGGAACGCCACCTTCGGGGCCGCAAGCCAAGAAGCGTCCGGTGGCGCTCCTGGTGGTCGCCGTCGTGGCGGTCCTCGCCCTCATCGGGGCCGGCGTCTTCTTTGCCGTCCGCGCAGCTGGAGGTAGTGACGATACGAAGACAGCGTCGTCGACGCCACCGACGCCGAATGTCGAGACCGTCGCGTGCACGTACACGACCCACACGCCGGTCGGCGGCGTCCCACTCGACCCGCCCGCGGCCCAACAACCCAAGTCCGGCACGGTGAACGCCACCTTCGCAATAGCCGCGCAGGGCGACATCAAGGTCACCATGGATCGGACGAAGGCACCCTGCAACGTCGGGGCCGTCACGACGATGATCCAGAACGGGGTCTACGACCACAACACCTGCCACGAGTCCGGCAAGATCTATCTGCTGTGCGGTTCCCCGAACGGCGAGGACAACACCAACCCCGGCTGGACGAGCCCAGACGAACAGCCAGTCGGATTGACCCCCGACGGCACCAACGACAGCGGCGAGAACGTCTTCGTGTATCCGCGGGGAACGATGCTCATCTACCCGTCCGAGGACATCAAACCCAATGGCGGATCGACGATGCTGGTGTTCCTCACCGACAACGCCCGACTGCCGTTGCGCTTCACGATCCTCGGGAAGGTCGACGACGCGTCGATGCCGGTTCTCGACGGCATCGTCAAGGGTGGGTTCATTCCCGCCAAGCCGAACGCGACCTACGGCAAGCCGAACATCAGCGCCATCATCCAAACCGCCACGGTGACATCCGGCTGATTCTTTCTCTCGCCGACGACGCGCCTCGGACTCGGGAGCATCGTCGTCTAGCACAGGAGGCGCGACCTGCCGCCCACGAAACCAGCGCAGCCGTGCACCGCGACAACCAGAGCCGAGTTGGAGAACGCGAGTGCTGCAGCACTCGCGTTCTCCAAAACAAAAACAGTTGTAATAAAGGGAGAGGGGCGTGTTTGGAAAGAGTGGTGTTTTTTTGGTGTAGGTG
>NZ_JBSFQL010000010.1:0-176378 GCF_053588675.1 Gordonia sp. NPDC003422
CTAGGCGGCCTCGGGGCCCTGCGCTCCACCGGCTCCCGCTCACCCTTTTCGCTCCCGCTTATTAGATCTAATAAGCGGGAGCGAAAAGGGTGAGCGGGAGTTCTTCCCCAACTTTCAGTGCCACCCGGGTGGCGTTGGGGTCAGGCCGTCAGGCCGAAACCGATTCCTTGCGTTCGTCTTTGGGTTGGTAGCTCTCCCAGAACGACGCGCCGACGATGCCGAGCGCGATCGGATCGAACACGGGATCCTTGCCCTGCTTCTTCTGGCGTTCGTAGTCGCGTAGCGCCTTGAACGCGGGTTGCTGGAGGATCAGGATGCCGACGATGTTGAGCCAGGCCATCAGGCCGACGCCGATGTCGCCGAGCGTCCAGGCTTCGGTAGCCGTCGACACCGCACCGATCGCCACCGACACCAGGATCAGGCCCTGCAGCAGCATGGTGACGTTGGTTCCCACCGTGCTGCGCAGGGGCTGGATGTAGACGGTCGACGCCTTGCCGAGCAAGAACCGCAGATTGGTTTCGGCCATGTAGTAGTAGGCGATGATCGTCGTCAAACAGAAGAAGGCCAGTGAAATGGCGACGAACGACGAACCCGCGCCGCTCCAAAGGGTGTCGAAGCCGGCCTGGACGAACGTGGGACCCACCTCGACGCCGTCGTCAAGCAGCCCGCCGTCGGCGATGACGGCGCCGGAATCGGACTCGCCCTCGAACACGCGGTAGGCCCCGGTCGACAGGATGAGGAATCCGGTCGCCGAACAGATGAACAGGGTGTCGACGTACACCGCGAACGCCTGCACGAGTCCCTGCTTGGCGGGGTGCGACACCTCGGCTGCGGCCGCCGCGTGCGGGCCGGTGCCCTGGCCGGCCTCGTTGGAGTAGATGCCGCGCTTGACGCCCCACATGATGGCCGCGCCGATGATCGCACCGAATGCCGAGTCCAACCCGAAGGCGCTGCTGAACACCATGCGCACGACGCCGGGAACCTCCGAGGCGTTCATCGCGACGATGACGATGGCCAGGACGATGTAGACGATCGCCATGAAGGGGACCACGATCGACGCGAACGCCGCGATCCGCTTGACGCCACCGATGATGATGAACGCCAGGACGATCACCATGCCGATCGCAGCCCAGTAGGTCGAGATGCCCCACGCGTCGTTCATCGCCACTGCCATCGAGTTCGACTGCACGCTCGGGAGCAGCAGCCCGCAGGCGAGCACGGTGACCGCGGCGAAGACGAGGCCGTAGACCTTGAAGTACGGCGCCGCCTTGGTGTGCGCCAGTGCGCGGCTGAGGTAGTACGCGGGACCGCCGCGGTATTCGTTGGTCAGGCGGTCGCGGGTCTTGTAGATCTGGCCGAGGGTGCACTCCACGAACGACGTCGACGCCCCGAGGAACGCGACCATCCACATCCAGAACAGCGCACCCGGTCCGCCGAAGGCGATGGCTGTGGCGACGCCCGCGATGTTGCCGGTGCCGACGCGGCCGGCCAGCGACATCGTCAGCGCCTGAAACGACGAGACGCCGTCGGGGGAGCGTTCACCGTGCAGCATCACCCGGATCATCTCCGGGATCTGGCGTACCTGCACAAACCTGGTGCGCAGCGAGAAGAACACCCCCGCTGCCAGGCAGAGGTACACGAGCGGATTGCTCCAGATGTAGCCGTTGACGGTGTCGAGAAAATCGGTCATGGGAACGTGCTCCGGGATCGGGTGCTGGGTCTCATGGCACGGGGCTCCGTTGTCCGCCGCCGACCTTTACCATTCCATGACCAAAGGATGTTCGCGACGCGAACGGGTGGAGAACCGAACAGGTTGCAACGACACTCGGAAAACGAGCGTCATGGCAATCGGAGTTCACTGGCACGGCGCACCGTCGGACCAGCGGCTTAGCACTCGGAATGTTGGAGTGCCAAAATCGGTTACACTTGTCAGCGATTCACTGACTTCCGGAGGTTTCGGTGCCCACTTATTCGTATGCGTGCACGGAGTGCGACAACAAGTTCGACATCGTCCAGTCGTTCTCGGACGACTCGCTGACCGAATGCCCGCAGTGCACCGGACGCCTCCGCAAGTTGTTCAACAGTGTCGGCATCGTCTTCAAGGGCAGCGGCTTCTACCGCACCGACTCCCGTCCCGGCTCGTCCTCCTCGGACAGCTCCTCGAGCGACAGCTCGTCGTCGAGTTCGGAGTCGAGCTCGACGAAGTCCGATTCGAGTTCGAGTAAGTCAGAGAGCAGCAGCTCGTCGAAGTCCGACAGCAGCTCGTCGAGTTCGAGTTCGACAACCAAAGCTGCCGCGCCGGCCTGATCAACCAGGTCTGAAACCCAGCTAGCCCAATGCCCCGAACCCGGCTAGCCCAACGCCCCGAACCCACCCTCAGGGGTGAGTACCCAGCCGACCGGTACGTCGTACGGTCCTGCGGGTAGGGAGTCGACGAGCTCGTCGTCGTAGATCACCGCGACCACGTCGGCGGTCAGTCCGGTGAGGGTGCGGTCGTAGTAGCCGCCGCCACGGCCCAGTCGGACGCCGGACTTGTCGACCGCGAGCGCAGGGACCAGGATCACCGACGCCGCGCGGATGGCCTCGGCTCCCAGGCGCGAACCGGTCGGTTCCCACAGTCCCCATCGGCCGCGGGCCAGCGACTGCTGGCCGGTGTAACGGGCCCAGTCGAGGCGGTCGGGTTCGCCGGGCGGCACCACCGGGATGAGGACGGTGACGCCGCGGTCGAGCAGGGCGTCGAGCATCGCCAACGATCCGGGCTCCGACTCCACCGGCACGTACGCGGCAACCGTGACGTCGTATTCCAGGCGGAACGGCGCCGCGTAGATCCATTCGGCGAGGTTGGCCGCAGCCTGCTCGCGCGCAAACGGGGACATGCGGGCCCGATGCTCGGTGCCCTCATCCCGTAGTCGTCTCTTCAGAGTCCGCAACCCCGACCATCCCTCGCGCAGATCCCGATGCTTCTCGAACCGGACTGTAGCCGATCGCACACCGCGTCGGACCCGCTACGACCAGGAATTCACCTGTTCGACCGAGGTGACTTGCATCGTGACGACAGGCTTCTGACAGCGAGCTGTCCTAGGGTGGTGACCATGACGTCCAGCACGCAAACCGACGAGTTCACCGAGTACGAAGCCGTACCGAACACTCCGCCGATCCCACGCACCGCCGTCGTCCCCGCGGCCGGTCTGGGTACCCGATTCCTGCCCGCCACCAAGACGGTGCCCAAGGAATTGCTGCCGGTCGTCGACACCCCCGGCATCGAGCTGGTCGCCGAGGAGGCCAAGGCCGCCGGCGCCGAACGTCTGCTCATCGTCACCTCGCCCGGCAAGGACGGCGTCGTCGCGCACTTTGTCGAAGACCTGGTGCTGGAGAACACGCTGGCCAAGCGGGGCAAGGCCGCGATGCTGGCCAAGGTGCGCAAGGCGCCGTCGCTGCTCGAGGTGGCGTCGGTGGTCCAGGAGAAGCCGCTCGGCCTCGGACACGCCGTCGGATGTGTGGAGAAGTACCTCGACGACGACGAAGACGCCATCGCGGTCCTCCTACCCGACGACCTTGTCCTTCCGGGCGGCGTGCTCGAGGTCATGGCCCGTACACGTCAGCGACGCGGCGGGTCGGTGCTGTGCGCGATCGAGGTACCCGGAGACCGGATCTCCGCGTATGGCGTGTTCGACGTCGAGGAGTTGCCCGACGCGCACAATCCGAATGTCAAACGTCTCAAGGGAATGGTGGAGAAACCGGACCCCAAGGACGCTCCCTCGAACCTCGCGGCCGCCGGACGCTACATCCTCGACCGCAAGATCTTCGACGCCCTGCGCCGCATCGAACCCGGCGCCGGCGGCGAGCTGCAACTCACCGACGCCATCGCACTGCTCATCGCAGAAGGCGAGCCGGTGCACGTCGTCGTGCATCGCGGCACGCGTCACGACCTCGGCAACCCAGGCGGCTACCTCAAGGCGGCCGTCGACTTCGCCCTCGACCGCGAGGATTACGGACCCGACCTGCGGGAGTGGCTGCAGAAGCGGCTCGCAGAGGGCTGAGGACATACCACGACTGGTATAAACTCTGGCTGTGGATCGCGCGGAATTGAGCAGACGAACACGGCAGCGTCCATCGGTTCTGCTCAAGAAGCATCGCGACGAGATCATCGAGCTGGTCGCCGCTCATCGGGGCTCGAACGTCCGGGTATTCGGTAGCGCCGCAAGCGGTATCGACACCATCGACAGCGACCTCGACCTCCTCGTCACCTTTCTTCCGGACACGCACCTGGGTGAGGTGGGCATCTTGATGTCGGAGCTCAGCGACTTGCTCGGTATCAAAGTCGACGTGATCAGCGAAGGTGCACTCACTGATGATCGGTTCTCTCGGCGCGTACTCGCCGACGCTGTGTCGTTGTGAGGCGGTGTCCGCCGGCCACCTCCCGGTGGAATTCCGGAACGCCTATTCCGGCCAGCCGTGGGATCTGGTCATCGGCATAGGCAGCACCAATCAGCTCTACGAAACGTCGTGCGCTCAACAGGATTTGCAGTGCTCGTCCAGAAGTACTGCAGTCGATTGCGAATTGATGCCCTTGAGCGTGTCTAGGATTCAGGGCGACATCGGAACGCTATTTCCCGGAGGACCGAGCGCTGCGACCCGCACCACGTAACAACCCGCTGGGCGGACCGACGGCCGCTGATGCCCGCGACTTGATCGCTTATCTCGACGCCACGATGCCGGGCGACGATCTTTCTGGTGAGGAGCGTGCTGCCGTTGTGCGTTGGCAGGGATTGGATCGCTTCTACGAAAGGGTCCAAGCGATTGAACGCGAAATCGACCCTCCCGCCGACTACGAGGCCGAAGAGGTGCGCGACTTTCTTGAGGTTGTGATTCGGCGCCATCCGATCGGTCGCCGTGCGATGGCGTGGCGCGGTATCCGCGACGCGGGGTCGGCTTTGGGCGTCGCGGGCCATGAAGTCGAACAATTGGTCGACCGAGTAGTGCGTGTAGGCGGTTTCTTGGCCACGTCGCCGTTGCGCTCGATTGCTTCTTCATTCACGGTTCCTCCGCGTGATCCCCTCGTTCTCCGTCTGATCGTGCCGGCCGGCACTGGGGTGTTGTGGGTGCCGCCCGCTGGAGTGCCTGCACTCGCTGAGCAGTATGAGCTGTTGATGAGGTCATCGGCCCTGTATATCCTCGGGGTGAGCAGCGGAGAAGATGGGACTCCCGAGCTGACGGCAGAGTTGCGGAGGTGGGACGATGGCGATCATGAATGAACGAGTGCAGGACGACAGCGTCTTTCTGCACTCTGGGGAGCCGCGCCCAGCGCCTCAGTCATTGGGCGCACTGCTGGCCTGCCTTCGTCTCGACTACGCCGACATTGCCGCCCAGCGGGCTGGGCTGCGGCGTTGGCTCGACGACAACGAGCCGTCGAAACGCTTGATGAGCAGCATCGAGCGGCAGGGATTTGGCGACCTGCTGACCTGACAGTCGGTAGCGGTCCGCGCGCCTGCGTCGTACCCTCCGCTCGAACCGCTACAGTTTTCGCTGTGCTGTATCCGGTGAGAGTGCGGTGAAATGCGTTCGGTCGAGGATCATCTGACCCTGGTGACCGCTGCTGCCGTGGCGCCACGGCCGGTGCGGGTGGCGATCTCGGAGTCGCAGGGTTTGATGTGCGCCGAGGAAGTGGTCACCGAGCTGCCCATGCCCGGGTTCGATCAGGCCGCCATCGACGGCTACGCCGTGCGGGCCGTCGACGTCGGGCTCGCGGGCACCATCGCACCCGAGGACATCGAGGACTTCGACACCGCCGGAGCCGAATTGGTGGACCTCGAGCCGAATGAGCCGATGATCGTGTCGTTGCCGGTGGTCGGGGAGATGGAGCCGGGCACCCGCACGCCGACGAGACTGCAACCGCATCAGGCGGTGCGCGTCGAAACCGGTGCGCCCATGCCCACTCTCGCCGACGCGGTGGTCCCGCTGCGCTGGACCGACGGCGGCGAGCAGAAGGTCAAGATCGGTCACGCCGTCGAGAGCGGCGACTACGTCCGACGCGTCGGCGACGACGTGCAACCCGGTGACGTCGCCGTGCGGTCCGGGTCCATCATCGGTCCCGCCCAGGTGGGACTGCTTGCGGCGGTAGGACAGTCGCGGGTGATGGTGCATCCCCGGCCGCGCCTGTCGGTGATCTCGGTGGGCAGCGAACTAGTCGACATCGACCGCACCCCCGGGCCCGGCCAGATCTACGACGTCAACAGCTACGCGCTCGCCGCCGCCGCGCGCGACGCCGGTGCCGACGTGAATCGCGTCGGCATCGCCGAGCGCGAGGCGTCGCGGATGCGGGAAGTGGTTGAGGCGCAACTCATCCGGTCGGAGATCGTGGTGATCTGCGGCGCGGTGGGCGGCAGCGCGTCGCGCGCCATCGCCGACGCCCTGGCCGACCTCGGTGATCTCGAGATCGTGCGCGTCGCCATGCATCCGGGTTCCGTGCAGGGCTTCGGCCGGCTGGGGCGAGACGAGGTCCCAACGTTCCTGCTGCCCGCCAACCCGGTGAGCGCGCTCGTCACGTTCGAGGTGATGGTTCGACCCCTCATCCGCATCGCCCTCGGCAAACGGCAACCCATGCGCCGCGTCATCAAGGCACGCACCATCGGACCGATCGCGTCGGTCCAGGGTCGTAAGGGCTATCTACGGGGACAGCTTATGCGGGACGAACGGTCGGGGGACTACTTGGTGCAGGTGCTCGGCGCGTCGCCGACCGGGTCGTCGCACCTGCTCGCCGAACTCGCCGAGGCAAACTGCCTGATCATGGTCGATCCCGAGGTCGACGAACTCGGCACCGGCGACGAAGTCGACGTCGCGTTCCTCGCGCAACGCGGCTGAGGTTTGCCTTTCACCGCATAAACTCAACTCTTGTGTTCAGGTGGTTGAGCGGTGAGCAGGCCAGTCCGGGGTGGCCGGCGACCCTCGGTCCGTTGCGTTTGCCCGCGGGAGCGGTGAATTTGCGGCCGGTGAAGCTTCGCGACGGCAAGACGTGGAGCGAACTGCGCATCCGCAACCAGAATTCGTTGCTGCCGTGGGAGCCGACCGGCGTCGGAAGCTGGGCCGACCGTCACCAACCGAGTTCGTGGCCGCCGCTCTTCGCGATCCTGAAATCCGAGGCCAAACGCGGCACCATCCTGCCATTCGTGATCGAACTCGACGGTGTGTACGTGGGGCAGCTGACCGTCGGCAACATTCAGCGGGGCGCGGTACGGACCGCGTGGATCGGCTACTGGATCGACGAGGTGCACGCGGGCAAGGGCATTGCGACCGCGGCTGTCGCCCTCGGCGTCGACCATTGTTTCGGCGTGGTCGGGCTGCACCGGCTCGACGCAACGGTTCAGCCGTCGAACGTTGCGTCGCAAAAAGTCTTGAGCAAGGTCGGTTTCCGTCAGGAAGGGCTGCTCGAGCGGTACATGGACGTCAACAAACGCTGGCGCGACCACCTGCTGTTCGCGTTGACCGTCGAAGAGGTGGCCGGCAGCGCCGCCGAGACGCTGGTGCGGGCGGGTCGGGCGAGCTTCCGCTGATGAGCCCACTGGAGATCGTGGTCCGCGGCAACGCGAGCGGCAGGTATGCGCCGGAGTTGGCGGTCGTGGGTCTTGCGGTGCGCGCCGAGGACAACGACAAGGCGACGGTCCGTTCCGCCGCAGCCGCCGCGCACGCCTCACTCACCGAGGCGCTCGCGTCGTTGGAGGCCGACGGTGCGGTGACGACGTGGTCGAGCGATGCCGTGCGCGTCTACTCCCACCGCCCCTACGATCCGAGCGGTGAACGCCGAGAACTCTTGTACACCACAAGGATCGGGGTCGAGGCGACGTTCGTCGACTTCGAGAAGCTCTCCGAGTTCGTCGATCGATGGATCGGCGCCGACGACGTCGAGGTGAGTCGGGTGTCGTGGGCCGTCACCGAGGAGAACCGGCGAGCGTTCGAGCGAGATCTGCGTCGGCTGGCCGTCGACGACGCCGTCGACAAGGCGCAGGCGTACGCCGACGCGGTGGGACGCGGACCGGTCGTGGCGACGCAACTCGCCGATCCCAACATGCTCGCCGAACCGCGACCGATGCCGATGATGCGCGCGGCCGCACCGATGGGCGACACCGGCCCGAGCATCGAACTGCGACCCGAGGACATCGAGATCGTCGTCGCTGTCGACGCACGGTTCGCTGCGGACTGAGTTGCGCTGGCGGCTTGCCCACCCCGCTGCCTGAGGTGCGAGGAGCGCTAGCCGCCGGGCTGAGGAGCCCCATGCGAGGTACGAGCATGGAGCGTCTCGAAGTCGACGAGCCTCGAAGGCCTGGCGAGCCGACAATGTCCTCTCACCCGGGCTTCGAGGCTCTCGGCTGGCGCCTCGAGCACCTCAGCCAGCGGGGTGGCGCCCTCCGGCAAGGGGGCGGACCATCGAGCGGGGTGGTGACTCAAGGTAAGTTCGACATCACAAATTCGCGATGCGACAGAGACGGGGGGCAGATGATGAAGTTGCGTGTGCTTGCGGGGGTCATGGCCATCGGTGCGGGGGTGACGAGTGTCGTGGTGGCGACACCGACAGCCGACGCCGCGCCTGCGCCGTCGGTTCGGGTCTGCGCGTCGTGGTTCGACGGTCGGCCCTACCACGGCGGCGTGACGCTGGTGAATCGCAACTGGTGGGAGATCGGCCGTACCCAGGGGACAACCGGCAACGGCTGCACCGTTTTCCGGAACGTACGGCCGCTCACCACCTACCGGGTGCTGGTGAACACCGAGATCAAGCCCTGCAGTCAGGCGTTGCGGCCCGACGGCAGTTGGTACAAGACCGGCACCAAACGTGACGCGGTCGGTTCGTCGCGGTGGCAGACCACACCACGACACGGGCAGGTCGACCTCGGACGATTCCGGGTCAACATCTCGGAGCAACTCTGTCAGTGAGGTAGCCCGGTTTCATGGCGGTCTTGCTGAGAGGCCGCTATGAAACTGGCCGACTTTGCTCTCCCTCGGCGCGTCTGCGCAGGACCCGCGGTGATCGGCAATAGATTGTCGAGTGAATCCGTGTGACCAGAGTGAAAGAAAGGGAGAGTCACCATGCCCAACTCTGTACTGTGGGTCTGCCTCGTCGCGGTCTGGCTCTTCGTGCTGGTCCCGATGGTGATCAAGGGCCGGCCGCAGATGCTCAGGTCCACCGACATCGCCCGCGCCACCCGACTCCTACATCGCGGCGGAACCAAGACCGCGACGCCGCGTCGACGTGCCGCCGGGCGCCATCCCGACAGCCCATCATGGTCACGCAAGACCAAGGAAGAACGACTCAAGGCGAAGCTCGGCGACGCCGCCGAATCCGACGAGGTCGATTCTGACGCCGCTGATTCGGACGACGAGAAGGTCGAGTCGACGACGGTGCGGCGGGCCTCCGCCGAGGCTGTCGAAGCACCGGTGGTCGACGACGCCGATCTCGACGAAGATGCGGAGGCCGATCAGCCGGCCGATGCCGACGCTGAGGCCGAGGACGCTGAAGACGCCGAGTACGAGGACGAGTACGACGAGGACGCCGAGTACGAGGACGACGCCGACTACGAAGATGCCGAGTACGACGAGGATTACGACGACGAAGACGACTACGAGGCAGAGTCCGAGTACGAGTCCGAAGACGACGACCTCGACGAGGACGAGTACGACGGCTACTCGCGGTCGGCACACGAGGACGACGATGTCCGCGCCGACGATGCCGAGGATGCGACCGAATCCGAGACCGCGCAGCGCTCCGAAGCCGGTCGGGGAAGCCGCGTGCGTGGATCCACCCGCAGCAGTGCGTATTCCATTGAAGACAAGGGTCGCGACCTGCGCTACCGCGAACGGCAGCGCGTCACCATCGGCCTGCTGATCCTGGTGTTCGCGGCAGTCGCCGGCGGGTTCGCCTTCGGGTTGGCGGGCTGGGTCGCAACCGGCGTGACCGCGACACTGCTTCTCGGCTATCTCTTCTACCTACGACGCGCCACCAAGACCGAGCAGAAGATCCGGGCTCAGCGCGCCACACGGGCTCAGCGGGTGCGCCGTCAGGAAGCCGAGCGGCGTCGTCGTATGGAGCAGACCCCCGAATTCGCTGCTGCGCCACCGCCTCCCCGGTTGCGCCGCCCCGGCGGTGCGGTGGTGCTGGAGATCGACGACGAGGACCCGGCGTTCGAGCATCTGCCGCCGTTCCAGCGTCGCCGCGTGATGCGCGAAGAGCCGGAGTACCGCCGCGTCGGCTGACCGAGCGAAAGGCATTTCGTCAATCCGCCGACAACTCGGTACCCCATCGACTTGACTGGTTTGTGCACGACCACTGCCAGTCCAGCGATGGAGGCTCAGGATCATGCCGAAGCCAAAGCCGGTGCGCGTCAAGCACGTAGTGGCGACGTTGTTCGCCGGGGCGTGTGTGACCGCCGCAGCCCTTCCCGCGATGGTCGGCGGTGCCCATGTGTCCGTCGAGCCGGCTCCGGGCCGGTCGGCTTCGTCGGGCCCGCCGATCGTGGTGGTGTCCAAGAAGGTCGTCGTGCCACGGTGGGCCGTACCGGCCGCCCCGGTTGGTCGCGAAACCACCTTGAACACAACGATTTCGACCGTGCCAACCTTCGACGACGGCGCGCGCACCTACGCGCGGTCCTCGACAACCCGATCCAGATTTGTCGACGGTCGATGGTGGTCGGTCTCGGCCGCGACGGTCGGCATGCTCTCGAGTGACGGCGGATGGAAGTCGGTGAGCGCCACGACCGCCCGGTCGGCGACGGTCGACGATCAGGTGCTGTCGATCACCACGACCGTCGCCACTCCGGTCGCCGGAGATGCAGAATCCCTTTCCGTCACCACCACCACCGCTCGGCCCATGTTCGGTGACGGTGGCTGGTTGTACGGCAACGGTCGGGACGCCCTGGTCGTCGATCCTGACTGCACGAGTAACTGCGTCGGCGAGGACGGTGGACTGCTCGGCGGTGACGGCGGTGACGGTGCCTTCGGCGGTGCGGGTGGCAGTGCCTGGCTGTTCGGCAATGGAGGACGCGGCGGGGACGGTCTGAACGCGGTGTACGACAGCACCGGACGGTGGTGACGGCGACCAATGGTGGCGTGGGCGGCGACGGCGGACTGCTGAGCGGAAGCGGCGGCGACGGCGGCAACGGCGGCTGTGACATTCAAACGTCCGGGGTACTCGGCGCCATCGCCGGAGACGGCGCCATCGCCGGAGACGGCGCCATCGGCGGTGCCAGCGGATTGTTCGGTGGCAACTCGGGCCGCGGAGGCGACGGCGGCGATGCGTACGCGGCCTACGGTGACGCCTTTGCGGGTGACGGTGCCGACGCCGGTTCGCGCATCTCGGATCTCAACTTCTTCGGTGACAGCGGTGGCGGCGGCAACGGCGGCGACGCCACAGCGGTCAATGGCAACGCGACCGGCGGAAATGGCGGAAATGGCGGCGACGCCAAGGGCGGTCACACCACGACCGGCGGCAAGGGTGGCAACGGCGCTTACGGCGGCTTCATCGGCAATGGGAACGGCGGCAACGGAGGGAACGGTGGCAACGCCGACTCCGCCGACACGAAGACCGGAACGGCGAACGGCGGAAACGGCGGAAACGGTGATGATGGTGGCGTGGTGGCCGGCAATGGTGGTGACGGCGGGAACGGCGGAAATGCCAACGGCGGCAACAAGAACAACCCCGGAAACGGCGGCGACGGAGGGAACGGCGGCGTCGGGGGCAACAACGGTGACAACGGTAACGACGGTGACGGTGGTGACGACAGCGGGAGCTGACGAGTGAGGTGCTCCTGCGTCGATCACCAGCAACGCTCGTGTAGCACCGAATCAGCGCTACGCTGATGCATGGCGAATCTGACGATCATAGTCGACGACGAGACGCTGAAGCGAGCCCGGATTCGCGCCATCGAACGTGGTGAATCGGTGAATCAGTATCTGGCGCAACGTCTTGTCGAGTATGCCGACGCGGACACCGCACGTTCGCGTCGGCAACGGGCGGCCGCCGACTTTGTCGATTTGTCCCGCGAGTTGAGTGGCAGCTCCGAAGGTGCCGGCTGGACACGTGAAGAGCTGTACGACGAGCCGCGCAAGGCGCAGCGGTGACCGTCTTTCTCGACACCAACCTCCTCGCGTATCAGTTCGACGACAGTCTCCCGGGTAAGCAGTCCCGTGCCCGCGAGGTGTTCGCCGCACATGCCGCTGACGCGGTGATCAGCACACAGGTGCGTGTCGAATTGCACTCGGTGCTGATCCGCAAACTCGGTCGGTCGCGGTCTGAGGCTGCCAGAGTTCTCGACTCGTTGCCGCTTGACGTCATCCCCGCGGATGCCGAACTTGTTCGGGTGGCTGCGCACACCGCCGCACGACACGAGCTGTCGATCTTCGACGCGATGATCCTGGAAGCGGCTGTCCGCGGTGGGTGCGACGAACTCTGGACCGAGGACCTGGCGGACGGCGGCACTCTGCGGGGAGTGCGTGTCGTCAATCCGCTGAGCTGACGTGCTTTTGCCCAACCAGAGTCCGTCGAAGTCTGCCGACGACTAGAATCGCTGTACCGAGCATCCTCCAGTGCCTCATTGGGGAGGACACGATGCAGACGACGACTCGTCGGCCTTGGACGCTCATCTGCGCTGCCCTGTTGATGGCGGCGGTCGTCGGAATCTCGATCATCTGTGCTCCGGCGGCGACCGCCGAACCCCGACAACCCACACTGCCGTTCGGCACGCCCTGGTACACGGTCTGGGTCAACAAGCCGAACGCCCAACCCGGGTATGTCTTTCTACACCACCGGAATGGCGGTCGCGCTTCCGATCCAGCTCGACCTCTCGCTGTTCCCACCGACCCGACCGGCCAACATCATCGCCGACAAGTCCGGGCGTGAAGTGTTCCGCTACACCCGCCGAGCGGTCAGCTGGTCGCCGACTTCCGCGCCCAGACGTACCGGGGCCGCAAGGTGCTCACCTGGTGGCAGGGCGACGGAACCAACGGCATCGGCTCGGGCGTGCACTACATGGCCGACACCCGCGGCCGCATCATCAAAAGGGTCACAGCGGGTGCCGGATTGACGTCGGACCTGCACGAGTTCCAGCTCACCCCGGACGGCCGGGTGCTGATCATCTCGTACGTGCCGGTCCCTGCCGACCTCACCCCGGTTGGCGGGCCACGCAACGGCACACTGTTCGACTGCGTCGCCTCGGTCATCGACGTCGCGTCCGGACGAGCACTGACGCGCTGGTCGACGCGGGCCCACGTCCCCTTCACCGAATCGACGATGCCCCTCGCGGCGGGTAGTTCCACCTACGACGCCTACCACATGAACTCGGTCTCGCTCGATCCGTCCGGAAACCTGCTGATGTCGTTCCGGAACATCAATGCCGTCATCCGCACCGGCAGGGTGAATTGGCAACTGGGCGGCAAACATCCGACCCTCGCCATGGGTCCGGGAACCTCGATCGCCGGGCAGCACGACGCCCAGTTCACCGACGCCAACACGGTCCGCGTGTTCAACAACAACGAGGACGGCAACAATCAGCTCGGCTATTCGAGCATCAAGTGGATCCGGATCGATCCCGCTCGCCGCACGGCCCGATTAGTAGGCGCCACAACGCACCCCGCCGGTCTTGCCAGTTTGGCGATGGGCAATGCGCACGGCCTGTCCAACGGCGGCGTCTTCGGTGGCTGGGGCTCGTCACCACACATCTCGGAGTTCTCCCGCTCGGGCGAACTCGTCTACGACGCCACGCTGCCGGTCGGGACGTATCGCGCGTATCTTGGCGCCTGGCCGTGAGTTTCGGTGGCAACGAGGCTCTGCGCCTGGGTTCGGGGCGTCAGCAAACGTCCACCCGGCACCGAATCCCGGGTGCGCGTGACAGTTTCGCGTCTCGAGTAAGCAGTGAGGCTCCAAGATGCTCGGCGAGACCATTGGGATCCAGCCACAGCGACACCAGGACCGAAGCGTCCACCACGAGAGTCGTCAACTGCGGTCGGTGTTCAGGTCCTCGAGAATGTCGTCGACGGTGGTCGCCGGATTGGCGCTCGCCGAGGCGCGAGCATCAGCGAGCCAGTCCTCCAAGGTGGGCTGGGCGGCAAGGCGCTCGAGTTCGGCGACCAGGTACTCCTGCAGAGACCGCCCTGACCGTGCCGCGCGATCGGCGAGCACATCCCGCGTGTGGTTCGGAACGTGGCGAATCGTGATCGACACAGGCATGCATGCATTTTAGCGGCACCTTCGGTGGTCCTTCGTGATGATGCCGCCGTGCGCATATCGTGGGTCGGACGTAGGCAAAGCAGTGGAGCTGTGTTGGCGGCGGCAAAGCACGTTCCGCGTTTCGAAGAGTGGGCGAGGATGAGCGACGACACACAGCGACGGCGCATCGGCCGCAACGACGCACCCGTCGAAGAAGAACTCGAACGCAGTTTTGAGGCCGTGGTCACCGAGGGTGCCGAACGCCTGCATCGCACAACGCGCGCCGTCATCATCACCGGACTCTTCGGCGGGATCGAGGTATCGGTCGGCATCATGGCGATGCTTGCCGTGCTCCACGAGACCGGAAATCACCTTCTCGCCGGCGTGGCCTTCTCCATCGGACTCATCGCCATCTACCTCGCGCACAGCGAATTGTTCACCGAGGACTTCCTGATGCCGATCGCCGCAGTCGTGGCGCGGGACGGCAAGCTTCGTCACCTGGCCAAACTGTGGGTCGGCACGCTCGCAGCCAATCTGGTCGGCGGCGCGATCATGATGTGGATCGTGACCCGCGCGTTTCCCGAGTGGAGTTCGACGCTGGCCGAATCGGCCGAATACTTTGTCAACGCGCCTCTCAATCTGCAATCCATCTGCCTGGCAGTGCTCGGCGGGAGCACGATGACCCTGCTGACCCGGATGCAACAGGGCACCGATTCGCCCGTCGCGCGGATCATTGCGTGTGTCGGCGCGGCCTTTCTACTTGCCGGCCTCCAACTCTTCCACTCGGTACTCGACTCGCTGCTCATCTTCGGCGGCATCTTCTCCGGAGCCGACGTCAGCTATGCCGATTGGCTCGGATTCTTCTGGTACGCAGTGCTGTTCAACATCGTCGGCGGAGTCGTGATCGTGACATCGCTGCGGCTCTTGCGGACGAAGGAGTTGGTCGAGGAAGAGCGCAAGGAAGGAAGTAACTACAGCGACGGGTGAACGATCGTGATTGTCGACCAACGCGTCGAGCAGCCGACGCCCGCTGATACGAGCCCAATCCGCTGAATGCCGCCGTGAACTGGGCGTTCTCTAGTGGAGTTAGGGGAAATCGAACCCTTGACCTACTCGATGTGAACGAGGCTTCCGGGGTATTTGCTGCGCCAAACCTGAGTTGGTTGTGTGTGAACCACTGCGGTCGCGAAGTTGGTTTCGCTGGCGCCTGGAAGCGGCCTTTGGGCCTGTTGCGGACTGCCCTCTGCTTCAACATGCGATCACCGCTAGGCAGTTCGAAGCAGGTGCCGTAGCGAGTACTCGTCTGGTTCCTCGGCCAACGCTGTCGACGCGTGCCTTGATCGAGTTCGGGAAGGCGATCGCCCTTGGTTGACAATTGGGCGGTTCCCCGGGGCGCCGACATCCGTCGCCAACTCGTCGAGCGAATTCGCCATCGACGCCTCTCCGCGCTCGGCTGCGAGCTATTCAGCGGCTTGTCAAGCAATCCATGTACTGTTGACTACTTACTTGTTGTGGATTCAGTGACCGTCCGTATGGGAGGGGCAGTCCATGGGCGCCGGATTTCTGGCTACTCAGCTCGACAAGCTGATGCTGCGAGGCAAGATGAGTCCTGCTGACACCGACATCAACGACCTCCCCGAACGGACTGGCGCCGAGATCGCTGCAGAGCTGGGCGGACGTATGCTTCTGAGGTATGTCGAGCATCCGGATGAGGTAGGACGAACCCACCCGACGTTCGTGTGTCCGACGCCTTACTCTATGGACGAGGTGTATCAATGGCTTGCTCTGCCGAAGCCGTTGAGTGTGCGTAGATGGGTTGTGGTACTTGACCCAACTGGTATTGATTACGTTAAGGGACCAAAGGAGTGCTCCCTGGGCGGAGGTATCGAGTACCTGCTGCCCAACGGGTATGAGTCCGGGGCAATAGCTTCACCCGGATGGGCTGTGGAGGTTCGGTGAAATGGAACTGATTGACACGGAAATCCGTGAGTCGGTCGTGACAGCCACGGAGAAGGCATTTCACGAATTCGGTGCGGAAACCGTCTACTTGGGGATCGATAGACATGGCGTCACAGAGTCCGTGGCGCTGCGTCGCACTGCCGATCCTGACGTTCTTGTGTTTGTAGCCCTGGCTGCATGGACTCCGCAAGCCGACGGTCATTCGCTCATGATTCAGTCCTCCTACGCGGTGAAGAACCTCGCTTCGACAGTGCGTCGAGAGGTCGACACGATCACGATTGCCGAGGCCGAGCAGCATCGGGAGCTCCATACTCTGGTGATGCGTGCCGTAGAGTCCGCATTCCGAGCGAGCGACAAGCTGGTAAAAAGTCCGCCACCCGCTGATCAACCGCTAACTGAGGGACTGCTTAGCTCTGAGGCCTACGAAGGGCTTGCGCGGGCAACGTAGTAGAGCGGCACCGCCCGTCCCACAAGAGATGTGGCAGATCGGAGCAAAGCTCAGCGATCTCGTTGGGACTTGTGACCGACGTCCTTGCCGCAGATTGAGCGCGCTTCGAGAGTGCCTTCACCCTGCCTGTGGACAGCACACCAATCCTAGGTTTACGGTTGGCCGGATGACGAAGCGGCGCCGTACCAACGGTGCCGGGCAGCAGCGCCCTTTCGAGGCTCCGAGTCGCGTGGTCACCTCCAACGCCTGCTCCACCGCTCGACGTACAGGTCAGAGCTTCACGGGAGCAATCGTAGTCGCAGGGCGCGACTCGCCGGGCGTGCCCTGGCTGTGCCCTTCAGGTTCGGCCAGACAGACGACGAGACCCCTAGCTCCTGCTCCTTCGCAGGTGAGAGGGGGTCTCGCGATTGTGGAGCTAAGGGGAATCGAACCCCTGACCTACTCGATGCGAACGAGTCGCGCTACCAACTGCGCCATAGCCCCGGGCGGTCTCTCGACCGGCCGCGTGTCACTTTATCAGTCGATGCCGAGCACATCCCAAACGCACCCGGAGCCGGATAGGCTTCGGGTGTGGCGCAGATGTCCGACCAGCAGATCGCGACGGTTCTCGACAATGCCGTGGCCGGGATCAACCCCGTGCTCGACGCCCTCGCCGAACGCGACCCGTTCGGTCTGAAGGGTCACACCTTCCACGACCATGCGGACGACGAGTCCGGTCTGGAACGCACCAAGCATCACGCCGCCCGATTCCTGAATGCCGCCGACTGGCCGGGCACCAAGGGGTGGTCGGAGCGTCCGATGAACAAGCGGGCCAGCTGGTGGGTCAGCCGCATCGGCACCATCAACACCGGTGCCGTCGCGTTTCCCGGCATCTTCGGAGCGTGGACCAAGAAGCTTCCGGTCGCGTCGGTCCTGGGGTTCGCGAATCAGGCGATGGTCCTCGTCGCGATCGCCCGCGAATACGGCGTCACCGACCGCGCGAAGCAGGTGCGTCTGCTTGGCGCGGTGCTGTGTCAACGCGACCTCGTCGATCCGGACGTGGGCGTCGAATCGAAACCGGCGCTACCGGCAGAAGGCAAGGCGCGCAAGAAGTCTCTGACACGGGCTGTCTGGGACACGGCCAAGACCTTGCGCGCCATCAGCGACGAACTCGATCGCCGACCCCAACCGATCTTCTTCTTCCGGATGCTCGCCTGGATTCCGCTGATCGGCGCGCCGGCTCTGTATATCGGTGAGCGGCTTGCGCTTTCCCGTGCGGTGAAGCGTGGTCGTGCGTGGATCGTCGCGCACCCCGACACCGTCGAGCCCAAAAAGGCCGACGACGAGTCAGGCGAGGCAGAACACGCCGGTTAGGGACGCACCGTCACGGCCAGGTGTCGAGATATGCGCGGTAGGTGCCGATGGGTAGCGTCGCGTCGTAGACGAGTTGCCCGCTGGGGCTGAATTCGGAGATGTGCGGCGCAGTTCCCCAGCTGCCGAACGTGTTTCCGTTCGACAACCCCTGAGCGTTGCCGGTCGCGGCCGCCGACAATCCGGCTGGATGCCTCTGCGCCCGAACCAGATGCGCTGTCCGACGCTGCAGGTCGAGGCGAATCCACTTGATGCTCGACGTGCCCAACTGCTGGGTGCCGGTGATGTTGTTGTCGAAGACGCGGATGGTGTTCGGGCCGGCGTATTCGGCGTCGTGCTGGCCGTGCATGGCCACACCCGCGCCCAGCTTGAGATCTGAATGTTTGCCGCCCAGACGCCAATTCACTTTGCCGCTCCGGATGTCCACGTTGTAGATCGCGCTCAGATTCCGGAACGAGAAGAGCAGGTTGCCCGACGGGTCGAGCACGATCGAGTTCATGTGGTACGGGTCGAAGGTGGACCCGAGGACGGCGTTGCGCGGGTCGCCATACCGCAGCGCCGTCTCCGACACTGGGATGTGTGCGTGCGATGACCATTGCAGGACAACACGTTTGGTTGCGACGTCGATGACGGTGGCCACGCAGTCGAGGATGGTGCCGTTGCGCGGTCCGCCGACCGAACTCAGGTCGGCGGCGATCGGGACGTACGACGTGATGAGCGCCCGACCGTCCGGGGTCAACCGGAACTCGTGGACGTCGGACTTGAGGCGTCCGGGCGTCACGGTGGTGATCAGACGGCCGCGGGTGTCGGTGATGTAGTTGACGCCCTCGCCGTGCCCGCCACCGCCGCCGCCCTGCCACCAGGTGAGCACCTTGCGGCCCTGGTAGACCTGGGTGCGGAAGTTGGAGACGCTCTGGCCCTTCGGCGGGACGTAGCGCCACACCTCTTTGCCCGACTTGTCGACGATGATGTTGGCCTGCCCGAACTGGTCGAGCCCCGGGCCGCCGACGGTGAACGGCACCGCCGCGGCCAGGCCGCTGGTGTAGAAGATGTAGCCCGGCGCGCCGCCCGGTCTGTTGACCTGCACCGTGTAGGTGGGCGTTCCGAACGGCAGGGTCGGCAGCGCCGTGGCGTCCGGCGCGAGCAGAGCACTCACGCCGAAGACTCCGGCGAACAACAGCGCAATGCGCGCCACCAACGTTTGACGGTGCATGACGACCCCCTTCGAGACAGACGAATGCATGATTCGCCGCATCCGACGCCGGCGCAACGCGGACATGCCGGGCAAAGCGGATCAATCAGGGCGGTTGCTGCAGCTTCCGGAGTTGCGATCGGGCGGCACAAAACACCAGGTTTCCGCAGATTCGGTCAACCGTGCCACCTGCCAACCAAGCACTTGCTAGGTTCGGCGTCATGCCGTTGACCAAGCCTGCCTTCCGCCGCGCTGCTCTGAGCGCGCTCCTCGCTGCAGTTCTCGCGGGATCGTTCCTTGCCGCGGGCAATCTCCGCGCCGAACCGCTGCCGGTGACGTTCAACTTCTTCGCCGGCATCCCCGCCGAACTCGCGCATCCGGGCGGCTCGCTGCCAGGCTCCAACGACTTCGCGTGCAAACCGTCGTCGCGGCATCCCCGGCCGGTGGTGCTCGCGCACGGCACGGGCGGCTCCCAGCAGACCAACTGGGGAACCTACGTGCCGCTGCTCAAGAACGAGGGGTACTGCGTCTTCGCCCTGACCTACGGCGCGCCGACGTACCTGCCGTGGCCCGGCAGCGCCATCGGCGGCATGGGCACGATGGAGGACAGCGCGAAGCAGTTCAAGACGTTCGTCGACAAGGTGCTCCGCGCGACCGGGGCGTCGAAGTTCGACGTCGTGGGGCATTCGCAGGGGACCGTCGTGCCCGCGTACTACGCGAAATACCTTGGTGGGCGGAACAAGATCGGCAAGTATGTGTCGCTCGCCCCGGCCTGGAACGGGACGACGCTGGCGGGCACCGACCTCCTGCTGCCGTTCTGGCGCGGGTTGGGCGTCAGCGCAGAGCAGGTTCCGGTCTGCCATGCGTGCTTCCAACTCGATCCGCAGTCACCGTTCCTACGCAAGGTGCGCGCAGGGGGTTACTACCTCCCGAACGTGGAATACACCAACATCGCCACCCGCCACGACGAACTGATCGTCCCGTACTGGCTCGGTCTGCCGCCCGGCCGGAACACGCGCAACATCGTCGTCCAGGACGGATGCCCGGTCGACTACACCGAACACGCAGGCGTCGCGGGGTCGCGCCGGGCGGCGTACTTCGTACTCAACGCCCTCGACCCGCAACACCCACGTCCGGTCCCATGCGACCGCGCAGCGCCATTCACCGGTGCTGCATTCTGATTCGACGAGTCCCATCCGCTCCCTGAGCAGGCCTTCCACCCGCTCCCTGAGGTGTCCCCTTACGCTCCCTGAGGTGCGAGCGGAGCGAGCCTCGAAGGGGCCGGTGAGACGACAATGTCATCTCACCAACGGCTTCGAGGCTCGCGCCTCAGCCATCGACAGGGGCGCTCCTCCCGAGAACGCGCTCAGGTGGCCGCCGTGACCTGCTCGGTCGGCGTCGGACTTTCGCCGGCAGAGGAATCCGGTTTCGGAGCGACGGCGTTGCGGCCCGGTGCGGCGGCGAACTCGAAGGCGATGAGCACCAGGACGGCGATCACCGCGGTCCAGAACACCACCAGACCTGTGGGGAACTCCCAGAACACCAGGACCAGGCCGGCCGCCACCGCGATGGTCACCCGCACCGGGATGCGGATGCGCCACAGCGTCTGCTCGATGTTGTTGGGTTCGCGCTTGCCTCGGCCACCCATCAGAGCGGCGTGCCGGAACGCGTCTCGGGTCGCCGACGCCGTGCGCGACGGACCGCTGAAGAAGCTGATGATCGCGACGGCGAGCGCGATCACGGCAACCACGCGAAGCGGTACTCGCAGCGGATTGATGAGCGTGTCGAAGATGTAGGACGCCGCAGCCGGGGACAGCACGTCGGTCGGGATGGCGTGGAGGTAGAACGACCGTCCGATCAGCAGGCCTAGTGCCAGCGCGAACATGGCGATCAGGAGTGCGACCGCGACGGTCGTCACCATGGCGCGTCGTCGGCCTGCACCGACCAGGGCCACCGCCCCGATGGCGCATGCGAGCGCGATCCACGGCAACCAGGTGCCGGCGCGGTCGAGTACGTGGAAAGTGTTCTGCGCCCGGGCAAGTGGCGCCGACTGGACGATGACGAATTCCTTGTTGATCGTGGGAATCCTTGCGGCGAGCGAGAATCCGCGTTGAACCAGCCTCTGCTTCACCTGATCGATGATGGGGCCGAGCTGGATACTGATCGTGCCCGCCTTGTCCATCTTGACCGCGGCGTTCTTCGGGTCGGCGCTCACGAGACCCAGAATGCGTTCCTGGGCACGCTTGTTCGCGTTGATCCACAACGTCTGGAAGTCGGGGGATCGGACGAACTCGCTGACCGTCTTGTTGATGTACGACGTTGCCTGCCCGGCGATGACCGGTGCCAGTCCGACGAAGGCCGCATCGATTCGAGGCCGGTCGGCCGGTGTCGCGTCGACGATCTTCTGCAGCGCGTCGCCGACCACCGCTTCGAGATTCAGCTGGTCGTTGATCGCGGTCGTGATGGAGGTGATCACCTGATCCTGAACCGCTGGATTCGCCGCGATCGGCGTCACCATCGCGACATAGCGGTCGGTGTTGATGATGTCGTTCTGGATGTAGCGGGTGACCACGCCGAGGATCGCCAAGAGGGCGCACACCACGACCAGGAAACCGGCGACGATGCGTCGGCCCAGGTGCCGGGGGAGTTTGTCGTCCTGTTTCGACTCGGCGTCGGTCTTCGCACGCAGCGACGCGACCTCCGCGCGCAGGCGCTCGAGTTCGGCACGTTCGTCGGCTTCTAGCTTGTTCAGCGGAGCGGTCACGACCGGTGTGGTCTTTGCGGGCTCAGGTGAGTCGCTGGTGATCTCGGTGGTAGGGGTCGCGTCGTCGGAGTCGGTACTCTCCGACGATGAATCGTCCGCGGGTGGTGGCTCGGTGGTCATGGCGCTCCTGTGGACTCAAGTGTCGCGAAAACCGTACTTCGTGGTGGTGCTCCGAACAGGTCGGTCGGAGAACATCACACAGACAATCGCACGTGCGACGGCGCGGGGCATCCCCCGTCACGTGTGAGATCGTCGCGTCGATTCGTGCGTCGGCGGCGTCGTCGATGGGGTAGAAATCCAGAGATGCGCCAGTTTCGAGTGTTCATGACGATGATCGTGTCGGTCGCACTCGCTGCGGCCATGCTGGTGCTGGTCGGCCCGACGCCCGCGCGCGCAGCGGTACCAGACCTCGGACCCGGGTTCCAGTTCGGCGTCGCACAGTCGGGATTCCAGTCCGAGGGCTACAACCGCGACTCCAACTGGTTGCGCTACGGCAAGCAGGGCAAGGTCGACCAACCGGTCGGGAGGGCGGTCGACTTCTTCCACCAGTATCGCGGCGACATCGCCCGCGCCAAGTCGCTCGGCGTCGGGATCTATCGGACGTCGATCGAGTGGTCGAGGGTGCAGCCCGCGCCCGGTCGTTACGATCCGGCGGGCTGGGCGTTCTATGACCGCGTGATCCGTGACGTCGTCGACTCCGGCATGCGACCGATGATCACGCTGAATCACTGGGTGCATCCCGGCTGGGAGGTGGATCGGGGCGGATGGAATCGGGCCGGGATGGCCGCCGATCTGGTCGCATTCGCCAACCGTGCGGTGAACCGGTACGCATGGGCCAATCCGCTCTGGATCACCTTCAACGAGCCGACCGAGTACGTGCGTCGCGAACTGATGTACGGCGGTGTGCGACCCGAGAATCTCGGCCGAATGGTCGACGGGATCATCGCGGCCCACCGCGCAATCTACCGTCACATCCACGCCGTGCAGCCGGGCGCGCAGGTGTCGTCGAACTTGGCGTACTTCCCGGTGCCGGGCGTCCAGTCGTGGTTGGAAAGTCTCTTCCCGGAACGACTTCGAGACACGCTGGACTTTGTTGGCGTAGACCATTACTACTCGTTCTCGGTGACCGATGCGTCGGTGGCATATGGCGCGACCGGTGAGTTCTGGAAGAGTTCGCAGGCGCCGGAGTCCATCTACTACGTCCTTCGTCATGTGGCGCAACGGTTTCCGGGGAAGCCGATCCGGGTGGTCGAGAACGGTCTGGCCACCGATCCGCGAGGTTGGCGAGCCGACGGATACCGTCGGGGCGATCATCTGCGCGACACCGTGTACTGGTTGCAACGCGCCAAGCAGGACGGTGTGCCGGTGGTTTCGTACAACTACTGGAGCCTGACGGACAACTACGAATGGGGTGACTTCGACGCGCGGTTCGGTCTGTACACCGTTGACGCACAGGGTGATCCGTCGCTGAAGCGCCATGCCACCGATGGCGTTGTCGCTTATCGTGCAATCACGGCCGCCCGCGGCGTTCCGGTGGGATACCGGCCCACCCGCATGCCTGTGCCCTGCTCGCTGGTCGCCGTTCCCGACAGCTGCACCCATCCAGCGGTGGTGCGCTGACCACGAGGGTCAGGGGAGTCCGAGCAGGCGTAGTCCAGCGGCTGTTGCGGCGGCCAGGATCACGACGACGGCGATCGGCGCCTTGCACAGCGCGGCTACGACGCCGACCCCGACACCCGCGGGCCGAGCCCAGCCGGCGAAATCGTGGTCGACGAACATCGTGCCGGTCACGGCAACGGCCACCAGCAGGACGATCGCGGCGCGGTCGAGAAGGGCCTCGGTGGCGGACGAGATCGTGATGCGGTTGCGCAGCGTCGGACCCGCGAGCCGGATGAGGTAGGTGCCAACAGCGAGCACCCCGACAGCAATTCCCAGAGCCCATCCGCTCATCGCAAACCCGCCTCGTCGACCTGTAGGAATTCTGTACCCCGGGGCTCTGCCGAGTGCACAGTGCACCCGACGACGCTCCCAGGTACAGATTTCGGCGGACGACGCAGCGCTTCGAGGGCGGCGAACCCGGCGAGTGCGCCGAGGATCGGCAGGCCAGCTGGGGTGAACGGCGTGAGCATAAGTGCGACAGCGCCGCCGACGAGTGCCGCAAGCAGGGTTCGACGATCACGCAACGCTGGGATCGCGAGTGCGGCCAGGAGTGCGGGGAAGGCGGCGTCGAGGCCGAGCGCCTCCGGCGACGCGATGACGCCGCCCATTGCGGCACCGATTGCCGCACCGGCCGGCCAGGCCACGAGAATGCCTGCGCCGCAGAGTAAAAACGCTGCGCGAGCCCGTCGGGGATCGCGTTCCGCAGTGGTCAGCGCCGCCGTCTCGTCGTTGATGAGGTGGGCTCGAATGAGCAGACCCCGACCGCCTGGCAGATGTTTGCCGACCGCCAGCCCGTAGCCGAAATTGCGTGTGTTGACCAGGATTCCGGCGAGTGCACCGAGAATGGGGGCGCCGCCGGCGGCAAGGATTCCGACAAAGACGAACTCCGACGACCCTGCCAGCACCACGGTCGCGATGCCGACGATCTGCCACCACGTCAGCCCCGCGCCATGGGCCGTGACGCCGTACGACGCGCCGATGACGAGAACCGACAGGCACATGACGGCCACCGCACGCACCGTCGAGCCGTCTAATGTTCTCCAAGCCGAACGCATGTCCACTATAATGAACACATGACACCTGTTCGTCAAGACGGACACTCGTTCAATGAACCGAACGACTCGCGCCGCGCGACCGCCGATCCCAAAGCGCTGGTCGCGGCGTCGCTCAAACGTGAGCGCACCAGGGCGGGGCTGTCGATCGGCGAACTCGCGCGACGTGCGGGTATTGGCAAGTCGACGTTGTCGCAGCTCGAGTCGGGCGACGGAAACCCCAGCGTGGAGACGTTGTGGGCCCTCTCGACTGCCCTCGGAATACAGTTCTCGGCACTGCTCGACTCGCCGACCCCGACCGTCGAGGTCATCCGCTTCGGCGGCGGTCCGGTGATTCCAGCAGCCGACGCCGACTACTCGGCGACGCTGCTCTCCACCGCGGCGCCCGGATCACGCCGGGACATGTATGTCATCCGGGCCGAACCCGGCAAGCCGCGGATATCGGCGCCGCATGCGCGGGGGATCGTCGAACATGTCGTGATCAGCGCAGGCCGCGCCCGACTCGGACCGACCGACGCACCGGAGGAACTCGGACCCGGTGACTACATCTCGTATCCGGGCGACGTGGAGCACGTTTTCGCGGCACTGGAGCCGGGCACGGTCGCGGTGATGCTGAGCGAAGCGTTCTGACGGCCAAAGGCGACGTGGGTCACAGAATTGGCCGTGCGACTACTAGACACGTAGGGTGGTCAGCGGTGACGCGCCCGATGGGCGACGTCAACGCGTCGTAGAACGCTGATTCGCAGCGCGGCCGCAGGACAAACAGACCCAGTCCGCAACCCGGCCCCTGCTCCACGACTTCGTACGGCGAACGGACCCGCACACCTGCGTGTTCGCCATCTGAGCACCTGAGATCGACCGGCAATGGCCGCGATCGGAGCGTGCCTCAACGCAGAAAGCAGTACATGACCACATTCGAATCCCTCGGTGTGCCCGCAGAACTGGTGAAAGTTCTTGCCGCCGAAGGTAAAACCGAAGCATTCCCGATTCAGGCCGACACCCTGGGCGACACCCTCGAGGGCAACGACGTCCTCGGTCGCGGAAAAACCGGCTCGGGTAAGACCCTCGCCTTCTCCATCCCGCTGGTCGCGGGTCTGGCCGAGTTGAAGGTCGCCCGCACCCCGGGCGCGCCGACCGGCCTGGTCCTGGCCCCGACCCGTGAGCTCGCAACGCAGATCGCGGGCGTCGTCGAACCGCTCGCGGCGGCCGTCGGCCTGCGCGTGACCACCGTGTTCGGTGGCGTCAAACAGGCCCGCCAGGAGCAGGCTTTCCGGCGTGGCGTCGACATCGTCGTCGCATGCCCGGGCCGTTTGGACGACCTGATGAAGCAGGGCATCGTGACGCTCGACGACGTGGAGATCACGGTCATCGACGAGGCCGACCACATGGCCGACCTCGGTTTCTTGCCGGTCGTCACCCGGATTCTGGCCGCGACTCCCGCCGACGGACAGCGCCTGCTGTTCTCGGCGACCCTCGACAACGGCGTCGACAAGCTCGTACGCCGCTTCCTCGACAACCCGGCGATGCATTCGGTCGACGAGGCCAATTCGCCGGTCGCGGCCATGACCCACCACGTCTTCGAGGTGTCCGCGAGCGACAAGGCGGCGCTGATCACCGAACTCGCGTCGGGCGCCGGGCGTCGAATCCTGTTCACCCGCACCAAGCATCACGCCAAGAAGCTTGCTCGCAAGCTGACCGAGGGTGGCATCCCGGCGGTGGACCTGCACGGCAATCTCAGTCAGCCCCAACGTGATCGGAACCTGGGCGCTTTCGGTTCCGGTGATGTGCGCGTGCTGGTCGCGACCGATGTCGCGGCCCGCGGCGTGCATGTCGACGACATCGAGCTCGTCGTGCACGTCGACCCGCCCGCCGAACACAAGGCGTACCTTCATCGTTCGGGCCGTACCGCTCGTGCGGGCAGCGCAGGCGACGTGGTGACGGTGTGCCTGCCCGACCAGCGGCGCGACGTCGCTGCTCTGCTGCGCAAGGCCAAGATCTCGGTGTCGCCGACCGTGGTGTCGCCGACCTCCGAGGCGGTCGGCGTCCTGGTCGGCGAGCGTGCCGCGCACGTCGCACCTGCGCCGGCGAAGGCTCCGCAGGCGCGCTCCCAGTCGGGCAAGTCCCAGCCGGGTAAGCAGCGTCGACGCGGTTCCGGCCGGTCACACTCGGGTGCCGGTGCGGCGGATGGTCGTCGCAGCGGTGCCGGGAATGCGCGCCGGACCGGACACACCGGCAGCGGACACGCAGGCGGCGGACACGCGGGCACCGGACACTCAGGTGGTGGCGCCCAGGGCGCGGCTCATCGTCGTGCCGGGCAGTCGCGCGGACGCCGACGCGCGGTGCGCGCAGCCGGCTGACCACGTCCATCCAAGCCAAGACGATCCGTTTGAAGTTGAGCCTGGAATCCGGACCCAACGTCGAACGGATGAGGCCTGTCACCAGACTCGTCGGATCAGCGGCCCACCCGCCGCCTGCGGCGGCGATCGTGGAGGCGGGAAGAGGGCCGTGGAGCGCGACGCGGCGACGATGATCCACGAAAAATAGGGGAAGAAACTCGTCCGCTACCCCTGGAGTCCTCCCCGCGAACTTTCTCGCGGACGACTCAACAAGCAGGGGCAGAAAGTAGGGGAAGAACCTTCCCCTACTTTCAGTGGTCCGGTGGCTCGCTGACGTGGCCCGTTCACCTGCCCTTCGAGGTATCCCTCGGCTGGCGCCTCGGGCACCTCCGAGAGCGTGGGGCGGTGGACGCTTATGTGCAGGTCAGAGCGCTAGTCACCGAACTCGTCGAATCAGGCAGGCAGAAACCGTTTGGCGAGTGCCGGAGCCAGCCAGGGTTTGCCACCCCAGGCGAAGGCCCGGCCCGTCACGCCCGCCCACATCGGTGAGCAACGACCGTAGCCGGCCAACAGCGCCGTGGTTGGCTCGACGCTGATGTGGACGTCGGTGGGCCGGGGGTCGGGCGGGTTGATCTCCAGATTTCCCGCGGTGAACTCGTAGATGAACGATTCGTCGGAGCCGCGCAGGTGGATGTCGTAGGTGGCGAAGTGGCCGGCGCAGGCCGAAGCGTTCACCCAGCTCGGCAAGATCTGGTGTCGTCCGCGGGCGATCATCGCCGCCACCTCCGGGTCCACCGGCCATGGCGCGCGGACCGTGCGGGCGATGTCGTGTCCGTGCACCACGAACTCGCCGATGAGGATGCCCAGCGCCGCGTCGGCCCGGATCATCCGATCGCCGTCGAAGTGCATCTTGGGTACCTGCGCACCGAAGTGGGCGACCGCGTCGAGAAGCTCGTCGAGGTCGTCGAGCAGGGTTGCGACCAGGATCGGAATGTCGCGGCTGGTGAGGTTCGCGATCTGTTTCGCGTTGAAATCGGGCACGTCAGCGGCGTGGAACGACCAGTCGCCTACACCGCGGGCCAGGGCGAGATAGCGGGCCGGTGCGGTCGAGACGTGTCCGACGCAATCGGCCACCGTCCAGCCGGGGGTTGCCGAGAGTCGGGCTTCGGGATCGGTGACCGAACTGACGAGTGCGGCGAACTGGGCTGCCGTCGCACGGGCAGCGTCGATGTAATCGAATCTCGAGTACATCTGCGTCATCGGTGGGTCCCCCACATGGGGGACGAGATTACTCCCGGAGGCCGGGGTGTGCGAGGCATCGAATCCGGGTCGTCACCAAACTGAGTTGATCCGTGATCAGATGCGCTGTGGCAGTACAGGTCAGGGATTCTTCGCGCCGACGATCGCCGCACGGACGGCTTCCTGGCACGCCGTGCCATCGGGTGCGCCGACCCCGATGTGGAGACTGCCCGGCTGAGCATCCGCGCCGAAACCGGTGACCGAGAAGCCGTCGTCGGACGTCGGACCCAGCTGCTGCATCGAGGCACGGGCGAGCGGCACCGACAGCGCACTGGTACCGCGTTGTGCGCCCGACACCACGACGATCAGGTGTGTCGGATGCAGAACCACCAGCGTCTGGTGCTCGGAATCGGGATCGACGGCGTTGGCTCGCCGCCCGAACAGCTTGCCGAAAAACGTCGTCGACGGCGGATTGATGCTCCGGGTGATCCAGGCCGGCAGATCGTCGGTGATCTGCAACTGATGTGACTTGGCGTGCTCGCGAAGAGCGGTCGCCATGCCGGGAGCCAGGTCGGTCAGGTCGGCGTGTGTGGTGGTGCGCTGGTATGCCGCTGCCATGGCCCCAGCGTAGATGCCTACCGCGCGAGGAGTCTGCGACGACGAGTCGCAGCGGGTGCCCCGAGTGCCCCGGACTCCAGATCGGCGATCAGCGCGGCGACGGTCTCGGCGGAGTCGGTCTTGTTGGTCCCGATGAAGCCCGACGGTCCGCGTTTGATCCAGCCGGTTACATACATGCCGGTCAGCGGGTCGTCGCCGTCGTACACGCGTCCCGAGCGATGGCTGATGGTTCCGGTCGATTCGTCGAACGGCAGACCCGGAACGGGCCGCCCACGGTAACCCACCGAGGTCAGCACCAGGCTGGTGTCGACAGTGATCGTCGCGCCGGTCGGCTCGACACCTCCGTCTGCGGTGGCCCGATTGCGGCCGAGGACGACGCCGGTGGCCACGCCCTTCGACGAGGTGATGACCTCGAGCGGCGAGGAGAAGAAGGCCAGCCGGATGTGTCGTTCGGCGGGTACGCCACGATCGGCGATCTCGCGCAACAGGTTCAGCTTCGCCGTGTCGGTCGCGTCGCGTGGGATCTGGGGGTCGAGGTGGTCGAGGTCAGCGGGGTCGACGGCCACCGGGACGCCGGAGTCGACGAGTCCGACCAGTTCGGGCAGCGTGAACGCCGCATGTTCGGGGCCGCGTCGACCCGCGACAATCACTTCCTGCACCTGCGAGGTCCGCAGTGCACGCAGGGCCCGACGCGAAATCGTGGTGTGCGCCAGTGCGTCGGGGTCCGACACCAGGATGCGGGCGACATCCAGTGCCACGTTCCCGTTGCCGATGACGAGAGCGCTCTCGCCATCCAGGTCCAGACATTTCCCGTCGCTTCGCTCGCCCCGGTCGAGGTCGGCGAAATCGGGATGGTCGTTGTACCAGCCGACAAACGACGTCGCGCTGGCAACGCCGGGCGCGTCGATGCCGGGGATGTCGAGACGCTTGTCGGTGGGTGCGCCGCCGGCCCAGATGACCGCATGATGCCGTGCGCGCAGCTCGTCGAGCGTGATGTCGCGTCCGACCTGCGTGTTCAGCAGGATGTCGAGCCGGGGGTTGGCCGCGACGTCGTCGAAGAGCCGCATCACCGTGCGGGTGGCCAGGTGATCGGGTGCGACGCCGTATCGAGCCAGGCCGAACGGTTTGTCGAGGCGCTCGTAGATGGTGACCGAGATGCTGGGGTGGCGCAGCAGTTCGTCGGCGGCGTACATGGCCGACGGTCCCGATCCGACGATCCCGACCGTGACATCGCCGTCGACGGCGATCCGACGCGGCTGGTCGATGGGGGCTAGGGGTAACCGCATCGCAGGATCGACGGGGAACCGTGCGCCGACGTCCATCGGATCGGCGTAGGCGGCTGCGTTGATGTCGGCGAACCGCTCCTGGCCTTCCGGCAGGCGGTGGCCGGGAACGATCGCGCCGACCGGGCACGCGCTTACGCAGGCGCCGCAGTCGACACACGTCGACGGGTCGATGTAGAGCATCTCGGCAATGCCGAAATCGGGCTCTTCGGGTGTGGGGTGAATGCAGTTGACCGGGCATGCGTAGACGCACGAGGCGTCACCGCAGCACGCCTGCGTTACGACATGAGGCATGAGTTTGCTTGCTGGGTAGGCGGATTGGTCGAATCAGGCTGCGGTGTAGATGGGTTCGCTGCGGAACCGCGACGACCGGCCGTCGATTCCCAGCACGCGCCAGACCAACCGGGAGATCGGGTTCATCAGGCCGCATTGTTCGGCCAGCATCCGCACGTCGCCGAAGACGTTGCGGCGCACACGCTTGGACTCTCCGGAACGCCAGAAGATGTCCTTCATCACCTCGCGGGGCACGTCGAACTCCTTGGCGAAGGAGCGCGGCGGAACCATGATGGCGCCGAGCAGGATTCGCATCGTGAGGGGGAACATCAACGACAGCGCGAACCGCTGGATGCGGCCCTTACCCGGAACGGTGGCGCGCAAGTGGTTGTGCGCGAACGAGATGTGCCGGGCCTCCTCGGCGACGTGTAGCTGCATCACCGCTGCCATTGCCGGGTGCAGGTTCGAGCGGGTGCGCAGGAAGTCCTTCTGCAAGTGGTCGATCGGCTCCTCGCCACCGAGGACGCCGAAGAAGAAAATGCTCGGGAACGTCGTCGACGCCAGGGGGACCAGCGGCGAGATCAGCCGGTAGCCGACCTTGGCGCCGGGAACGTCCATGCCGATGCGGTTGACCAGTTCCTGAAACATCAGGGTGTGGTTGCACTCTTCCTTGGACTCGTGCGTCGTGTAGCGGAATCGCTTGTCGCCGTTGGAGAGTTTGAAGCTGTACTGCATGAGACCGCGGATCAGGATGGACTCGAACTGCAGTCCCACTTTGGCCACGTTGGCCTGGCGCCACATGCCGATCTTGATCTGCTTGTCCTGCGGCAGGTTCTGGTACCAGGGGTGGCGACCGATGGGGTCCACGTCGTAGGAGAGGATCCACCGCGGATCGTTCTCGACGACCGCCATGTGCGGTGCGTCCCAGTCGATGTCGAGGTATGGATCGAAATTGCGGTGCACCGACGCGGACGACAGGTCGTCGAGGACCTGGGCGTAGTCATCTGCAGCGATGGACTTGTCATGTTCGGGCACGTAACGCACGGCGGCGTCGGTCATCGTCCTCGCCTCTCTCGTCGTCGACGCGACCGAGAGTCGCGTCAGGTGTGTTGGTTGCGAAACTATGTCCAGCGGGGCTATTTGTCAACATTCAATGTCACATTCGCTGATGGCACGGGGTGTCATCGGGGTATCCCGACGCGGCGATGGACGATGATGGTCTCCATGGAGCATGTCCTGCTGGTGGTCCTTGCTGTGCTCGCGATCGCGGCCGTGCACGAACTGGCCCCTCGAGTGCACGTCGCACCCGCGCTGGTGCTGGTCGTATTCGGCGCCGTGATCGGGGTGATGCCCGGCGTGCCCGAGGTCGAGATCGATCCCGAATGGATCCTCGTCGGTGTGCTGCCGCCACTGCTCTACGCTGCGGCCGTCTCGATGCCGACCATGGATTTCCGACGGGACTTCGGGACCATCAGCGCGCTCTCGGTGGTGCTCGTCGTGATCAGTTCCGTTGCGCTCGGGTTCTTCTTCTACTGGCTGATTCCCGGCATCGGTCTCGCCGCGGGTATCGCGCTCGGCGCGATCGTGAGTCCGACCGACGCCGTGGCCACCGCGATCGCGAAACGCATGGGCGCGCCGTCGCGGGTGACGGCGGTGCTGGAAGGCGAGAGCATGCTCAACGACGCCACCGCCCTGGTGCTGCTGCGCTCGGCGATGGCGGCGATCTCGATGAGTGTGTCGTTCGGCGGCGTCGTCCTCGGTTTCGCGTGGGCGGTGGTGGGCGCGGTGATCATCGGCAGCGTCGTCGGGGTGCTCAATCTGCTTGTGCGATCGCGGGTCTCGGATGCGACGGTGAACACCGCGATCTCCTTCACCGCGCCCTACCTGGCGTATCTGCCGGCCGAGCACTTCGAGGCGT
Source organism: Gordonia sp. NPDC003422 (assembly GCF_053588675.1). NCBI lineage: Bacteria > Bacillati > Actinomycetota > Actinomycetes > Mycobacteriales > Gordoniaceae > Gordonia > Gordonia sp. NPDC003422. The sequence continues at coordinate 32,280 of NZ_JBSFQL010000010.1, forward strand.
CGGGCCTGGTCGCCGCGGTCACCGCCGGCCTGATCACCGGTGCCGGCGCGGCGCGCTACCTGACGCCGCAGCACCGGCTCTCCGACACCCAGAACTGGCACACCGTCGAGCTGATCCTGGAAGGCGGGGTGTTTCTGCTGATGGGTCTGGAGGTGTTCGCGCTGATCCAAGACGTGGAGAGGCACCACGAAGGGGTGATGCGCGCGGTGTGGATCGGACTGGCCGCGCTGGCGGTGACGCTGCTCATCCGAGCGTTGTATGTCACACCGCTGGCCTGGCTGCTGAATCGGGCGGCGAAACGCGGGTTGGCGGTGCGCCCATACCTGGAGACGATGAACGACAACATCACCTCACATGCGAAGACGCAGCGATTGTCGGCGCAGTCGGCGTCGGGTGCCACGTCGTCGGGCAAGCGACGACGCCAGAAGGTCGACCGCCGGCTGCGACGCGCACTGTCCGGTCGAAAAGGGGCAGGCGAACCAGCTGACGTATCGCAGCTCGGACCCGAGACCGCGCGGCTCTACAGTTTGCGCATTCGTCGCCAGATCGCGGACATCGACTACTACCTCGCCGCTCCGTTGGGCCCCAAGGAGGGCACGCTCGTCGTGTGGGCGGGAATGCGCGGCGTCGTGACGGTGGCGGCGGCACAGACGCTGGACCCGGACACGCACTACCGCTCGCTGCTGGTGCTCATCGCCTTTGTGGTGGCTGCGGCGTCGCTTCTGTTGCAGTCGGGCACCCTACCGTGGCTGATCAGGAAGCTCGGGGTCGCCGACAAGCCCGAGGAACTCGCCGCCGAGCACGACCGCCTGCGCGCCGACCTGAACAAGACCGCGCAACGTGTGATGACCGAATCCGATGCGGTGCAACGATTCCCGTGGCTGCGCGCCCGGATCGAGCAGATGGAACGGGAATCCGACGAGGACGAGGACGCCACCGGCAGCGCTCTGGACTACCGCGCGAGTTTCGAGAAGACCCGACGCGCGATCATCGAAGCCCAACGCCGCACCCTGCTCGCGTTGCGCAAACAGGGCACCTACTCGTCGGCCCTTCTCACCCGCGAACTCAAGCAACTCGATGCCGAGGAGATCAGTCTCGACATGCGGACGGAGGATTGACTGGCCGCCGACAGCCGGAGATCACGGGTGGCCAGAAACCGCTGGTGTACATCGGGTTTCTAACTGAACACACGATTTATGGCATCGCGACGCGTCGCGATCACAAAGACCTCACAAATGAGGTCCATGTCGCAGCCCTGCTCCGACGATCCAGGTCGTTGGCTGACGGTCGTGAGCCCGGAAGACCTGGTGGCACGCGCGCTTTCCCCTAGATTTCGCGGTCGGGTCGCTGGCGTTTCTCCCCGATTCGGGGGTTGGCAACCGAACTCGCCGAGTCAGCGACCCACCCGCCACCTGCGGCGGCGACCCTGGAGGTGGGAAGAGCGACGCCGTCCGAAGCGTCCCAAGAAAGTAGGGGAAGAAACTCGTCCCCTATTCTTGGAGCCCTCCCCGCGAATCTTCTCGCGGGCGACTCAACAAGCAGGGGCAGAAAGTAGGGGAAGAACCTTCCCCTACTTTCAGTGGTCCGGTGGCTCGCTGACGTGGCCCGTTCGCCTGCCCTTCGAGGCGGCATCCCTCGGCTGGCGTCTCGGGCACCTCGGAGAGCGGTGGGGTGGTGGACGCTTATGCGCAGGTCAGAGCCCTGTTCGCCTAACTCGTCGAGTCAGCGATTGCTGCCGTAGGGCAGCAGCGCCATTTCTCGTGCGTTGCGAATCGCGGTGGCCACCTGGCGTTGCTCCTGGGGTGACAATCCGGTGACTCGTCGGCTGCGGATCTTGCCTCGATCGGAGAGGAAGGTGCGCAGCAGGGAGACGTTCTTGTAGTCCACCGGGTTGCGACCGTCCACCTTGATTCCCTGTGCGGTCAGTTGATTACGCGCCTTGCGGGCGGGTTCGGCCGCGCGTCGGCGAGAGGGTTTGGGCATCGATGGCTCCTGAGATCGGCTGTTACCAGCTGGATTTGTGGATTCCGGGCAGCTCGCCGCGGTGGGCCAGTTCACGGAACCGGACCCGTGAGACCCCGGCCTTCCCGATGTATCCGCGGGGGCGGCCGTCGATGGCGTCGCGGTTGCGCAATCGGGTGGGGCTGGCGTTGCGGGGGAGTGCCTGCAGTTCGCTCTGCGCACGACGACGGTCGGCGGCGGGCAACGATATGTCGGCGATGGTGCGTTTGAGGGCAGCGCGACGCTCCGCGTGGCGGGCGACGATCACCTTGCGCTGCTCGTTGCGAATCACCTTGGACTTCTTGGCCATCAGCGTTCCTCCCGGAATTCCACGTGGCGACGGACAACGGGGTCGTATTTCTTCAACGTCATGCGGTCGGGATCGTTGCGCCGATTCTTGCGCGTCACATAGGTGTATCCCGTTCCGGCAGTTGACTTCAGCTTGACGATGGGGCGAATCTCGCTTCCGCGCGCGGCCATCAGATCTCCTCCCCGCGGGCGCGAATACCGGCCACCACGGACTCGATGCCCTGGCGGTCGATGGTGCGCAACCCTTTGGTGCTGACGCGCAAGGTGATGTAGCGGTTCTCGCTCGGCAGGTAGAACCGCCGACGTTGGATGTTGGGGTTCCAGCGACGACGAGTTCGCCTGTGCGAGTGCGAGACCCGATTACCGAAGCCGGGTGAGCGGCCGGTGACCTGGCAGTGTGCGGACACGAGCACTCCTTTTTTGTTGGCAATGATTTCCAATTACTGTCAGGACACGGTAGCGTGGTCGACGTGCAAATGGAAATTGTTCCCAATAGCCGGACGCCGGTGATCCTGGTTTCCGGGCTCGACCGTGACGGCGTTGCCCGCGTGAGCGACTCGCTTGCGACGCCAGGAACGACGCTGATCCACCACGACCTGCGATCGCTGAACTCCGGCGCAGTCATTCGAACGGTGCGCTCGGTGGACCCCGACGGCACCGACCGTCAACAGTCCACTCTCGTGCAACTCGAGCACGGATGTGCGTCGTGCACGCTGCGCTTCGACCTCCTGCCGCTGCTTCGTCAGCTGCATCGGCGCACCAGCGTGAATCGCATTGTCCTCGAACTCGACTCCACCCTGGAACCCGAGGTGATCAGCGAGGCCATCGACACCGTGATGATCACGGACATGCCCGGTTTCGTCGACGGGCCGGCCGGCCTGGATGTCGACATCCACGCGACGGTGGTCTGTGTCGCAGAGGCCGATTGGCTCGACGCGGCGACCGGCGACATCACGCTGGGCGAAGCGGGCCTGCTGAATCGCGAACCATCGATCGGCGACGACGTCCCGGAATCGGAGATGATTTCGGTCGAGTACGACGACGATCGGACGCTCGCGCAGGTGGCCGTGGGTCAGGTCGCGTTCGCCGATGCCCTCGTGGTGTCCGCCGCCGATCCGGCTGTGCGCGACAACTGGGCATCGGCACGTTTGATGGCCGTCCTCACGAGGTTGGCGCCCAAGGCGCCTATCATTCTGGAACTCCCGCAACGGCCGATGTCGTCGTCGCATGCGACAAGCCTGCTGCAGGCCATACAGCCGGGTGCTCGCCGCGGTCGGGTGAGCGGTCCGCACAGTCCGCTCCTCGTCGGCGAACCGCCGCTGGATTCCGAGTGTGGTGTGCAGATCGTCGAGTTCCATTCCGATCGGCCCTTCCATCCCGAACGACTGCACGAAGCGCTCGACGCCCTGCTCGACGGTGTGGTGTGTTCGCGGGCGCGGGTGTGGTTGGCGACGCGGCCCGACCACATGTTCTGGCTCGAATCCGCCGGTGGCGCCCTGCGGGTCAGCGAGGCGGGCCGGTGGCTGGTCGCGACGCCGGTCGACGAACTGGCCGGCGTCGACGCCCAGTGGCGCGCGATGGCGGCGCTGCGCTGGGACGACACCCATGGAGACCGGCACTCGTCGATGGTCGCGCTCGTCCACCGGGCCGACCCGATCGAGATACAGGAAGCGCTCCGCGACGCCTGCCTGACCGACGCCGAGATGGCTGAGGGGCCGCAGGCTTGGCTCAGTTATTCCGACCCGTTCGGTGTCGTCCACAACGACCCCTGCGAACCCGATGAACGCGATGCCGACGAGTCGACGAGCATCGCCCGAGAGGACCGACGATGAAGAAGGGTGTTCACCCGGAATACCACCCGGTGGTCTTCCGCGACGCCAACACCGGCGACGAATTCATGACCCGATCGACCGCGACCTCGTCGTCGACCGTGGAGTGGAGCGATGGTGAGACCTACCCACTCATCGTGGTGGAGATCTCATCGAAGTCGCATCCGTTCTGGACCGGCAGGGCGCGGGTGCTCGACCGGGAAGGCCGCGTCGAACGCTTCCGTCGGAAGTACGCTGACCTGGGTCGAAACGCCGGATGAAAGCCATCTGTCGCGTGTCGTCTGATTGAGTGGTTGTGATCGCCGGTCGGATTTCTACGGGTTAGAGTTGTCGCACCAAGTTCCCGCCTCTCACCTGGAGGACCGATGTGCGGTCAGGCTAGCCCGTCCGGCGCCGTGCACGCGATCGTCCCAGTTCGATTGAGTGTCACCGGACACCCGAGGACACTGGGGTGAGCGCGCCACGAGGGCCGCACGATCCGCGTGGCCCGCAAGGTCCGACGCGGATCGTGCCTGCCTCCCCTCCTCCGGGCGGGCCGCCGCCTCCCGGTCCACCACCGCGATACCCCGGTCGGCCGGGAGGACCACCTCCGGGACCGGGTTTTCCGCCGCCTCCTCCAGGTCAACGACCACCCGGTCCGCCGCCGAAGTCTGGGGCACCGCAGCCAGCTGCACGTGGTCAGGTGCAGACCGTCGGCGGTGACCTGACACCGGAGCTCATCGACTCCGACGTCTGGACCGACCAGATGGTCGAGCTCGCCGGGATCCCGGTTGTCGACGTGCCTTTCGTGACGGTCGGATCGGGTATCGGCTCCTTTGTCACGGTCGACTACCTCCGCATTTGTGGCGTCCCGCTGGACCGGATCGCGGTGCTCGGTCCGCAGGATGTGCCGTGGCACAGCTACGAATACCTGACGCGGGTGTCGCAGATCCCGCGCGGTGAGCGGCTGCGCTCGGACTCCGCCTCGACGCCGGACAACATCTGGGGATTCCCGTCGTATGCGGTGCGGGAAGCGTGGAACGACAAGAAGATCGGGCCGCTGTGGAACGTGCTGACCGAGCCGATCTTCTCGAACTACTACACGCCCAAGGCCGGGCACGCATTCGAGTCGATGGAGAAGGAGTGCAACCGGATCGGCTACCTGAATTGCCTGCATCGCGGACAGGTTCGGATGATCCGACGCCGGGCCGGTGGCGGCTACTTCACGATTCTCACACCGCCGCAAGGAACTTCGCCCACCAAGCGCGTCGCGTTCCGCAGCCAGTGGGTTCACGTGGCCATCGGCTACCCGGGTATCAAACTGCTGCCCGACCTGCAGGCATTCCGTGAGAAGTACCGCGACGCAAGCAAGGTCGTCAACGCCTACGAGCCGCACGAACACATTTACCAGTCCCTCCAGCGCAAGCCCGGCACGGTGATGATCCGCGGTGCCGGTATCGTCGCATCGCGTGTCCTGCAGCGGCTCATCGACGACCGCGACAAGTACGGCCTGCAGACCCAGATCGTGCATCTGTTCCGCAGCTACGTCGACAAAGCGCACGGACCGCACATCTTCATGCGGCGCAAAGGCAAGGACGGATGGGCCTACCAGGGCTTCAACTATCCGAAATCGGTGTGGGGTGGCCAACTCAAGGCGCGCATGCGCAAACTCGAGGGCCACGAACGCGCCGAGGCGTACAAGCAGATGGGCGGCACCAACACTCCGGTGCGCGACGACTGGCAGGAGCAACTCAAACGCGGACGCTCCGAGGGCTGGTATCGCGTCGCGGTGGGCAAGGCCGAGAGTCTGGTCCCGGCCCAGGGCGGTCAGGGCGTGATGGCGACGGTGCGCGTCGACCCGCACGCACCGATCGAACAGCAACACCGGCCGGACGGGACCTTCGAGCTGTACGCCGATTACGTGATCGACTGCACCGGACTGGAAGCCGACGTCCGCGAGCATCGGCTACTCGCCGACCTCCTCGACCACACCGGCGCCGGCATCAACCCGGTCGGTCGCATGGATGTCGAACGGGACTTCGAGCTCAAGGGCACGCGCAATGGCAGCGGGAAGATCTATGCCTCGGGCAGTGCGACTCTCGGTGGGTACTTCCCGGGCGTCGACACCTTCCTCGGGCTGCAGATCGCGGCCCTCGAGATCGTCGATGATCTTGCCAAGCAGGGCTTTTGCAAGCGGCTCGGACCGGGCAGATCGGTGCGGCAGTGGTGGCGCTGGGTGAATCACAAGGGGGTGGACTGACCCATGCTGCCAACTCTGTGGGGCCGAATTCAGACCCGGGTGCTGGTCCTGGGCATCCTCGGTGGACTCTGGACGCTGGTCCTCGCTCCGTTCCTGCCCGACGGCGCTCCGATTGCCACCAGCTATCAGGTGGCGTTCACGGTGCTGGCCGTGGTCATCGTGCTGGGTGTCGGCTGGGAGTTCATCTACCACTTCCTGCAACAGTTCCGGTGGGAGAAGGACTGGCCGACCCTGTTCGGATTGCTCACCGCCATCAACGAGGGCATCGCGGCCTGGTTCTTCCTCAAATACGTCCCGGTGCTGCCCGACGATGTGGAGCTGACCCCACTCGTGTTCTGTATCCAGTTCATCACCACCTGGCTGATCGTGTGGGTGGCGGTCAACGGGCCGTTGCGAGCGATCTTCCCGCACTGGCGATTCCAAGGAGGCCGGTTCTTTTGACCACGTCAGCCGAGACCCCGAGTCTGACGCCCACCGTCACCCTGGTCCCGGGCGACGGAATCGTGATCCGCAAACCCGCATTCCTGTGCGTGCTCACCACCGACGCACCGGCCGCGCTGCTCAAGGACGTCACTGCGCTGCAGGCCGCCGTCGCGGTACCCGACCGGATGCCGCGCCGCGGCCGTCATCTGGTGCGCAAGCTCGCCGAGATCGTCGCCACCGCCGACGACCCGGTGAACATCGCCTTCGCCGCGCCCGACAGCGCCGGAATCGCAATCTTCATGTCCGGGGCGGTGTTTGCCGAAGCCGACGGTGAGCGACTCGAACCGGAGGGCGACGAACCGTTCGACCGCGCCGTGGTGTGGCCGTTCGAAGGATTGGGACTGTATCTGGTCGGCGCAGTCCCCGCCGAACCGGGCGAAGAGTCCTTCGACCTGGTCAACGGCGTGGTCCCGGCCAGGGGTGCCCTGTTGCACACGCCGCTGGGCCTGCGGGGCACCGAAATCCACGAGATCGCGGCGCCACCACCGCGTATTCGTCCGGAAGTCCACGTCGACGACATCGCATCCAAGCCTGCCGCCGAGCCGGTCGACGCCGAGTCCGACGAGTCCGTTCCGGCCTTCCACGAACCGCCCCTGGACTTTTCGAAGCCGGCGCCGGAGCCACCGGTGGAAGAGCCGGTCGTCCAACCGGATCCGGTTGCGCCCGCGCCGGCCGTCGACGCTGTGGACGAATCGATGAACTCGGCGACCGAACCCATGCGGGCGCCAACTCCGCCGCCGCCTCCTCCTCATCCTCCGCAGCCCGAGCCGCGCCCTGGCCCGGTGGCAGTGCCCGAACCGCAGCCGTTCCAGTCGTCGTCACTGGGCGGTGGTGAACCTTTCCAGTCGGCGTCGCTCGGTTCCGCAGTTCCCGACCCCGTTGCACCCGAGCCCATTTCGCCCGAGCCGGTTCCGCAGCCGCTTCCCGTCGAACCCGTGCGACCCGCCGAACCGGTGCCGCACGCACACGTGCATCACGACGACCTGCACGAACCGGTGGAGCAGCGCGCACCGCTGCCCAAGCAGGAACATCAGCGGCCGGCAACCGAGGTTGTGAAGATCGAGGAATCCCGCGCACATGTTCACGGGATTCGCTGCTCCCGTGGACATCTCAACCACCCGCAATCGTGGCTGTGCGGGGTGTGCGGCATCCGCATGGATCAGCTCACCGCGATCCTGGTCGAAGGGGAGCGGCCGCCGCTGGGCTGGCTGTTGCTCGACAACGGGTCCACGTACCTGCTCGACGAGGATCTGGTGATCGGACGTGAACCGGGAACCGGAGGGGGTGGAGGGCGGGGGAAGCCCAAACCGATTCGCGTGCAGGACGAGTCCGGACAGCTCTCCCGGCGACACGTCGAGATCCGGCTCGTCGAATGGACGGTGCAACTCGTCGACCTTGGTTCGGCGAACGGTACCTACGTCGTCGACCCGTTGAGCGGCAATCGGGAGACCCGACTGCCCGCGCAGCGCCCGCATGTGCTCGCTCCCGGTTCGCACGTGCGAATCGGCGGACGGCACTTCATCTTCGAATCCCCGCACGCCCGAGTCTGACCGAGGGCGACATGGCCGACACGCACACCGTCACGTTCCTTCTCCTCGACGTCGCCGTCGTCATCGCGGCGGCGCGAGCGGGTGGCTTCGTGGCACGTAAGTTGGGGCAGCCCGCGGTGGTAGGTGAGATCGCGGCCGGAATCGCGCTGGGGCCGAGCCTGCTCGGGCTGTTCCCGGGCAACCCCGACGAATGGCTGTTCCCGACCGAGGTGCGACCGCTGCTCTTGGCGATAGCCCAGCTCGGGCTGGTCTTGTTCATGTTCATCGTCGGGCTCGAACTCGACATGCGGCTCATCAAGGGGCGTGAACGCGCTGCGGCGAGCATCTCGCTGTCGTCGATCATCCTGCCGTTCGCGCTGGGTGCGGCACTCGCCCTGATCCTGTACGACCAGCACGACGACAAGTCGCTCGCCCCGAATGTCAGTCTCGCGAACCTGACGCTGTTTCTCGGAATAGCCATGTCCATCACCGCATTTCCGGTGCTGGCCCGCATTCTGAACGACCGCGGGATGATGCGCACGGTGCCCGGCGTGTTCAGCCTGGCCGCAGCCGCGGTCGACGACATCGTCGCCTGGACCCTCCTCGCATTCGTGACCGCCATCATCGGTGGCGAGAACGTGGGTGACGTCGGCAAGATCGTCGGGCTATCGCTGTTGTACTGCGCGGTGATGTTCCTCGTCGTGCGCCCGTTGCTCGCTCGTCTGGTCGAGTGGCGCGACACCGCGGGCCGCATGACTCCCGACATCCTCGCTGTTGTCCTGATCGGGCTGTTCCTGTCGGCGGCGGCCACCGAGTGGATCGGCATCCACTTGATCATCGGTGCCTTTGTGTTCGGTGCGGTGATGCCGAAAGTCGGCGCCGAACAACTGCACCGGGAGATCCTCGAACGGCTGGAACAGGCCAGTGTGCTGCTCTTGCTGCCGATGTTCTTTGTGGTCACCGGTCTGGCGGTGGACCTGAGCGGCATCGGTCTGGACGGGTTGTGGCAGCTCGTGCTGGTTCTCCTCGTGGCGATCGCGGGTAAGTTCCTCGGAGCCTTTGCCGGTGCTCGGGCCAGTGCGATCCCGGGCAGACAGAGCGCTGCGATAGCCGTGCTGATGAACACCCGAGGGCTCACCGAGTTGGTGATCCTGTCCGTGGGGCTCAGCCTCGACGTGCTCACACCCCAGCTCTACGCGATGCTCGTGGTCATGGCGCTGGTCACCACTGTGCTCACCGCGCCGCTCCTACGACTCGCGTATCCGGATTCGGTGGTGGCCAACGACATTGCGGAGGCTGAGCGCCTCGCATTGGCGGCCGGATCGGCCAACCGGGCGATGGTGGTGCTGACCGATCTCGACGCGAGTGTCGACGAACTGTTGCATCGACATCGGCGACTCTTCGGTGCGGCGGCGGGCTACGACGTGGTCCTGGCCGGCGTACTCTCGGTCACGGCGCCCGCGAAGCGGCTCGAGGTCGGGGTGCCGATCATGCCGGACTTCGCTGCGATGGCGTCGGCCGTGGAGAAGCTGAACATGTTGGGATCGGCGTTACCGGGCCCGGATTCGGTGTCGGTGCTGTGCCGCTTCAGTGCCGACCCGGTGGTCGATCTGACCGAGATGGCCGAGAACGCCAACATCGATTTCATCTTCCTCGACAGCAGCCGTTCCGAGATCGCCGACGGGCTGCAGATCGCACCCGTGGTGACGGTGGACGAGCGAGCTCCGGGACCCGATATTGCTGCGAGCGGGGATCGGGGGGCCGCGTCGATCGTCTGCGTCGCACCGGAGACGCGTGCCGGCCGGACCGCCATTCTTGTGGCTGCCGGGTTGGCACTCAACGAATCTGCGCCGCTGACGATCGTGACCGGCGCATCTCGGCGTCGCATGCTCGCCGATCTGGAACCGGCGATCGACCAAGGTCTCGAGATCAGCGTCATCGACCGCAAGCGCTCCTACGATCGGGTCGCGGCATTGATTGTGGTGGCCGACGAGGAGACCGACGGCACCGTCAAGGTCGTCGACCATGTGGGAACCAGTGAAGAAGGCTTGGGGGACAGGGTGAGTCGCTACTTTGAACGGGTGGTCGCAGAACGGGTGGACTCAGCCGCCCCGCGCCCGATACTCGGGCAACCAGTGCACACGCACACCACAGCACACGAAACACCGGAGAGGCACTGACATGGCCACCGTCGAGATTCCGCAACAGCTCGCGGATTTCACTGTGCTCAGCAAGTTGGGTGCAGGAGGAAACGGCACGTTCTACGTGGCGGTCCCACCACCGCGCCTGAACATCAACGCCGAGCGCGTAGTGGTGAAGGTGTTCAGCGGCACCTGTAGTGACGATGCCTATCGTCGCGGTGTCCGCGAGCTCCGCGCGTTCGCCGCGGTGCAGTCGCCGTATCTCGCCGCGTTGTACGACGCTGTGCTCCAAGGCCAATTCATGTATGCCATGGAGTATTTCCCGCTGGGATCGCTGGGCGCTCCGACTCGGCCGCTGACCCGCAACGAGAAGCTGTCGGCGATCGCCGACGCGGCCCGTGGCGTCGACGCACTGCACGAAGCTGGGATCGCCCACGCCAACATCACGCCGACGAGCATCATGGTCACCGAGGGCGGCGGTCGCATCTCGGACCTCGGTCTGGCCCGGGTTCTCGCCGCCGATGAGCCGATCACCAGTTTCGCGCAGCCCGGCGCGGTCCAGTACATGGATCCTGCTCTGCTGGCCGGTGACACACCATCCCGTGCCACCGACATCTGGTCGCTCGGTGCGTGCCTGCACGTCGCGCTCACCGGTCGCGGCGTGTACGGCGACATCCCAGAAGCCCAGCCGCTGTTGGCGATTCGCGCCGCACTGTCCACTCCGCCGGCGCTCTCGGAGAACCTCGACCGCGACGAGCGTGCGCTGATCGCGAGTTGTCTCGCACTGGCCGGCACCCGCCCGGCCACCGCACTCGAGGTCGCCGACAAGATCGAGGCGATCAAAGAGGCGTGAGCCCAGCCGCCGGGAGAGCCGACCATCCGCTCCCTGGCTCGAAGGGCCTATTCCGCTCCCTGAGGTGCGAGCGAAGCGAGCCTCGAAGGGGCTTGGTGAGACAACAACACAATCTCACCAGGGAGGCTTCGAGGCTCGTCGTTTGCGCTCCTCGCACCTCAGCCGACGGGACGCCTCAGCCGACGGGACGCCTCAGCCGGCGGAAGCGGTCTCGAGTTGGGGATGGTCACCGTCAGGTGCCGAAAGGTGCTGTCTGCCACCAGTCGTCGAGGACTTGCTGCCCGGTGTGGCCGGGCCACGTGGCGACGATCGTGTAGGGGCGCCGTGGGTCGTCGTTGAAGTTGGTGATGGTCCAGCCGTGCGGGACCGTGTCGGGGCTGGCGAAGACCGGGCCCTCATCCCACCGGTGGGGCTGGCCGGGGCGTTTGGGCAAGTCGGCGGTGACGACGGACCGGCCGGCCATGGTGGCGGTGTGCCACACGACGAACGTGAGGTTGTTGGGGTTGATGCAGCTGATCCCGGGGACGTCGCCGTTGGTGATCTCCTTGCATCCGGAGTCACCCCAGCCGTTCTCGGCCGGTCGCGAGGGAAGCAGGTCGGGGAAGGTGTCGGCGATCGGTGCGGCGGCCGACGACCACTTGTCGCCGCCGTTCCGCGCCCCCAGGTAGGCGAGCGTGCCGATGACGACACCGACGATGACCAGCACGGAGACGATGGGCACCACGACGGGCGGCATCCGCCGGTTGTGGGCAGATTTGGCACGGACTGCCGACCCCGATCGAGATGCGTTGCGCGGCTGGGGATGATGAGAGGCGTCGGCCTGCCCGAGGGCGGCGCGGCGGTCGGTGACCACCTCGGTGGCACTCTCCGGATTTGCCCGCGGGGTGAACAGTCGCCGGAGGCGGGTGGTCGGCTGGTCTATCGCCTGGGTGGTCGCCTCCACTGAAGCAGGAGCGGGTTGTGATCGCTGCGCGTCGGCGACCTGTGCGGCCCTCGTCGCCGACGACGACGGCGGCACCGGGCTCCCCGACGGGAAGTCGCCCGACGGCGGTGGCTGGGCGGCTTCGGGCCGGGACAGTGTGACGGCGAGTTCGGCCGCGCGCGTGAATTCGGCGCACGTGCGATAGCGCACGTTCTTGTCGGCACCGAGGGCGCGGTCGATGGCCGACCGCAGGGTGGGCGAAATGCTCTCCGACAGTGGTTCATTGGGTGACGGAGGGGTTCCGGTGAGCAGCTCGAGGAGCACGTAGGCCAGCATGTGAACGTCGTTCGCGGGATGGTACCGGGCGTCGTCTGCGGTGCGCGACAGGGCAAATCCGGTGAGGACGGCGCGTGGTGCAGCTGTCTGCTGTCCCGCCTCGGCTGGCACGAGGATGATCGTGGCCGGGCTGATGTTGCGCAGGACAAGGCCTTTGCGGTGCGCGCTGTCGAGCCCCTTGCCGATGTCGGTGACGATGGCGACGGCGGTCTCTTCGTCGAAAGCGTTGGGTCCACTGCGGAGACGTTCGGCAGCGGAGATGCCGTCGAGGTGTCGGGCGGCCACCCACAGTTGCGCGTTGTCGCTCCCGCGTCCGAGCACTTCGGCGAGGTTGGGATGCCGCAAGCGCGTTGCGACGTCGATGGCGCGCTCGAGTCGGCGTCGAAAGTCGGGATCGGCGGAGAGATCGGGTCGGATCAGGGTGAGGTCCACCGGCTCCGGGTGCGAGGGGTTGGTGGCGAGGTAGGTGACCCCGCCCGGGTCCGCCCGCAACACGGCCTCGATCCGATGCCCTGACACTGTGGTTCCCGGCGGGACGGTGCCAGAGATGTTCACAGTCGGATCTGCTCCCCGAGTCGTGAGGTTACTGCCCGTCGCTTCGCTCGCCCCGGGTTTGTTGGAGTCTAGCCCTAAGACTCGACGAGTTCGCCTGCCGTGCCGAAGAGCGTGATCACGAAGAATGCGAGCAGAAACCACGATCCGCCCTGCCATACCTGCCAGCGGCCTTCGTTTCGCCAGACCCGATAGGTGCGCCACAACATGGCGAGTGCCCCCAGCAGTGCCACGATCGGTGACGCCGCGAACAGCGCCGTGCGCAAGGGCGAGGACGACGCGACGGCGACGCCGATGAGGCCGAAGGTGAAAGCGACAGTGACGATCACGTGAATGGCCACCGCGCGGAGATCGTCCGACGTGCCGGTCATCGGGCCGACTCCTGGTAGTTCGCAAGCATGTTCATCGTCGACAACACCCTACACGGAGCTTCGCAACGCGTAAGAACGGGACTTTCGCCTTATTGCCACCACAGTCGTAACCGGGCACGATAGAAGGTGAGGATAAGAGTATCCTCCAGTCGAATTGAGGAGATGGTCTGCATATGAACGCGATTCTCGTCGGCGTTGACGGGTCGGACGCGGCAACAGGTGCAGTACGGTGGGCGGCTCGAGCCGCCGCGGTGGAGAACGCCGAACTCAAGTTGGTGGGCGTGTATGACGCCAGCACCAGTGACTACGCCCCGGGGTTGATCATTCCCCAGGACGTCATCGACGCAATTCGTCAAGATGCCTCTGATGCGGTACATGCCGCCGCGGATGCGGCCAAGCAGGTGGCTCCCGACGTCAGTGTCGTCACCTCGATCGTCGACGGCGATGCCGGCCGCGTCCTTCTCGAACTCGGCAAGGAAGCATCGATGATCGTCCTCGGTACCCGCGGGCTCGGCAGCGTCAAAGGACTGTTCCTGGGTTCGGTGAGCACCACGGTCGCCGCACACGCGCATGGGCGCGTCGTGATCGTCGCCGGTGAAGGCGGCGGCGGACCGGTGGTGGTCGGTGTCGACGATTCGCCGGTCAGCGAAGCCGCTGTCGCCGAGGCGTACCGGCAGGCGTCGTTGCGCAACGCGACACTCGTGGCAGTGCACACCTGGACACCGCTGGATGTGGATGCCCTGCACGGCTATGGCATCGACCCCGATGAGGTCGCGCGGATGTCGCAGGACGCCGTGGAAGCCGTTGCCGAGCGGATGGCCGGATTCGCCTCCGACTATCCCGACGTCAACGTCGAGCGCAAGGTGCTGCCGGAGGATCCGGCCAAGGCGCTGCTGGACGCTGCGGGCGACGACGCTCAACTGATAGTCGTGGGCAGCCGCGGTCGTGGCGGCTTCAAAGGACTACTGCTCGGCTCGACCAGCCAGAAGGTCATGCACCAGGCGCAATGCCCGGTGATGGTCGTCCGGGCCTGACAGACTCGCGTCCGCGGGCGTGCGGGCGCAATCGATCGAACACCCCATGATCCCGTCGGGGGCAGGGGTGTTCGTGATCATGGATCGCCGACGGTGGCCTTCGTACGACGACGGGCCGCTCGCTGCGATCCTTCTCCGGGACCGGTGACGCCTACCATGGCGGCATGGCCCTGAAGAAGCTCGAGCTCTCCGTGGGAGAACTCGCGCAGCGGGCAGGAATCGCACCGTCGGCGGTCCGATTCTATGAGGAGCAGGGACTCATCTTCTCCCGGCGTACCTCGGGGAATCAGCGACGCTATCACCGTGCGATGCTGCGTCGAGTGGCCTTCATCCGGGCGTCGCAGGCAGCCGGGATTCCGCTGGCAGTGATTGCCGAGGTCCTCTCCGAACTCGGTGACCACGAATCGCCGCCGAAAGCGATGTGGGAAGCGGCGTCCAAACGGTGGATCGACGACATCAACCATCGCATCGCACTCCTGGAGAACATGCGCGACATGATCGGCTCGTGTGTGGGCTGCGGATGCCTGTCGCTGGGGGAGTGTCACCTGCTCAATCCGGGGGACGAACTCAACAAACTCGGCCCCGGGCCGCGTCGACTGATGCGGGATAACTGACTTTCTGGGGGCGTCGATAGTGTGGGGGCATGGCTCGACCGACGCGGGTGGCGCTCGCCCTGGGTAGTGGTGGCGCGCGGGGCTACGCGCACATCGGGGTGATCGAGGAACTCCTTGCGCGTGATTTCGAGATCGTCAGCGTCGCGGGCTCGTCGATGGGTGCACTCGTGGGTGGACTGCACTGTGCGGGCCGCCTCGATGAGTATGTCGAGTGGATCGCGGGTCTGCGACAACTCGACGTCGTCCGCCTGGTGGATGTGTCGTTGAACAAACCGGGCGGAGTGATCGGTGCCGAGCGGGTCGTCGACCGAGTTCGGGAGATGCTGGGAGACAAGCAGATCGAGGATCTCGAGATCCCGTTCACCGCTGTCGCCACCGACCTGAACGCCGGGCGGGCGGTGTGGTTCCAGCGTGGCCAACTCGTCGACGCGATCCGCGCTTCGATCGCCATTCCGGGTGTCATCAGTCCACACGAATACCAGGGACAACTCCTCGGCGACGGCGGCATTCTGGATCCGCTTCCGGTGGCACCGACCTCGGCGGTACCCAGCGACGTCACGATCGGGGTGATCCTCGGCTCCGACAGCGGGCCCGACGACGGCGCATCGCGGGAACCGCGCCCCAAGGGCCTGCTGCGCCGCAACGTGGCACCGATCCTGGAGACCGAGTTCGTCCGATCGGTCCGCGAACGCTTCGGCTTCGATGGCACCGGTTCCGATACCGACACCAAGGACACCGACGACACCGCCGACGCCGCCGACGCCAAGGAAGGGCCGCAGCGGATGGGCCGAATCGAGGTTCTCGGCCGTTCGCTCGACATCATGCAGGAAGCGCTGACGCGCTACCAGGTCGCCGGATACCCGCCGGATGTGCTCATCCGGGTCCCGCGCAATGCGGTCCGGACCCTCGACTTCCACAAGGCGTCCGAGATGATCCAACTCGGGCGGGAACTCACCGCGCAGGCGCTCGACGATCTGCCCGAGCGGCCATGAAGCAGATTCCTCGCGGTATCTGGGTGTTGCTCGCCGCCAACGTGGTGATCGCCCTCGGCTATGGCCTGATCGCACCCGCGTTGCCGAGTTTTGCGCGCAGTTTCAACGTGTCGCTCACCGCGGCGACGGCCGTCGTGTCGGCGTTCGCGGTGATGCGGCTGCTGTTCGCGCCGGCCACCGGGCGTCTCGTCACCCTGTTCGGTGAACGCCGCATCTACCTCACCGGGCTGTTGATCGTCGCCGTCAGTACCTTCGCGTGTGCGTTCGCGCAGGGCTACTGGCAGTTGCTGGTGTTCCGGGCGGCCGGTGGCATCGGATCGACGATGTTCAGCATCTCCGCGATGGCGCTGCTGATCAGGATGTCGCCCAACGACATTCGCGGTCGCGTGTCCGGATTCTTCTCGGCCGGTTTCCTGATCGGCAACATCACCGGCCCGCTGATCGGGGCGGCGCTCGTCGGGTTCGGGCTCCGTATGCCGTTCGTCGTCTACGCGATCGCACTGGTGATCGCCTCCGCGGTGGTGGCCACCCAGCTGCGTGAGGTGCCGGCACCCGACCGCACCGACGGCCCGGCGAGCGGCGTCATCTCCTTTCGGCACGCCCTCGGCGACAGCGCCTACCGCGCGATCATCGCGTCCAACTTCACCCAGGGCTGGGCGTCGATGGGGGTGCGGGTTGCCGTGGTTCCGCTGTTCGTCACCGAAGGGCTCGACGAGGGTGCCGGCATGGCGGGGGTGGTGCTGGCCGTGTACGCCGCCGGCAACGTCGTCGCGATCCTCAGCGCGGGCCGGCTGTCGGACAGGTACGGTCGTCGGCCCGTCATGCTGCCCGGACTGGTCCTGATGGCGGCCTCGACGGCCGCTCTCGGGTTCTCCGCGAACATCGTTGTCGCGCTGGTCCTGTCGCTCGTCGCGGGTGCGGGATCGGGGTTGTTCGCACCCACCCATCAGGCGGCCCTCGCCGATGTGCTCGGAAATCGGCAACAGGGCGGCTCTGCGTTGGCGGCCTATGGCATGTCGTCGGATCTGGGTGCGATCAGTGGGCCAGTGATCGTCGGGTTCGTGGCCGACCGGGTGGGTTTCGGTCCAGCGTTCGTGTTGACGGGTGTGGTGGCGGCGCTCGCCTGCGTGATGTGGCTGTTCGCGCGGGAGACCGCGCCGGCGATCGTCGGCGACGGTCCGACGATCACACCCACCGGATGATTTGAAATGTGCGCGCCTCGCCGAGGCTCTACCGTTGACTCATGACCGATCGGGACGCGTACGACTATCGGCTCGGGGCGACATCGGAGGTGGGCCGACTCCGCGCCGTCATGCTGCACCGGCCCGGCGACGAGCTCAGGCGTCTGACCCCGCGCAACAACGATCAACTCCTGTTCGACGGTCTGCCCTGGGTGGGTCGCGCGCAGGAGGAGCACGACGCCTTCGCGCAGGTGCTGACCGACCGCGGTGTCGACGTCTACCTCCTCGGTGATCTCCTCACCCAAACCCTCGAACACAGTGGTGCCGCACGTATTCAGGGGATCGCGGCGGCGGTCAGTGCGCGGCGGCTGGGCAACCACCTGGCCGAGGACCTCGCCGGCCACCTCCGGTCGTTGCCGCCCGCCGAACTCGCCCGTGTCCTGACCGCGGGAATGACCTACGACGAACTGCCGATCACACCGTCGGCGGCCACGTCGTCGCTGGTGCGTCGGATGCACCACGGGCCGGAGTTCGCGATCGACCCGCTGCCGAATCTGCTGTTCACCCGCGACAGTTCGTTCTGGATCGGGCCGCGGTTCGCGATCACCTCGCTGGCCCTGCCGGCGCGTGCCCGCGAAACCTCCCTGACCGACCTCATCTACGCACACCACCCGCGGTTCACCGGTGCCCGACGCGCCTATGAGTCGCAGGTGGCGCCCGTCGAAGGGGGTGACGTGCTGCTGCTCGCCCCGGGCGTGGTGGCGGTCGGTGTCGGCGAACGCACCACACCGGCCGGTGCGGAAGCCTTGGCGCGCAGTCTCTTCGACGACGAACTCGCGCACACCGTGCTCGCGGTGCCGATCGAACAGGCCCGCGCGTTCATGCACCTCGACACCGTCTGCACCATGGTCGACACCGACGCCGTCGTGATGTACCCCAACATCCGCGACACGATGTCGGCGTTCACGTTGACCCACCGCGACGGCGAGGTGACCGTGACCGGTTCGCGACCCTTCGTCGACGCCGCCGCCGAGGCGATGGGAATCGACAAGCTTCGCGTGATCGACACCGGACTCGATCCGGTGACCGCCGAACGTGAGCAATGGGACGACGGGAACAACACGTTGGCCGTCGCCCCGGGCGTGGTGGTCTCCTATAACCGGAATGTGGAAACCAATCGACGCCTTGTGGATTCGGGTATCGAGGTGATCGAGATCGAAGGCCGCGAACTCGGTTCGGGCCGTGGGGGACCGCGCTGCATGTCCTGCCCCATCGCCCGAGATCCACTGTGAGAAGCGACGTTCCATGACGCTCGCCGAGAAGCTGGCCATCGACCCGTCGTCCGACCGGGCGCCGTTCGAGCAGGTTCGCCTGGGCATCATCGAGCTGATCTCGACCGGCGCACTGCTGGCCGGCGAGCGTCTGCCGACCGTCCGGGCACTCGCCACCGACCTGAACCTCGCGTCGAACACCGTCGCCCGCAGCTATCGCGAACTCGAGGCGGCGGACGTGATCGAGACCCGCGGCCGTCAGGGGTCGTTCGTCAAAGCCGGACGAAGCACCACGCTCGACGCGGCCGCGCGGGCCACCGTCGAGCATGTGACATCCCTGCGTGAACTGGGTGTCGACGACGAGACGATTGTTTCGCTAGTGCAACGAGTGGTGCGTGGTGCTTGAAGTCTCATATCAAGATTTGATTACGTGAAGTAATGACAGCTGAACAGTTCCTGAAGAAGCCGGCTCGCCCGGTGGTGGATCCGTGGGTTTTCGGGATCACTGCGGTGATTGTGATCGCCTTCGTCGTCTGGGGCCTCGTCGATCAGGAAAGCCTGAACAACGTCAGCCAGGACGTCCTCGACGTGATCACCGAGAACCTCGGCTGGCTGTTCATCCTGGCCTCCACCGGCTTCGTCATCTTCGCCGTGTGGCTCGCCCTGTCCAAGTACGGGCGCATCCCGCTCGGCAAGGACGACGACAAGCCCGAATTCCGCACGGTCAGCTGGATCGCGATGATGTTCAGCGCAGGCATGGGCATCGGCCTGATGTTCTTCGGTGCCTACGAACCGCTGTTTCACTACGTGAGTGCGCCACCGGAGTTCCCGGAGGCCGACATCCGCGCAGCGATGGCGACCACGATGTTCCACTGGGGTTTCCACCCGTGGGCGATGTACGCGGTGGTGGGCCTCGCGATCGCCTACAGCACCTACCGGGTGGGGCGGACCCAGCTGATGAGCGCGGTGTTCGCCCCGTTCCTGGGCGAGCGCACCAACGGGCCGGGCGGCAAGATCATCGACATCCTGGCGATCTTCGCGACGCTGTTCGGCACCGTCGCGTCGCTGGGACTCGGTGCCCTTCAGATCGGGTCCGGTCTGGACACCGTCGGGTGGGTACACGAGCCGACGACACCCCTGCTGGTGGGCATCATCGCCGTTCTCACCGCCGCATTCGTGCTGTCGGCGGTGTCGGGCATTGCCAAGGGCATCCAGTGGCTCTCCAACATCAACATGGTGGCGGCGATCGTCCTGGCGGTTTTCGTGTTCGTCGTCGGCCCGACGATCTTCATCCTGAACCTGCTGCCCACCACGCTGGGTGCCTATGCCACCGACATCACCACGTTCTCGGCCCGGTCGGCGGCCACGGTCGGCGACGAGGGCGAGAAGTGGCTGGCGGACTGGACGATCTTCTACTGGGCATGGTGGGTGAGCTGGACGCCGTTCGTGGGCATGTTCCTGGCCAAGATCAGCAAGGGCCGGACGATCCGCGAATTCGTTGTCGGCGTGATGCTGGTGCCGACCACGGTGTCGTTGGTGTGGTTCTGCATCTTCGGTGGTACCGCCATCCGGCAGCAGATGACCGGCGAACTCGGTTTCAGTTCCGACTCGTCCAGTGACTCGGCACTCTTCGACGTCCTCGGCCACCTCCCGTTGACGGGTATCGCATCCGCACTCGTGATGTTCCTCGTCGCCATCTTCTTCGTGTCGGGTGCCGACGCGGCGTCGTTGGTGATGGCCACACTGTCCGAACGCGGCGCGGAGGATCCGTCGCGATCGGTCACCATCTTCTGGGGTGTGCTGACCGGTGCCGTGGCCGCGCTGCTGCTCGCCATCAGCGGCGACGACGCACTCGAGGGAATCAAGAAGATGGCGATCATCGCGGCACTGCCGTTCGTCATCGTGATGATCGGTATGTGCCTGGCCCTCTACAAGGATCTCCGGCGCGATCCGCTGATCGTGTCGCGCAAGATCCTGACGACCCAGGTGGACAAGCACATTCGGGAGCAGGCCGAGAAGATCACGACCGGCGAGTTCGAGGCGATCGACCCGGCGACCGCGGAGCGTGTCGATGGATGACGAAGCGCCTCCCGCCGGCTGAGGTGTGAGGAGCGATAGCGACGAGCCTCGAAGCCCTGGTGAGACGAAGTTGTTGTCTCACCAGGCCCTTCGAGGCTCGTCGCTTGCGCTCCTCACACCTCAGGGAGCGGGGGCGCAGGTGGCGAAGGCGGGAGTGTCGTCCATCAGCCCCAGCTGGGCAGCCAGATCTGCTGGTCCCACTGGGCCGGCGAGATCGGGGAGCCGGTGAGGATCGGCCACAGCCAGACGAAGTTGGTCACCACGAGGCCGACGTAGATGGCGACCACCAGGATCGCGAGTATGCGACGTTCGGGTCTGACGCCGGCGCGGGCGGTGGCCGAGCGCAGGATGTCCCCGCAACACAGGGCCAACCCCATCACCAGGAACGGTGCCATCACCGTGGCGTAGAAGAAGTACATCTGCCGGTCGATCTCGGCGAACCAGGGGAGGAACCCGGCGGCGTACCCGGTGAGGACGGCGGCGTAGCGCCAGTCACGGCGCACGATCCACGACCACAGACCCCAGAGCAGCATCGGCAGGGCGAGCCACCACAGTGCGGGCGAACCGATGAGCATCTGCGCGCGGACACATTCGCCGACGCCGCAGTGGTCGGGCCCGCTCTCGTAGGCGTAGAGCATGGGGCGCAGGCTCATCGGCCAGGTCCATGGCTTGGACTCCCACGGATGGTGGTTGCCCGCCGAGTTCGTGAGTCCGGCATGGAATTCCAGGATGCCCGACTCGTAATACCAGAGCGATCGCCAAGCGCCGGGCACCCAGGCCCAGGTTCCTCCGGTGCCGATCGAGTTGCCGACCTGGTACCGGTACACGGCGGTCTCGCTGTTGAACCAGGGGATGAATGTCGCCAGATAGATGGCGATCGGCATCACCACGAGACTTGCGCCCGACGGCACCACGTCGCGTACCAGCGTCCCCACCCACGGGCGCTTGACGTGGTACGCCCGCCGCGCCGCGACGTCGAACCCGATGGCCAGCAGTACGAAGAAGATGACGAAATAGATGCCCGACCACTTGGTGCCGCACGTCAGACCGAGCATCACACCGGCGGTGAACCGATACCAGCGGAATCCCAGGCGCGGGCCGAAGTCGGAGTCGTCGATGCGGCCCTCGACGTACACGCGGTGCATGCGGGCGCGTACCTGATCGCGATCGGCGATCAGCGCGGTGAACGCGGCCACCACGAAGACGGCCTGGAAGATGTCGAGCATGCCCATCCGCGACTGCACGAACAGCACGCCGTCGCAGACAGCGAACACGCCGGCGATCGCGCCGACAAGGGTGGACCGCGACATCCGTCGCACCACGAAGTAGATCATCACCACGGTGGCGACACCGCAGACTGCCGATGCCACTCGCCAGCCGAGCGGACCGTAGCCGAACATGCCCTCCGACGCGGCGAGCAACCACTTGCCGACCGGCGGGTGCACGACCAGCCCGTACCCCGGATTGTCCTCGATCCAATTGCCCCCGGTGAGTACCTGCCACCCCTGCGGCACGTAGTGCTTCTCGTCGAACACCGGGGTGCCGTGGTCGGTGGGGTTCTGCAGGTTCCAGAACCGGGTGGCGATCGCCAGCAGGGCGATCACGGCTCCGACGACGAGTCCGCGCGCACGGTCGGGCGCACCGAACAGGGGGGTCGGGATCGCCGCGGCGAGTTGTGCCTGAGTGCCGCTCGGTTCGGTGGGCGGTCCGCCGTCGGCGGCGACGTCCGGCTCGCGGTCGCCGACAGCGGTCATGGTCACCCGTCCGATCGTAGGGGACACTCGTAAGCTGGCTCATCATGGACGCTCCGCACTCGGTCGAACACACCACGGACTCGGGTCGCCTGGTCCTCGCCGCGACCCCGATGGGGCAGGCCGACGACGCGTCCCCGAGGCTGCGTGCCGCGTTGGCGACCGCGGACGTGGTGGCCGCCGAGGACACCCGGCGCGCCCGATCGCTCGCGGCCGCGCTCGGTGTCGAGATCGGCGGCCGGCTGGTGAGCTACTACGACCAGGTGGAGGCGGCGCGCACACCGGCACTGCTCGACGCGATCGCAGCCGGTTCCACGGTCCTGCTGATCACCGATGCCGGAATGCCGTCGGTGAGCGATCCCGGCTACCGCATTGTCGTGGCCTGCGCCGATGCCGGCCTGCCGGTGACCGCACTGCCGGGTCCGTCGGCGGTGACCACCGCGCTGGCGGTGTCGGCGATGCCGTCGGAGCGGTTCTGCTTCGAGGGTTTCGCGCCCCGCAAACCCGGTGCACGTCGGGATTGGCTGGCCACCCTGGTCGACGAGCGTCGGACCGTGGTGTTCTTCGAATCGCCCCATCGACTCGCCGAGACGCTGTCGGCCGCGGTGGACGTCCTCGGCCCCGACCGGCGTGCGGCGGTGTGCCGCGAACTCACCAAGACCTATGAGGAGGTGCGGCGGGGCCCGGTGTCGGAGTTGGCGCAGTGGGCCGCCGACGGTGTGCGCGGCGAGATCACGGTGGTCGTCGCGGGTGCCGAGATCGCCGAACCAGATGTGGGCGAGCTCGCCGATCGTGCCGAGCAGCTGGTCGAGGCCGGCACCCGCCTCAAGGAGGCGTGCGTGATCGTCACGCGAGGAACCGCTGCCTCTCGTCGAGACGTGTATCAAATGGTGCTCGAGCGCCGTCGGGAGTGACACCGTCGGGAGTAACACCGTCGGGGATGAGGCGGAGTTCGACGTCGGGCGCCAGTCGGTAGGGCCTGCTGGTCACCAGCGCGCCGACGGCACGGCGCAGGCGCGACATCTCGGCGCGCACGGTCACCAGGTGTCCGCCGTCGCCGAAGATCAAGTGGCTTAATCGTTCTGCGTTGAGGCCGTGGTCGCCCGCGTTGCCGAGCAGGATCAGTATCTCGGCGTGGCGGGGCGTCAGCACGGTGTGCCACGGCTCGGCGTCACCACTGACGGTCACCGTCGGCTCGCCGCGCAGATCCAGCTCGGCAACCACCGGCGACGACGGCCCGACCTGCCGGACCAGCCAGCCCTTCGGCAGGCGTTCGACGACGCACGCACCGAGGCCCGGAATGAACTGGCGCATGCCGTCGACCGGTGCCGCGACGCGGGTCGGCTGCGTGCAGCCGCGGCCTTCGGCGACCCATCCGTCGTCGTCGATCAGCAGTCCGGGTCCCCGAATTCCGGCCAGCCGCGAGGTTCCCGCGCTCCGCAGCTCGGCCAGGGCGGCGAGGTGTGCCGTGGACATCTCGTGCTCGCCGAGTGTGGCGATGGCGGTGGTGAACGCGGTGGCGGCCGGTTGTAGCGCCATTGCCGGGCCGGCGAGTCCGGCAATGGCGACCATCTCACCGGTCCGCCGGTCGTGGATAGGGGCGGCGGTGCAGTACAGGCCGTGCAGGGCACGGTTGTAGTGTTCGGCGCCGAAGAGCCGGGTGGGCCGCTGATGCCGGACGACGAGTCCGACGGCTGTCGTGGCGGTGGACTCCTCGTCCCATCGGGCACCTTCGACGAGGTGGAGGCGGTCGGCCACCGTCAGCAGGCCCGATGACCCGCCGCGCCACAGGAGTACGCCGTCGGCGTCGAAGATGCCCATGGCCATCGCGGTGTCGTCGGCCGCGTCGGAAAACAAGGTCTGGATCTTCTCGACCGCGTCCCGGACCGGGTGGTGGGCGCGCCGCTCGGCGAGTTCGGTGCCGCTGATCGACGTCGGATTGTGGGTGTCGGGGCTGGGGCGTGTGCCGGACGAGCGTGCGCGCGTCCATGATTCGTGCACGTCGTCGTCGGGCGCGGCCGTCGGGGTCGCGCCGGCCATCACGGCGTCGTGCGTCGCGCTCAGATCGCGTGCGAGAACCGTGAGGTCGGTACCCGGAGCGATGGGGATGCCCATGGTCGGCAGTCTACGCAGGCTGCGTATATCCGGCCTGCTTGACGCGACGCCACGGGTGGTGCCCGGGCAACTTTGATGTTAACGTCGATTGACATGAAATCTGCGGGGTCGCCGGCCGATACGCGGCGGTACCGTCAGACGGCGCGCGCCGAGAAGTCGGCGCGGACGGCGCAACGAATTCTCGATGCGTGCCTGGAACTGGCGTCGACCACTCCGCTGACGTCCATCACATTGACGAAGATCGCCGAGACCGCCGACGTATCTGTTCAGACGGTCATGCGGCGCTTCGGAAGTCGTGACGGGGTGGTGGCCGCGGCCGTCGAGCACTTCCAGGTGTCGGTCACCGATCAGCGCCGCGTCACACCGGGCAACATCGATGAGGCCGTCCGAGTCGTGGTGGAGCATTACGAAGAGTACGGCGACATCGTCATCGGGCTACTCGCGCAGGAGAACGAGGATGCTCAAGTTGCCGCGATCACCCAGCAGGGCAGAGAACTTCACGATCGATGGGTATCCGACTCCTTTGCGCCGGCCGGCCCGGTGATCCATCGACTACTCGTGGTGGCCACCGATGTGTACACCTGGAAACTGTTGCGATGCGACCGCGGTCTGACCGCGACGCACACCGAAGAACACATGCGCAGGCTGTGCCACGCGATCCTGGCAGATGCGTCGAACACCGAGGAGAACTGATGGCCGACATACTGTTCGTCACGATGGATGCGGGCGGCAACGTGCAGCCGATGCTCGGGGTGGCGCAGGCCGTTGCTGCCATGGGGCATGACATTCGGGTCGTGGGCCATGAGTCGCTGCGCGCCGAAGCGTCGCGGTACGGTGTCGACCTGATTGCGTATAGATCTGTACGACAATGGGATTCACTCAAAGTGCAGAGTCCGCTACGGTGGCCGCAGATGCTCAACGACCGGCGGATCGGCGACGAGGTGCGTGAGCTGTGTGAGACTCGACGGCCCGACGTCGCGGTCGTCGATTGTCTGCTGGCGCCTGCGCATCATGTGGTTCGTGAACTGGGAATATCGCGCGTCGTGTTCACTCACACCTTCCGCGAGTATGCCGACCACATGCGTCAGCTCCGACGGCTCGGCGGTGGCAGCCCCGCCGCGTTCTACGGCTATCGTCTTGGTGCGCTGTGGAACTCGGCGTCGGCGAACCTGGTTGCGACGCACCGCGCACTCGATCCTGCGTCCCGTCGTACGCAGCCGGCCAACGTGGAGTGGACGGGTGTGGTACTGCCCGAGGTCGTCGGGCCTGCCGCGTCGTCAGCGAGCAATGTGCTGGTAAGTATGTCCACCAACGGTTTTCCCGGTCAGGATCGCACCTTGCGGCGGATTGTCGAGGCGCTCGGGGACTTACCGGTGCAGGCGACGGTGACAACCGGAGGGGTCTTCGATCCGTCGGCCTTCGACGCACCCGACAACGTGACGATCACCGGCTATGCGGACCACCTGACGCTGATGCCGCAGTGTTCGCTGTTGATCGGCCACGGCGGACACTCGACCACCATGCGTGCCCTGGCTCATGGCATGCCGGTCCTCGTCATCCCGGCTTCGGCGTTCCTGGACCAGCGGATGATCGGGCGGGCATTACGTACTGCGGGCGTCGGAAATGTGTTGCCGCGCTGGTCATCGGCCGCGGCGATTCGACGGGCCGTGCAGACCTTGCTGGACGAGGAGGACATGCGTCGTCGGGCGGCGGCGTTGGGGGCCGAACTTCGTGCCGAGGACGGTGCGCGTCGTGCTGCCGAGAAGATCGACGCGCTGGTCGCGACGCGCGGTGTCGACTCGGCGTGACGATTCGCTCGCGTGCGGGATGACCGTGCCACTGCCGGTGCTTCCGCAGCGGATGGGATCTTCGGGCGAGGGAGCGGATACGACTCTACGAGGCAATGCGGTGCGCGATCACGGCTCGCTATGCTGCACGATGCTGGCCGCCTTGTCGAGGCACTCCTGCCATTCGGCGAGGGGGTCGGAGTCGATGGTGATCCCGCCGCCGACCCCGAGGGTGGCGCGCCCGTCCGGCGCGATCGCGACGGTGCGGATTGCGACATTGAGGTCCAGTTCCCCTCCGGGGCCGGCGATTCCGACCGCTCCGCAGTACACGCCGCGCGCAGCGGATTCCCACTCCGAAAGTAGCTCCAGCGCACGTAGTTTGGGGGTTCCGGTGACCGATGGTGGGGGAAACGTGGCCGCCAGCAGGGCGTCGTTACCGGTGCCGACCTCCAGGATGGCCTGAACGCGGGAGACGAGGTGCCATACCCCGGGGGCGGGCATGATCGAGAGCAGCTCAGGTACCCGAACCGATCCGGGTACCGCGAGGCGGCCGAGGTCGTTGCGGGTCAGGTCGACGATCATGATGTTCTCCGCGACATCCTTGACCGACGACGAGAGCACGTTCGGGTCGTCGTGGCCGGCGATGGTGCCCTTGATCGGCGCCGACGAGACGATGTTCCCGGTCCTGCGCAGGAACAGTTCCGGCGAGAAGCTCGCCACCGAGCCCCAACTGCCTTGCAGGAAAGCAGCTTTCGCCGGTGCGGTGGCGGCGGTGAGGTCGGCGAAGTAGTCGAGAGCGTTTCCGGTGACGCTCCCGGTGAACTGTGTGCATACGCAGGCCTGGTACACCTCACCGGCCCGTATCGCCGCCAGGCACCGCTCGATCGCCATCAAGTGGGGATCACGTTGTGGTGCAACCCAGTCCGCATGCCATTCGTTCCCTCTGGCCGGCCGAGCCGATGAATTGCCTGCGACGACGGCCAGTGCCCACGGCGGCACATCGCCGATCGTCTCCCAGACGCCGTCGCGCAAGATCAGCAGGTGGTCGGTGAGTCCACCGACCACCGTCGGAAGCGGCGATCGGTCGTTGTGCACCGGAAAACCCAAGTAGCCGAGCCAGTATCGGTCCGGGTTGTCGGGTGGGCGCACACCCGCGCGCAACTCGATCGACGGCGCGATGACCGCGTCCGCGTCCCACCACTCGCCGACCAGGGCGGCCGGCGGCGCCACGCCGTGTTCGGCGGTGTGGGCAGACAGCGCCCGCAGGACGTCGAGCGCGGTGCCGACCATCCGCGTCGGATCAGCTTTCGTAGCGCGGGAAGACCGGCGACGGCTTGGGCAGGGCGGTGCCCGGCACCAGGCGATCGCCGACCGCGCTGAACTGCCGGTCGGGCCCCACCGCGAGCAGGTCGAGCATCTTCGCGGTCGACGTCGGCATCACCGGCTGGCTGAGCAGGGCGACGATGCGCACCACCTCCGAGCACACGTACAGGACGGTTCCGGTGCGGCCGAGATCGGTCTTGGCCAGCTTCCACGGTTCCTGCGCGGAGATGTAGCGGTTGGTGTCGGCCAGCACCGCCCACAGCGCTTCCAGCCCGAGGTGGATGGCTTGGACATCGAATTGTGCACGGACCGCGTCGAGCAGCGCGTCGGCCTTGGCGAGCAGCTCGGTGTCGGCGTCGAGATAGACCCCCGGCGCCGGTAGTTCACCGTCGAAGTACTTGCCGATCATCGACAGAGTGCGTTGGGCGAGGTTGCCGAATTCGTTGGCGAGGTCGGCGTTGATACGGGCGATGATGGCGTCGGTCGAGTACGAACCGTCCTGGCCGTAGGAGATCTCGCGCAGGAAGAAGTAGCGGACGGGGTCGAGGCCGAACTCGGCGACGAGGGCATCGGGATCGAGGACGTTGCCGACCGACTTGCTCATCTTCTCGCCCTTGTTCAGCAAGAACCCGTGCACGAACACCCGCTTGGGGAGCTCGATCCCCGCACTCATCAGGAATGCCGGCCAATAGACGCAGTGGAACCGGATGATGTCCTTGCCGATGATGTGGAGATCGGCCGGCCAGAAACGACGCAGCGTTTCCTCGTCGTCGGGGAAGCCGACGCCGGTCAGGTAGTTGGTGAGGGCGTCGACCCACACGTACATGACGTGGTCGGGGTGGTCGGGGACCGGGACGCCCCAGTCGAAGGTGGTGCGCGAGATCGACAGGTCGGTGAGGCCGCCCTTGACGAAGCTGACCACCTCGTTGCGCCGGACGTCGGGACCGATGAACGACGGATCGGCGTCGTAGAGCTCGAGCAGCTTGTCCTGATAGGCGGACAGCCGGAAGAAGTACGTCTCCTCCTCGGTCCACGTCACCACATGCCCGGATTCGGTTGCGACGCGGTCGCCCGCCTCGTTCACGCTGGTCTCGGAATCAGCGTAGAAGGTCTCGTCGCGGACGTCGTACCAGCCCGAATACTTGTCCAGGTAGATGTCGCCGTTGTCGTTCATCCGCTGCCAGATGGCCTCCGACGCTCGCTTGTGGTCCTCGTCGGAGGTGCGGATGAAGCGGTCGTAGCTCGACGACAGGCGGTCCTGCAGAGCCTGGAACCGGTCGGAGTTGCGGTTGGCGAGCTCGGCAGTCGGGATGCCCTCGGCCTCCGCGGTCTGCTGCATCTTCTGGCCGTGCACGTCGGTCCCGGTGAGGAACCGCACGTCGTACCCGTCGAGCCGTTTGAACCGGGCGAGGACGTCGGCCGAGATGTACTCGTAGGCGTGGCCGATGTGCGGTGCGCCGTTGGGGTAGGCGATCGCGGTGGTGATGTAGAACGGGCCCCCGTCACCGTGCGAGGTGGCAGGGGTGTCGGTGCTGGTCGGGTTCTCGGCCATAGTGGTGCCAGATTACCGATCGCGGGGTTCGGGCCACCAACCGGCGTACACGCCGCTACGACGAGTTGCGGTGGCGCAGGATCGCCGCCGCGGTCCCGGCGACCGTCGCGTCGGGATCGGTGGTCATCTGGGTCAGCACGTCGACCGCACCCGGACCCGGAATCTCCGCCAGGGCCTGTGCGAGGCGTTGGCGCTGGGCTGGGCTCCCGTCGCCGAGTGCGGTGGTGAGAGTGCCGACGATCTGCACGGCGACGGTCGGGTCGTCGGCGTAGGTGCCGAGTATTTCGGCGGCCTCGACGTCGCGGCGGCCCTCGACGATGAGGCCGACCAACGACGTCACCGCGACCTGATCACCGCGCGCACCGAGCGCGAGCGCACTCCGATGACGGATCTCGTCGTCGGAGTCGGTGAGTAGTCGTCGGAGCAACTCGGTTGCACGATCGTCGTCGAAGCCCGCGATCGCCGTCGCCGCGCGGCGTCGCACATCGACATCGGTCGAGTCCAACCCTTGTGCGAGGACTGATAATCCGTCGCCATCAGACTGTGCCAACGCCCACCGCAACGCGCCGGCGACGTTGGTGTCGCTTTCGGTGAGGACGGCTTCGGCGAGACTGTCGGCCGACAGCCCGGGTGGGCTCGGGGACTCGAGCGCCGCCCGCTGCCGCAGCGCCGCATGCTCGGATTCGACGCCGCGCAGGAGTGCGACCACGTGCAGCACCGAGTCCCAATCGGTCGGCCCGGCATCCGATACGTGCTCTAGGCGTTCGAGAAGGTCGGCGTCAGCGGCCATCCGGTTGCGGGTGTGGCGGATCAGGTCGGCGACGAGGGCGGACGGTGCGAAGCCGGGGTCGTCGAGCGCGTTGTGGATGTCGCGCAATGACATGCCCAGTGTCCGAAGGCTTTCCACGTGCAGCAGGCGCGTGATGTCGTCGGCCGAATATTCGCGGTAGCCGCCAGAGGTTCGGCCGGTCGGTCGCACGAGCCCCAGCTTGTCATAGTGACGCAGCATCCGTGTGCTGACGCCGGAGCGTCGTGCGACCTCGCCGATCAACATCAGGCGTCGTCACCAAGCGCCGCAACGCGTTTGGCCGATTCGACCTCCAGCGCGAAGTCGGTGTCGGGGTCGAGCATCAGGCGCTCGGTGGCAATTGCGTGCGCCCGAACGCTTTCGAGCGCAGGAACAGCGGCCTCACCCAACGCGACAAGGGCGCGGCTCAAACTGCGCTGGACATCGATGTCGCCGCGGCCGAGTTGCGCTGTGAGCGTTCTCGCCAGTGCAGCTTCGCTGCCCGACGGCACCAGTGCGACGGCCGCCCGCCACGCGCTGCGCGCCACCTCGTCGTTGTCGTCGTCCATCAACGACGACGTTATCGCGGCCCAGGCCCGACGATCGCCGATCTTGGACAGCGTGTGCAGCGCCTGGCTGCGTGCCTGCGGGTTCGGTGCGCCGAGCTCGACGATCAGGCGCTCGACGGTGACCTCGGTCGGCAGTCGGGTCAGTGCCCACGTCAACATGTCGCGGACGAAGAAGTCCGGCTCGACCCCGCACCGTTCGGTGAGCGTGTCGACGAGTCCGGCGTCGGCGTGCGTGCCGGCCGCCAGTGCCGCCTGCAGTCGAGTCGACGCGTTCGGCGCGGCGAGCGCGGCTACGAGTCGGTTGTCGACGGTGTGCCGGGTCGCTGGGTGCTGGGTCGTGCTGTTCTGGGTCATGGGGACCACCTCCTTCACCCATGACCCAACACCTTGTCACCGTGTGAAGGTCAACGGTGGTCTCGACACGACGCCTCGCCCCACGGGGCTCGGTGTCGGCTCGACCAGCGGTGGGTGCGGGTTGGCTGGTGGTCTCGACCAGCGGTGGGGGCGGTGGTGGGTCAGATCTCCCGGCGGTAGGGTTCGCAGCCGTGTGGCGCCTTCGGGGGTTCGCGGTACTCGAGGGGTGGGATTTCCATCGCCACGGGTGCCGATTCCAGGGTGAACTTCTCACCGTGGTGGGCGAGGTCGATGGGCGGTCCGGAGAGCAGCCGGTAGGTGGCGTGATCCTTGTCGATCGCGACGACGATCTTGGAGTCGCGCACGATCATGCGGAACGACAAGTAGGTGAGCCGGCTCGGTAGCCGCGGCGCGAACGTGATGTTGCCGCCGAAGTCGCGCATCCCGCCGAACCCGGCGACGCAGTCGGTCCACGCCCCGGCGAGGGCCGCGATGTGCAGACCGCTGTTGACGTTGTTGTGCAGATCGTGCAGATCGGTGAACACCGATTCGGCGAGCAGGTCGTAGGCGAGATCGAGATATCCCACCTCGGCGGCGGTGACCGCCTCACAGCACGCCGACAGCGACGAGTCGCGCACGGTCAGCGGGTAGTAGTAGTCGAAATTGCGCAGCTTCTGTTCGGGCGTGAACGACGACCCGAACAGGTAGGTCGCGAACACCAGGTCGGCCTGCTTGACCACCTGCTTGCGATAGAGGTCGTAGTACGGGTAGTTCAGCAACAGCGGGTAGCGGCCGGCCGACGACTCGAAGTCCCACGCGCCGAGCAGGGTGAACGACTCACACTGCTGGTGCACGCCGAGCGCCTCGTCGTAGGGGATCGTCATGTCGTCGGCACACGATTCCCAGTGTGCGGCTTCGGCATTGGTGACACCGAATTGCTCGGCCAAATCGGGTCGACGATGGACCGCGGCCACCGCGTCACGCAGATTCTGCTGCGCGGCAAGGTTGGTGAAGGTGTTGTTGTTGACGACGGCGGTGTACTCGTCGGGTCCGGTCACACCGTCGATGCGGAAGCGTCCGTTGGCATCGTGATGTCCGAGCCCGGCGAACAGTCGCGCCGTCTCCACGAGAATCTCGACGCCGCACTCGGTTTCGAACTGCTCGTCATGCGTCGCGCGTAGGTAGCGGCCGGTCGCGTTGGCGATGTCGGCCGACACGTGCACACCGGCGGTGCCCGCGGGCCAGTAGCCCGAACACTCGTCGCCGTTGATGGAACGCCACGGGAACATCGCCCCGCGCTGGCCGAGTTCGGCGGCGCGGCTCTTGGCCTTGTCCATGGTCGCATGCCGCCATCGCAGTTCCTCGCCGGCCGCCGCGGGCACGGTGTAGGTCAGCATGGGCAGGATGAAACTCTCGGTGTCCCAGAAGGTGTGGCCGTCGTATCCGGGTCCGGTCAGACCCTTCGCCGGGATGGCGCGGGACTGCCCGCGGGCGCCGGCCTGCAGGACGTGGAACAGGGCGAAGCGCACGGCCTGTTGCAGTTCGGGGTCGCCGTCGATCTCGACGTCGGCGTCTCGCCAGAACTCCTCGAGGTAATGCACCTGATCGGCCTTGAGGGAGTCCCATCCCGTCTCCATCGCCATGGCGAGCGCGGCGTCGACCTGGGCACGGAGCGCGGGCACCGAACGTCGCGCCGACCACCCGTAGCCGATGTACTTGGTGAGCGTGATGCTCTTGCCCTGCGGCACATTCGCGGCGATGGTGAGGCGGGCCAGGTCCGCGTCGGCGCGGATGAACGTGTCGGCCTTGTCCGGGAAGTAGATCTCGTGGTCCATGCCGGCGGCGATGTGCAGGCCAGACTTCTTGGTGTGGTGGACCAGCATGCCCCAGTAGTTGCGGCATGTTGCGAGATCGGAGACCAACGGCGCGTCGAGCGCCGCGGCCAGACGTGGATCGTTGCCGGGCGCCGGAACCGGTTCGTTGGCAAGCAGATCGGACTGCAGGACCAGCTTCATGTCCTCGCCGATGGGCTCGACCTCGTAGCGGATCGCGGCGATGGTGCGCTTGGTGAACGACACCAGCCGCTCGGATTTGATGCGCACGGTACGACCGGTCGGCGACGTCCACAGCGTATGTCTGCGCAGGGTTCCGGTCCGGAAGTCCAGTACCCGCTCGTGAATTTCGGTGCGTCCGTAGCGAAGATCCATCGGCTCGTCTTCGACGAGCAGCCGGATGATCTTGCCGTCGGTGACGTTCACCACCGTCTGGCCGGATTCCGGGTAACCGTAACCACTTTCGGCGTAGGGCAGGTCACGTAGCTCGTAGAAGCCGTTCAGATAGGTGCCCGGATGATCGACCGGCTCACCCTCCTCGAATGTTCCGCGCAGCCCGATGTGTCCGTTGGACAACGCGAACAGCGTCTCCGTGGCCCCGAGCATGTCGAGTTCGACTCCGGCCGAACGCTTGAGCTGCCAGGGATCGATCTCGAAGCCGAAGCCGCTCTCCTGCGGCGAGTGGCCGCTCATGCGGGGAGCAATTCGTCGAGATCGCCGACGACGACGCTGGCTCCGGCCGCACGCATGGCCTCGGTCTGCGCACCGTCATGCCGGTCGATGGCGACGACGAACCCGAATTGGCCTGCGTGACCGGCCTGCACGCCCGAGATCGCATCCTCGAACACGGCGGCCTGCGCCGGCGGGACACCCATCAGTTCGGCGCCCAGCAGGAACGAGTCGGGAGCGGGCTTGCCCGCCAAGCCTTTCTCGACGATCTCGAGGCCGTCGACCCGGACCTCGACGAACTGTGACAGGTCGGCTGCATCCAGCACGGCTGCTCCATTCTTCGATGACGTCACCACGGCGATGCGCAGACCCGCATCGCGTGCCGCGTTCAGATAGCGCACAGAACCCGGGTAGGCCTCGACACCCCCCTCCGACAGTGCGGTCAAGAACATCTCGTTCTTGCCGGTGCCGATGGCGGCAATCGTGTCGTCGTCGACGTCATCGATGGCACGCGAGTGCAGAAAGGCGCGGACGCCTGCCTCGCGCGGACGCCCGTCGACATAGTCGAGGTAGTCCTGATCGGTGAACTCGACGAAGTCGGGACTGTCCGTCCCGCCCGCCCGTTCGGAGAGGAAGTCGTCGAAGGCCGTCTTCCATGCCTTGCGGTGCAAGACCGCTGTGGACGTGAGCACACCGTCGAGATCGAACAGTGCCACCGAGATCGCTTCTGGCAAACCCAACACGCTTGGCAACGCTACCCGTCCGACGCCGCTCTGGCGCGGTTAGCGCGTGTCCTGGCGTTCAGGCCGAAGTCGCGGCGGGTTCGGAGTCGTCGTCCCAGAAGCCGATCGACTCGAGTTGGGCGATCAGACGATCGCGCGCGTCGGCGAATCGGGCGTGGATCTCGTCGCGGATACCGCGGACATCGCCGGTACGCAGTTGCTCGATCAGCAGGCGGTGGCTCGTCACCGCCTCGCGTCCCCAGGTCTCGTCGCCGGAGTACAGCTCGAACGGGTTGTACTTGCTCGCGGCGTACTGGAACCATGCCAGTTTCTTGCTGTTCGCCATCAGGTGCACCTTGCGATGAAAGGCGAACTCGCCGGCGAGCACGCGGTCGGCAAAGCCTGCGTCGACCGCCCGCTCGAGGTCGTCGACGATGGCGGACAGCTCGGCAAGATGGCGTTCGATGTCGGGCGTGTCGACGGCGTGAGTGGCCAGCCGCGACGACAATTCCGCCTGCATCCAGAAGATGTCGACGATGTCGCCGCGGTCGAGTGGTTCGACGATGAATCCACGGTGCGGTGACGAGCGGACCAGTCCTTCGCCGCGCAGGGTCACCAGCGCTTCACGAACCGGAGTCACACTGCAGCCGAGTGCCGACGCGGTCTCGTCGAGCCGGACGAAGTCACCCGGCCGGAGTTGTCCGGTCATGATCCGGTTGCGGAGGTAGTCGGCGACCTCGTCGGTCAGTTGGGTACGCCGAAGGGACGCGGGGCTCATGTGCGGCTCCGTTGGTTCAGGGGGTCGTGATACACGGAGTTCTCTTTCAGTCGCGTGACCGCCTTGGCGGCCTTGCGCTTGCCGTGGCGACGTCGGGAGGGGCCAGGCCAGCACGCTTGCTTCCACCGTACTGTCCGGACGGCTCTTCGGAAGCGAACATCGTGTGCGGGGGTCCACTCGATGCCGTAGATCGATCGAAGTTGTGCGCCGGCCATGCCCCAGGTGATCAGCCGGACGCGCGGTATCTGGCGCACATGTCGCCAGGGTAGGGAGTAGGTCGAGAAGACCTGCGTCGCGACATCGCCCGGGGTGGCCGTCTCCGGCGGGTCGGCCGGGTCCGACCGTGGACGATGCGCCGGGTAGTCGCCCTCCATGTAGGCGACGTAGGAGCGCAGGGCGGCGACGTCCACCGGCCAGTCGCCCACCTTCATCTGCAGCAGCGTGCCGACCGGGAGGAACTCTCGGTAGAGCTGCTCGATGACGTCGTCGTCGAGCGGGGAGACGAACAACTGGTAGGTGTCGACGATGCTGACGAACCAGGTCGAGGCCACCCACAGCTGGTGGCCCGGATCGAACGCGGGGCGCCGACGACCATCCGGATGACCCGCGGGTACGCGGACATCGGCGTGGATGCGGTTGACCTCACGGACCAGCGGACGAAGCACCTCGTCGTCGCCCGAGGTGGCCAGACGCAAGTAGTTGATGGTGCCCGCCCAGCGTCGGGCCCCACGCATCCCGTAGACACCGCTTTCCACCTCGGTGGGAGCGATGTCGTCATGGGCGAGCTGCATGAGTGCTGCACGCGGCCACATCAAGTAGATGACCGGTTCGTTGAGCACCCGCTGCAGGTCGGGTCTCGACCTGGTTCGCAATGTCAGTACTCCGGGTCCTCAGACCATCGCCCGGTCGTGCTTCATGCGGAAACGCAGGTCGCGCATCAGCATTCGGCTGCCACCGAAGCGGATCGACTTGGGCAGGAACTTGTTGACCACCGACACGAAGGTGAACAGGTGCTGGAACCGACGGCGGTCGTCCTCGGTCCATTCCAGACCGAGCTGGTCGCGGTAGATGGGCGGCAGGGTGCCGATGGTGAGGAAGCGCAGCAGGTTCACGAACGGCAGCCGGATCATCGGGTTGATCATCCGCAGGTCGACCAGGTCGTTGAGGAAGTCGCAGGTGGTGTCGTCGATGACGATGCGCTGGCAGGCCACGTTCCAGTAATGGTCGAATTCCTTGCGGCTGGCCGGCCACATGTCGTCGGGGACCTGCAGCGTGGTGCCCAGGGTCTTCGACGACTGGTAGAACTCCTCGGCTTCTTCCTCGTTCATGACGCCGTGCAGCAGCTGGTGGGTGTCTTCGATGCCGACGAACAGGCAGGCGGCCACCCACATCTGGAGTTCGCGGTTGAAGGCGTTGTACTTGACCGGGCTGTTGGCGTCGGACTTGACGTGCCGGTGGGCGGAGTTGACGGCCTCGCGGAACGCGGCCTTCTCCTCGTCGGTGCCGAGGATCGCCACGGCCAGGTACTGGCCGGTGGTGCGGGCACGCTTCCAGGGATGTTTGACCAGCGACCCGGATTCCACCTTGGACTCCATGACGCCGTAGGCGACCTCGGGCCAGCCGAGTTGCATGACGACGTTGGCGGCGCCGCCGGCGAAGGACCAGAAGTCGATGGCCTCCTGGATGCGCGCCGGCTTACGCAGACTGGTGGAACGACGTTTGCGGGTGTCGATCTCGATCCGTGTTTTGGCGGTGGTCAACTCGGGGACGGTCTCGGTGAGAACGGGCAGGTAACTAGCGGCCATCGTCGTTCCTTTCTGTGTTCTGCGGTGGGTGGTGACGCACTATTCGGTTGTGATCACTTCGTCTGGATGTCGTCGACCAGCCAGTGGCCGTTGGAGTTCTTGAGCTTGACCACCATGCGGTAGGCCTGGGTCTTGCCGGTCGGTGCGACCACGTTGCGGGCCTGCTGGTCGACGAACAGCATCACGGTGGCGTCGGTTGCGCTGACCTGCTCGGCCGCTGCGTGACTGACGGTTGCGGTGGCCTCGCCCTTGCCGTCGGTGACGATCTGGGTGAGGTCGGTGACCATCTGGCTGTACTTGGCGGCGAACTCGGGGGTCGACATCGCCGCGATCGCCGCACGGTTCTTGTTCAGGTCGCGATAGTCGAAGCTGGACAGCTTGATCGCGTAATCCTTGGCGGTGTCGATGGCCTCGGCGGTGCTCGGCGCGGCCGCGCTCGAGGCGTCGTCGTCGGAGAGGAACTGATAGGCGAAGAAGCCGACCACGCCGATCAGGATGACGAACAGCAGGCTGACTGCACTGATGATCAGCGCGCGGGGCCGGCCTCGCTCGGGCGCAACGTCGCTCGAAGTGTCGGTGTCGGTGTCGGTGTTGTGGCCCACGGTCTTCGAGTCTCGTGTGGCGCTCGGCCGTTTGGCCTGCTTGCGCCGCGCGACCGGGGCCGTGCGTGCGGCAGCGCTCTTCTTGCCGCGGGGCGTGTCGGTCTCGCCGGTTGCCCCGGTGTCGTTCTTCTCAGTGTCCTTCTTCTCGGTGAGAGAGGTTGTATCAGTTGCCACTTCGTGCCCTTTCTAGAAGCTCTTGCCACCACTGGAGAAGTTCGACGCCGTTCGGGATGAGAAGCGGGTCGGCGACTGCGGGCGGCCCGGAAACCCCGCCCGGGGTGGTCATGTTGGTCGTTCCGAGTCCATTGGGTCGCGGTGCGTTTACCGCCCCGCGCTGTCCGTAGCCGTTTCCGGGCGGGCAGTAGCGGGTGAGATTGGGTGCGGTGACGGTGAGATCGCCGATCGCGCTGCGCGGTACGTCGTAGAACATGCACACCGGCCCCTGCGTGCCGATGAGGGCGAAGTCGGCGCGGTTGCCCTTGACGATCGATCGCAGGTCGAGCAGCCCCTGCGGAATCGTGTTCAAACCGGTTGTGAGCGCGGCATTTCGGTCGCTGATGATCGGCTCGACGACGGCCAGGTTGGCGAGCACACCGCCGAAGGTTCCGCGGTAACGATCGAAGAGAGTGCGGGTGCGCGCCAGGCTCTTCGGTCCGTGGTCGAGCAGGTAGACAAAGGTCGGCTGGTTGGCGTCGAGTTGGTCGGTGAAGTTCGCCACCGACCGCATGCCCGACTCGAAGGCCGCCGTGTTGTTGCTCATCGCGCCGAGCACGCTCAGCAGGTCGTCGAAGAGACCACGCAGGATCGGCGCATTGCGGTTGACGAGACTGGCGAGCGCGCTGCCGTTGCTGACGAGCTTGGCCAGCGCCTGATCGTTGTGATTGAAGGCGGCATAGAACTCGTTGCCGAAGGTGCTCAGATGGCCGGTCCCGATGCTGCGCAACACCGATGCGGCCTCGGTGATGATGGCGTCCATCTGCTTGGGCTGCAATTGCTGTGGGGCCTTGATGCTGTCACCGGATTTGAGGAACGGCGGCTCCTGGTCGGGCGTGATGATGTCGACGCTCTGGATGCCGGCCATCGAGGCCATGGTGACCTGCATGACGGAGTCGACCGGGATGAGGGTGTCGCCCCGGACGGTGAGTTCGATGTCGGCACTGTCGCCGGTGTCACTGAGGGACACCGATTTGACGGTGCCGATGTCGACGCCGCGAAGCGTGACCCCGGTGCCCGGGGTGAGGCCGAAGGCGTCGACCATGGTGGCGTGCAGCGTCATCTTGTCGCGCAGCCCCTCGGGCCCGGACACGAAGGTGATGCCGTAGGGGATCACCACGGCGGACAACACCAGGAAGATGATGAACTGCAGGGTTCCGGTGCGCGGCTTGGGCATCCGGTGGCGGCGTTTGGTTCCCGAGGGTGTGGTGTGAGTCATCGCGGGGCTCCTGGCCGGGTCGTCGTCGGGCGGGCCGGACTCGGTTGCGGTGTGGCGGGGCGATTGGCGCGAGCCTGCTTCTGAGGCCGCCCGAGGCCACCGGTGAGGGCGTCCTCGAGCTGCTTGGGTGTCGGCAGCGGCTGGCCGCTGAGCAGCAGCCCGCCGGTGAGGATCTGGTCGATGCCGCCGGGGATGTCGAGTGCACCGTCGAAGACGAGGTAGTCGCCGCGGATGGCCCGATTGAAGTTGCGCATGAACGAATTCATGTTGTTCAGCGTGGTGCCGACCGTCCCGTTGAACGCGGCCAACGACTGCACCAGGATGTTCGCGTTGGCGACCATCGTGTTCAGCGACGCCTGACGTCCCTTGACGACGGCGTCGAGATTGACGGCTAGCGTGGTGGTGTTTCGCATCAGCGATGCGACCTGATCACGCTGTGCGGCAAGGACTCCAACGGCGGTCGGCGCCTGCTGCAGGAAGTCGTCGACGACGGTTCGCTGGCTGACCAGCAGGTTGCTGACCTCGGTTGCAGCGGCGATCGCCGCGTTGAAGTCGTTGGTGTACACCGACGATCGGGACAGCAGCCGGTTGAGTGTGTCGATGAGATCGCCGACCTTGTCCGACCGGTTCTCGAACGCCGTGTTGAGGCTGTTCATCACCGACTGCAACTGGCTGACACCGCTGCCGCCCAGGATGTTTCCGAGTGCGGCCAGGGTGCTCTCGATCTGTGGGCCGACCGACGTCTGGGCGAGCGGCAGGTGTGAGCCGTCGCTGAGTTCGCCCTCGGGATCCTTGGGTGCGCTCAGCCGGATGAACGGAGTGCCCAGGGCCGACGGCAATTCGACGGTCGCATTGGTGTTGGCGGGCAGCGTGGTGCCGTCCTCGAGCGTCATCGTGATCTCGGCGTGGTTGCCGTAGAGGCCGATGTCGGTGACCCGTCCGACGATCTGCTGACCGTGGCGCACGTCGGCGCCCGACACCACTCCGTCGGCGGTGATCAGTTCGGCGGTCACGTCGAAGGAGTCGCCGCTGCCGGCACCCAACGGGAGATCCTGCAGTCCCGCCGAGCAGGCGGACAGCGGGATCGTCACGGCCGCTGCGAGAGTCGCGACGCGCAGTGCGGTCTTACGCCCGGCCATCAGTTCCCACCCCTCGGTGCTGGTGTCCCATTCCCTGGTGTCACTGCTGGGGGCCGGACGGGCAGCGCACCGCCGGTGATCGCCGAGACGATGCCCAGCGGATCGGACGAGCTGATCGGGAAGGCGATCGGGTTGGTGAGGCCTGCCCCGATGCAGATCGGCATCGGGAACTGATCGCACAGCGGCTTCAGCTTCTTGAACTGGGCCAGTGTGGTGGAGATGTTGAGGCGGATCCGACCACGACGGTCGGGGCCGATGGTGCTCGACAGGTTCTGCATCATCAGCGGTGCGAGATCCATGAACTCGGCGAGCCCGGCCTTGTTGGCGACCAGGGTGTTGCCGAGGTTCTCGAGGTTCTCGGCGACCACGCCCACGTCGTTGCCGTGTTGCATCACGAAGCCGTTGATCTGGTCGAAGACGATCCGCAGGTCGTTGATGGGTGTGGTGATGTCCTGGTTGGCGCCGGCCCACTGCGTGGACAGTCGGCTCATCGCCTCGACCAGGCCCGTCAGCGACACCTGCTTGGAGCGGAAGGTCTGCATGAGCTGATTGAGGCTCTCGATCAGATCCTGCAGATCCTCGGTGCGTGCGCCGAAGACGCCGGAGGCCGACGCCAGGCCCGTCATCATGGTGCCGAACTGTTCGCCGCGTCCGTCCCACGACTTTGCGGTGGCGGCCAAGAGCGTGCCGATGCCGTTGGGGTCGTTGTTGTTTGCGCCGCCCGGTGCAGGGCCCATGATCTTGGTCAGCGTGCCGATGCTGTCGAGCAGCTGGTCGAAGCTGATGGGGGAGTGGGTGTGTTCCATCGGGATGGTGCCGCCGTCGGGGAACTGCGGTCCGCCGGTGTAGGCCGGGCCGAGTTCGAGGTGGCGGTCGCTGATCACCGACGGATTCAGCACGTACGCCTGGACATTGGCGGGCAACTTCACGTCGGCCGGCATGCTCAGGGTGACGTTGACGTGGTTGCCGGCCGGCTCGACGGTCTCGATGCGGCCGATGTGGACGCCGAGCACCGTGACCTTGGAGCCTTCGTAAAGACCGTTGACGAAGGCGAATTCGGCATGCACGGTTCGGGTGTCGGCCTTGTCGACAAAGACGTACCAGTAGCCGGCGACGAGCGCGCCCACCAGCAGCAGTGCCATGAAGATCTTGCCGCCGTGGGTCTTACGCCGGCGTACTTCGCGAACTTGACGGAAGGTCATCAGCGGCACCCCTGCATCGCACCGAGCAAACACAGCATGTTGTCCGGGATCACCGCACTCGGCGACACCACGTCGGCCCAGTTGCCGTTGCCGGTCGCGTCGGTGATGGTCCGGATGGCCGGTGGCAACTGCTTCATGATGGCGTCGATGGTGGTGACGTTGGCGCTCAGCGTGCCGGTCACCGACTGGATATTCGTCACGAGTTGCCCCATCGGGATCTTCGGGAAGGTGGCGGCCATCTGGGCGAGAATGGTCCGGAGGTTGTCGACCAGGCGCGTCAGCACGATCCGGCGCACCGCGAGGGTCTGCACGATCAGCTGGGTGCTCGAGAAGGCACTCGCCACCGAATCACTCTGCTGCGCAGTCACTGTCGCGAGCCGCTTGGAGATGGCGAGCAGCTGGTCGATCTGCGTGCCGGTCTGGGTGATGGCCGCGGTGGCACCGGCCGCACCGGCGATCGACTGATCGAGGGTGTCGCCGTTGGGCACGATCTGGTTCATGGTGGTGATCATTGCGCGCACCGCGTCGGAGTCGATGTCGCGCGAGGTGTGCACCGCCGCGCTGGAGATGTCGTCGAGGTTGTACGGAACCGTGGTGCGCGACAACGGAATCGTGTTGTCGGGACCCACCTGGCCGGAGCCGGCCGGGATGATCTCCAGGTAGCGCTTGCCGAGCACGGTCCGCAGTCGCACCGTGGCGCGGGTCTGGTTTCCGAGCGGCTGGCCGTTGTCGAGGCGGAAACCGACCCGCACCTTGTCGCCGGCCAGGTCGATCGACTCGATGCGGCCGGCCGGAACACCTGCCACCAGAACCGGATCGGCGGTGGTGAGGCCGGAGGCGTTCTTGAGTTCGGCGGTGAACGGCGAGGTTTCGGCGTGGTACTTGAGCTGCGGGACGCCGAGGGCGATCAGCATGAGTGTCAGCAGGGTGATGATCCCGGCGGTACCCAGCACGGCCGCCGACGCACCCTGGGCACGCTTGTCGGACTTGAAGACGAACTCCAAGATTCCGACGAAGACGTCGATGAGTCTGACCAGAAACACGGGCTGGGCTCCTACTTTCTTTCCGGCTGTCGGCTGATGGGCAAGTCGTTGGTGGTCACGGGTTGTCGCATTCGCTCACATGCAGACCGGCGAGTGCTGCGGACCGAAGATGTTGGCCTCCAGGTTGAACGCCTTGAGGGTGAAGTTGCAGAGGTAGAGCATCATGAAGCCGCCGTAGCGTCCGCTCTGGTTGATCTTCTGCGCGAGCACCGGGAACTGTTTGAGGAATGTCGTGAACTGCGGGGTGTGGGCGACCCAGGTCGAGGTGACACCTTCCAGGCCGGTGAGGGCCTGCTGGAAGTTGCCGCCGGCCGACGTCATCATCTGCGCCAGTGAGGACACCGCGCGGTCGCCACTGGTGAGCAGGGCCGCGAACTGTCCGCTGTCGCCGACCACCGCCGACGTCAACGAGCTCAGCCCGTTGAACAGCTGGGTGAGCTGCGGGTTGTGTGAATCCATCGTGCCCATGAGCTCGTTGAGGTTGGTGACGAGCTGCGCGAAGATCGCGCTGTTGGCCGACAGATTCGATCCCATGCTGCCGATTTGCTTGAGCAGCAACTGGACCGAACCCTGGCGACCCTCGAAGGTGTCGACGAAGCCGCGGGCGAGTTCGTTGACCTGCTTGGGATCCAGCGCGGAGAACAGTGGCTGGAATCCGTTCATGAGAGCGGTCAGGTTCACCGGTGCCGACGTCGCTTCGACCGGGATGTCGGTGCCGTTGCGGCCCGGCTGTCCCGGACGAGCCTGGGAAAGCGCGATGTAGCGGGCGCCGAGCATGTCGCCGTACCGGATGGACGCGTGCACCTGCTGGGGAAGGCTGACGTCTTGCTGGATGTCGACCTCGACGTCGGCGAGCGCGGTGCCGTCGGGCTGCGGGCTGAACTCGATCTTCTTCACCCGTCCGATCCGCACGCCGGACATGGTCACCGGGTTGCCTTCCAGCAGGCCTTCGGCGTCGGTGAATTGGATGCTGTAGGTCGTCGTCGGACCCGAAACCGGAACGCGCAGAGTGTTGCTGACGATCACGGCCGCGATGATGCCGATGATCACGAAGGACATCGACTTGACGACGGTCACCCAGGACAGGCGGGTCATCGCACCCTCACCTCGTTTCCGCGGAGCATCGGGCCGAGCATCAATGTGGTCGCCGGGTTCGGGGTCGCCGCCACCGGTCCGCCGCGCAGCTGGGTCTCGAGCCCGGCCAAGGTGGGCGCTTCGGCAGCACCGTCGATGACGGCGGGTCCGGTGAAGCCGGACGGTGTGTAGCCCGGCCGCGCGGTCTGCCGAGGCGACAGCAACGGTGGGTTGGGGGCGCCGGGCGCGCGCACCGGACCGGTACCGAGGCCATTGCCGGCGCCGAAGCACTGCTGGCCGCGCAGGTTCACATACGTCGGGCAGTTGGCGGCCGTGTACGGCATCGGTTGCGAGAACGTCGGTACCGCAGTGATGTTGAACCGTCCGCTGGAGAAAAGGATGGTGCCGGCGGCACCGAACTTGGCGGCCTCGGTGACGGTGTCGGTGATGCCCGACGGGTTCTGCGCGACGGTCGACAGGATGACGTTCGTCGAACTCAGCACCGTGATGAGGTTCTTGCGCTGCTGCGCGATGAACGGGGCGACGCTCCCGACGAAGCCGGAGGCCGAGGCGAGGAAGGCGCCGAGGTTCTCCTGGTGTTCCACGATCCCACGGGAGATCGAGGTGGTCGACTGCAGGGTCCGGGTGATCGATGGTGTTGCGCGACGCAGGCTTTCGACGACGGCACGGAACCGCGGCGTCGAGTCGATGAATCGGTTGATGGTCGATTCGAGTTCACGCGACGCCTGCCACCAGTCGTCGATCATGATCCCGAGATCTCCACCGCTGGTACCGATTGCCTGCGAGACCGCGGCAAGCGCGATGTTCATCTTCTCCGGCTGCACTTCGGCGAGGACGCTGGAGAGCTTGCTGAAGATGTCGTACAGGTTGATCGCGTCGGGTCCGGCGTCGATCTTGATCTCGTCACCGTCGCTGAGCGACTCGGTGGACCCGGCCGGGGCCAGCGAGTTGTCGACGAGCTGAACATAGATGTCGCCGAAGAACGTTCGGGGAAGAACCCGCATGACGACGGTGCTCGGGATCTTCGACAGTTCGTCTTCTTTGATGGCGAGACTGACCTGCGACGACGTTGTGCCGGCGTCGATCGAGCTGATCTCGCCGACCTTGACGCCGTGGTAGCGCACGGGTGCGCCGGTGGTGATGAGACCGGCCTCGACCGGCACCTCGGCGTGGATCTCGGGTTCGGTCTCGAGAACGCCGGTGCTTCGGGCCACCATCCAGATGGCGAAAGTGCCCACGAGGACGGTCGCGATGAGGGCACGCAGGATGTAGGACGTGCGGGACACGGGATTTCCGGGCAGCATGACCGACATTTCAGATTCCGAATCCCGGAATCTGCGGGACCAGGCCCCAGAGTCCGAACGTGAAGATGACGTCGAAGATGCCGATCGCGAGGATCGACGTGCGCAGCGCGCGGCCGGCGGCCTGGCCGACACCCTCGGGTCCGCCGGAGGCGAAATAGCCATAGCTGCAATGCACGAGCGCCACGATGGCGGCGAAGACGATCGCCTTGGTCGCCGAGTAGAGCAGGTCGGTGGGGGTGAGGGCGAGATGGAAGAAGTAGTCGTAGGTGCCCGAGGATTCGCCGTTGTACCAGACGACCACGAGGCGGGTGGCGATGTAGCTCGCCAGCAGGCCGACCAT
Organism: Gordonia sp. NPDC003422; assembly: GCF_053588675.1. Classification (NCBI taxonomy): domain Bacteria; kingdom Bacillati; phylum Actinomycetota; class Actinomycetes; order Mycobacteriales; family Gordoniaceae; genus Gordonia; species Gordonia sp. NPDC003422. The sequence continues at coordinate 77,217 of NZ_JBSFQL010000010.1, forward strand.
GTAGATCGGCAGGATGCAGACCATCGCGGCGATCATGCGGGTGGTCGCGAGGAACGGGATCGACCGGATGGCCATCGAGTCCAGCGCCGCGATCTCGTCGGAGATGCGCATCGCGCCGACTTGTGCGGTGAATCCGGTTCCGACCTTGGCGGCCAACGCAATTCCGACGACGACGGGCGCGAGTTCGCGGGTGTTGGCGATCGCCGCGAGCATGCCCGACAGCGAGGTCATCCCCACCAACTGGAGTCCGCGGTAGGTCTCGACACCCAGCATCATGGCCGCGGCGAGTGACATGGCCAACACGATGCCGAGGGTGCCGCCGCCGGAGAGCAGGGACTTGGAACCGAAGGTGACCTCGGCGATCTGGTTGAGCACGTGCTTGCGGTAGTGCACCAGGGTGAACGGGATCGCGATGATCGAGCGCCAGATGAAGGTGACGAACTCGCCGAGCCGGACCAGACCGGACGTGAACTGTTGCAGCCGAGCCGAAGTGCGGCGCTGGACGCGCAAGGAGAAGTCTGCGGAAACCATCAGTACGCTCCCACCGCCGGGACGATCACCGTGTACAGCTGCGACAGGATCGTGTTGAAGATGAACACCAGCGCGAAGGCGATGACGACGGCCTCGTTGACCGCGTCGGCAACACCGCGTGGTCCGCCTCGGGCGTGTAATCCCTTGAAGGTGGCCACGATTGTGGATGTCAGCGCGAAGATGGTCGCCTTCACCAGCGCCATGACGAAGTCCGAGAAGCGTCCGTACTGGCTGAAGGTCGCCATGAAAGCGCCGGCGGGCAGGTGCTGGACGTAGATGTGGTAGAGGTAGCACGCCCCGACGCCGGTCACGGTGATCAGTGAGCACAGCACGAGCGAGACGATGATCGCGGCCAGGATGCGCGGCGCGACGAGACGCTCGATCACGTTGAGCCCCATGACTTCCATCGCGTCGATCTCTTCGCGGATCTTGCGGGAGCCGAGGTCGGTGCAGATCGCGGAACCGGCGACACCGGCCATCATGAGCGCGCAGACGAGGGCCGAGGCCTGACCGACGATGACGAAGGCGACGACCGCACCGGAGTATCCGCCGGCCCCGATCCGGCCGGCGAGTTCACCGACCGAGACGGCGATGAAGACACCGACGGGAATCATCAGCAGCAGCGACGGTCCGGTGCTGACCCGTCCGATGAAGACGGTCTGGTTCAGCGTCTCGGCGATCGACAGTCGACGTCGAAATGTGGCGACGACGAGGGCCCCGATGGCCTGGAGTGCGAATCCAAGAGTGTGGCCGGCCTCGTTCGCGAGATCGCGGACCGGCCCCTTGGATGCGGGCAGCTCGAACGCCAATGTGACCCCCTGTCATCGTGCGCGCTCTTGAAGCGGCGAGACGGGTCGCACCTACTGCGTATGGTGTGACCCGCATCGCAACGGAAAGCTATCGTGTTTCATATATGAAATCAACTCCTGAGTTGGTCGATCGACCAGAATTGGGGTTCACGCGGCTCCCTGAGGTGCTCGAGGCGCTAGCTTTCGCCGCTCCCTGAGGTGCTCGAGGCGCCAGCTTTCGCCGCTCCCTGAGGTGCTCGAGGCGCTAGCCGAGAGCCTCGAAGGGGCCTGGTGAGACGACAATCTGAGCTCACCAGGGGCTTCGAGGCTCGTCGCTATCGCTCCTCGCACCTCAGCCATCGGGAGGGGCCTCCTCGCACCTAGCCATCGGGAGGGGCCTCCTCGCACCTCAGCCATCGGGAGGGGCTTTCTCGCACCTCAGCATCGGGAGGGGCTTTCTCGCACCTCAGCCGTCGGGTGGGGGCTTCGTGTGGCCATCGGGTGGGCGGCTCGCGCCCGAGTCATCGGGAGTCTCGTCCGAAAACCGGTGGCCCCGCCGCCAGCCCATACCGCAGGATGACGACTCATGAAGAGACGTTTCGCGCAGGTGGATGTGTTCTCGGCGGTCGGCACTCTCGGCAATCCGGTCGCCGTGGTGCTCGACGGGGATGGACTGACGCCCGACGAGATGGCGGCGTTCGCGCGGTGGACGAACCTGTCGGAGACGACGTTCGTGCTGCCTGCCACCGACCCGCCTCATGCTGATGTTGCCGCCGACTACCGGCTGGTGATCTACACGCCGGGCGGTGAGTTGCCGTTCGCGGGTCATCCGACGCTGGGGTCGGCGTTCGCCTGGCTCGCGGCCGGTGGGTCTTCGCGTAGGGAACGGATCGTTCAGGAGTGCGGAATCGGCCTGGTCGAGATCCGGGAGGAGGCGGGGCGGTTGTCGTTTGCCGCGCCGCCGTTGACCCGGTCGGGCGCGGTCGATGCAACAACGGTCGACGAGGTGTGTGCGGCTCTGGGCGTCGGGATCGACGAGGTCTCGGATGCGCAGTGGGTCGTCAACGGGCCGGAGTGGATGGTCCTGCGGCTGCCGTCGGCCCAACGCGTGCTGGACGTGACACCGGACATGGCCGCTCTCGGCGATCACCTCGTCGGGCTGGTCGGCGCCCATCCGGTGAACGGCGACGCGGCGATCGAGGTGCGGGCATTCGGGCCCGGCGTCGGGGTGCCCGAGGATCCGGTGACCGGCAGCCTCAATGCCGGCATCGCGGTCTGGCTTCGCGCCACCGATGCCGTGCCGTCGCAGTACATCGCGACCCAGGGCGCCGCGCTGGGTCGCGCCGGCCGGGTGCACGTGGACGACGACGGCACCGACATCTGGATCGGTGGTGACTGCATTCGGGTCATCGACGGAACGGTCGACATCTGACTCTGTGACATCGTTGGGTTCATGACCGAGGAGACGTTGAGCAACAAGGCGGCCAAGAAGCGTCGTCGTCGTGAGCCGCCGCCGGATCCTCAACCGCTGCCCGGGCTTGTCGACGCACACACTCACCTTGCGGCCTGTGGTGGCCGGGATGCGGAGACGGTCCACGCGATCCTCGACCACGCCGAAGCGGTCGGGGTGGGCCAGGTCGTGACGGTGGCCGACGACATGATCGACGCGCGCTGGGCGGTTGCGGCCGCCGAATGGGACGACCGCGCGTTCGCCGCCATCGCCCTGCACCCGATGCACGCGGGTGATCTGACCGACGAGGCCGCTGCGGAACTGGAAGAGATGGCGCGGCATCCGCGAGTGGTGGCGATCGGCGAGACCGGGCTCGACTACTACTGGCCGGCGCGATCGGAGGACTGTGCCGATCCGGCGATTCAGCACGAGGCGTTCCGATGGCACATCGACCTCGCCAAACGCGTCGGCAAACCCCTGATGATCCACAATCGGGAGGCCGATCGGGACCTGCTCGATGTCCTCGCGGACGTCGGCGCGCCGGAGACCGTGATCATGCACTGCTTCTCCGGTGACCGAAATGTTGCATCCGAATGCATAGATCGCGGGTACTTGCTGAGCTTTGCCGGAACTGTGAGCTTCGCCAATGCCGGAGAACTCCGAGCCGCGGCCGAGATCGTGCCCGACGATCAAGTACTGGTCGAGACCGACGCGCCCTTTCTGACCCCGGATCCCTATCGTGGCCAGCCCAATCAGTCCTATTGCCTGCCGTACACCGCCCGTGCGCTGGCGCAGGTCCGGGGCGTCGACGACGCCGAGATGGCGCGGGTCCTGGGCGACAACGCCAGAAGAATTTACCGACTGCCTTTGCAGTAATCAGGCCGGTTCGTTATCGTACTGTGATCCACCAGTGCTTCGAGGATCCCGCCAGGATTCCGAGGAGACATTCCGGCCACGAGGGGCTTACGGCCGTCGGGGATGTTTGTGTCTAGCGCGTTGGTGGACGCCCGTGTAGTCGATCAGGATGTTTCACCTTGTCTGTGCTCTCGAAGATCAACGAGTCCAAGTCCACCCGTGCGCGTGTGGCCGTCGGAGCTGTGCTCGCGACCGTCGCCGCCGGTGGTGTCATGGGCATCGCCATGCACAAGAACGTCACGATCGACGTCGACGGCTCCACTCAGAACGTGTCGACGATGGCGTTGTCGGTGGAATCGCTCCTCTCCTCACAGGGCATCGACCCGGTCGACGGCGACAAGGTGACCCCGGCGCTCGACTCCGGCTTCGACGACGGCCAGACGATCACCGTGCACCGGAAGAAGACCCTCACCCTCGACATCGACGGTCGTTCCGAGGTTGTTACCACCAACGCGGTCACCATCGACCAACTGTTGGCCGAGCGCGGACTCGCGCACGCCGCAGATCTCCCGAACTTCCAGCCGCACGCCGCGATGCCGGTCAAGGGCGGCGTCGTCGATCTCGCCATGCCCAAGAAGGTGCAGCTGACCGACGGCACCGCGGTCTCGCGACCGACCGTTGCCGCCCAGACCGTCGCCGATCTGCTCGCGACCCTGGGTAATCCGCTGGTCGCCACCGACAAGGTGGTGCCCCCGGCGAACACCCCGGTCAGCGCGAACATGAAGATCAACGTGACGCGCATCCGCACCGAGACGTCGACCGTCAACGAAGCTGTCGCACCGCCAGAGGTCAAGAAGAACGATCCGACCCTCATCAAGGACCGCAAGGTCGTGGTGAAGAAGGGTAAGCCAGGTCAGGCGCGCGTGACTTACAACATCACCACCGTCAACGGCAAGGTCGTCAAGCGCGAGCGCCTGCAGTCGGTCGTACTGGCTGCGCCGGTCGCCGCGACCGTCCGCGTGGGCACCAAGCCGGGTGCACCGTTCGTGCCGTACGGCGTCTGGGACGCCCTCGCGCAGTGTGAGGCCACCGGCAACTGGGCCATCAACACCGGCAACGGCTTCTACGGCGGCGTCCAGTTCGACCAGAACACCTGGGATCGCTGGGGTGGCCAGGAGTACGCGCCGCGCGCCGACCTGGCGACACGCGAGGAGCAGATCGCCATCGCCAAGAAGACTCAGGCCGCACAGGGCTGGGGCGCCTGGCCGTCCTGCTCGTCCCGACTGGGTCTGCGCTGAGCGACTCCGACGCACGCAGGGTCGGTCTCCTCGGTCCTGTAGAGATCCGTCGGCTCGCCGACGAGGTGGGGGTGCGCCCCACCAAGACACTGGGTCAGAACTTCGTTCATGACGCCAATACGGTGCGACGTATCGTCGCGGTCTCGGGTGTTGGCCCCGACGACACCGTCCTCGAGGTTGGTCCCGGCCTCGGATCACTGACCCTCGCGTTGCTCGAGGTCGTCGGTCGGGTGGTGGCGGTGGAGATCGATCCTGTTCTCGCCGAGCTACTTCCGAGGACTGTCGCAGACCGCGCGCCGTCGCGCGTGGATCACTTCGAGGTGATCACTGCGGACGCGCTGCGTGTGTCGAGAAGTGATCTGCCGGTGCTGCCGACCGCGTTGGTCGCGAATCTGCCGTACAACGTCGCCGTTCCGGTGTTATTGCATCTTCTGGCCGAATTCCCGGAGATCACAACCGCTTTGGTGATGGTGCAGGCGGAAGTGGCCGATCGGCTCGCCGCCGGACCGGGCAGCCGCACGTACGGGGTCCCCAGCGTGAAGGCGCGCTACCACGGCACGGTCAGTCGTGCCGGAGCGGTGGGCCGCAACGTCTTCTGGCCCGAGCCGAAGGTCGAATCGGGGCTGGTGCGCGTCGAACGGACGTCCACCTACCCGCAGGATGCCGAGTTGCGAGCGAATGTCTTCGCGGTCATCGACGCAGCATTTGCGCAGCGCCGCAAGACGATGCGCTCGGCACTCGCCGGCTGGGCCGGCTCACCCGCCGAGGCCGAACGCCGACTGCGCGCCGCCGACATCGATCCCGGAATCCGTGGTGAACGGCTGTCCGTCGACGATTTCGTGCGGCTCGCCCAAACGAACTAGGGCGTGTCTCCCAATCCCCTTTGCGGGTCTTGGCGGCTCGATTGCACCCTGGCTGCGTTGTCGTCGAATCACAATAGCGCCGCTATTGCTCTCTCCTCCGCCTTGCCAGAGCACAATCGACTCCACCAATCCCTCGCAGTGGGATTGGGAGGCACGCCCTAATTCGCTCGCTTTGTCCGGTTCCGGCTCGTAGCGTGTTGCAACACAAGCCGATACCGAAGGGAGAGCGCGATGACAGTAGACACGCACGTGAAGACCCTACGCACAGGACGACTCGTCATGCGCCTTCCCGAAGAGCGCGACATCGAGCCGATCTTTCAGGCGTGTCAGGACCCGCTCATCCAGCGATTCACGCTGGTGCCGGTTCCGTATCGACGCTCGGACGCCGAATGGTTCGTTCGGGTGAACGCGCCGAACCCCGCCTCGGTGACCTGGTCGATCGAGGCCGCCGACGGGCATCTCGCCGGGACGATCGGGGTGTCGTTGAAGGGCGACGGGTCGGGTTCGGTCGGGTACTGGTGCGCGCCCGCCGATCGAGGCAACGGCTATCTGGGTGAAGCGCTGCATGCCGTCGTAGAGCACGCGTTCGACGACGAGGACGGGCTCGGGCTGCGGCGGGTGACGTGGCGAGCTCTGTGCGACAATGTCGTGTCGGCCCGCATGGCTGCGGCGGCCGGGTTCCGCTACACAGGGGTACGCACCGACAACCTGCGTGATGGCGACGAACGGATGCACACCGCCGAGCTCTGGGCAGCCGATGATCGGTCGCCGCAGATCTGGCCGCACGAGGTGGTCGAGGTCTGACGCCGACGGCGGCTCGGTTCTCAGTTCGGCGCGGCCTCGCGGAGCTTGCGCAGCAATGGTTGGGCGGCCTCGCGTAGGAAGGCATCCTGTGCGTCGCCGCCGACCTGGACCAGCGCGATGTCGGTGAAACCTGCACACCAGTATGCGGCGACCGCGTCGACGATCTGGTCCAGGTCGGGTCCGCACGGTATCGCATTGGCGACGTCCTCGGCGCGCACGTACTGGGTGGCGGCCGCAAATCCCGCGGTGGTGCGGAGATCGGCGTTGACGTCCCAGCCGCCGGCGAACCACCGGAACTGCTCGTGCGCGCGGGCAATCGCGGTGTCGCGGTCGGGATCCCAGCAGATCGGAATCTGCCCGATTGCGCGGGTGGCGGGGCTATCGATTGTCGGGGTGCGGTCGTGCCGATTCCATGTCTCGACGAGTTCGGCGTCGGGCTCGACGGCGATGAGGTGGTCGGCGAGGGAGGCGAACCGGTCGACGCCCGTCGCGCCGGCCACTGCGACGCCGATCGGTACGGGTGTCTCGGGGAGATCCCAGATGCGTGCGGCGTCGACCTGGAAGTACTCACCGCGATGGTCGACGAGTTCGCCGTCGTGGAGCTTGCGGATGATCTCGATGGCCTCGGCAAGCATGTTCTGTCGGTCGGCGACCGCAGGCCACCGGGCGCCGACGACGTGCTCATTGAGGTTCTCGCCGGAGCCCAACCCCAGGATGAACCGGCCGTCGGCCAGGATCTGCAAGGTCGCCGCCTTCTGCGCAACGATCGCCGGGTGGTACCGGATCGTCGGGCAGGTCACATACGTCATGAGTTCGACGCGCTGGGTTGCGTGGGCGACGGCGCCGAGGACTGTCCACGCGTAGGGGGCGTGCCCCTGTGCGGAGAGCCACGGAAAGAAGTGATCGCTGGACACCTCGAAGTCGAAGCCCGCGGCTTCTGCGTCGACCGCGTAGCGGACCAGATCCTTTGGACCGGCTTGCTCGGTCATCAGCGTGTAACCGAATCGAACGGGCATGGAGTGCTCCTCTTCTCCGAGCCTGTTGTCGACCGTCGTCGACGTCGGCCCGGTGATGGGATGTGTGCAAGGCTGGGATGCGGGCACGATTCTCGACCCGGAGGGAGATTCGATGGCACCGGAGACCGGACCTGTCGACACTGTGCTCCTCGATGTCGACGGTACGCTGATCGACTCGACCTATCTGCACGCGTTGGCCTGGATGCGGGCGTTCGCCGCTCATGACCTCACCCCGAAGTGGTGGCACGTGCATCGTGCCATCGGCATGGGTGGTGACATGTTGGTCGGGGAGATATGCGGGCAATCGGTCGAGGACTCGATCGGGGATGAGCTGCGGGCCGCCTGGGAAGCACGCTATCGCGAACTGTTGCCTGAAGTGAATCCGATACCCGGTGCGGCGCAATTGATCTCGGAGCTCGGCGGGGCGGGCTTCAAAGTGGCGCTCGCCTCGTCGGGGAAATCGGAATTCACTGATGCGGCAATCGATTCGCTCGGCTTTCGCCTGGTGGACTTCGCGGCGGTCACGAGTTCCGACGACGCCGAGAAGTCCAAGCCCGAGCCGGACATCCTCGGTGTCGCACTCGAGGCGGCCGGGGGTACTCGATCGGTGGTGATCGGTGACACGGTGTGGGATGTGGCGTCGGCAAACCGGCTGCCGGCCGCGTGCGTCGCCGTGCGCAGTGGGGGTTTCGCGGAAGCCGAACTCGCCGACGCCGGGGCGGTGCTCGTGGTGGATGATGTGGGCGTGCTGGCCGAGCGGGGGTGGCTACCCGGGCGCACGTCACCCGGTGGCCCGCTACGCTGATTTCTTGTGCCTCGCTCGTCCCTGTCGGTGGTGTCCGACTCCGTCACGGCGCGGGCTCCGTCCAAGGTCAATCTGCACCTGGGTGTGGGTCCGCGCCGGGCAGACGGCTACCACGACCTCGTCACGGTCTTCCAGGCCCTGTCGCTGCACGACGACGTGCGGGTAGCGCCGGCCACCGGCCTGCAGGTGACGGTGCGCGGCGAGGGAGCGTCGTCGGTGCCCGCCGACGACTCCAACCTGGCCGCACGAGCAGTGATCGCGCTCGCGCAGTGGGCCGGACGCGAACCCCGCGTCGACATCGACATCGACAAATCGATCCCGGTGGCCGGCGGCATGGCCGGTGGCAGCGCCGACGCGGCGGCCGCCCTCGTGGCCGCGGCCACGATGTGGAAGCTCGACATCGACCGCGCAGAACTGGCCGAGATCGCGGCCACGCTGGGCAGCGACGTGCCCTTTGCTCTCCATGGCACCACCGCGCTGGGGACCGGCCGGGGTGAGCAACTCATGTCGGTGCTGTCGCGTGGTGAGTTCCACTGGGTGCTGGCGTTGGCCCGAGAAGGGTTGTCGACGCCGCAGGTGTACGGCGAACTGGATCGGTTGCGCGACAGCCGATCTGACGGTTCCGAAGACGATGAGGATTTGCTGCGTTCGCCCGACGAATTGATGGTGGCGTTGGCTGCCGGCGACCCGGAAGCCGTCGCCCCGCTACTGCACAACGATCTGCAGCCGGCGGCCCTGAGTTTGCAGCCCACGCTGCGTCGAACGCTGCGCGCCGGGGTGGACGCGGGTGCGCTGAATGGCATCGTGTCGGGCTCCGGACCGACCTGTGCGTTCCTGTGCGCGGACGAGGATGCCGCGGTCAACGTCGCGGCGGAACTCTCCGGGGCCGGGGTCGCGCGTTCGGTGCGCACCGCGTCGGGACCGGCGGTCGGTGCGCGGGTGGTCAGTCCGGGCGTGTGATTCCCTGCCTCTCCCTGAGGCGCCCCCTCCGCTCCCTGAGGTGCGAGCGAAGCGAGCCTCGAAGGGCCTGGTGAGACGACCAATGTCCTCTCGCCAGGGGGCTTCGAGGCTCGCAGGCTCGCACCTCAGCCATCGGTGGGGGCTGCTCGCACCTAGCTGGCGGGGGTGCGGTGACGCTCGGTGGATCAACTGCCGAAGACGTTGATGGCGTTTCCGTAGGCGCGCAGCGACGCGATCGAACCGTTGTAGCGGTTCAGATCGACGCGGGTGGGGACGCCGGGCAGGCGACCCGACGAGGTGTACTGCCAGAACCGCCAGGTGCGCCAGCCGCCGCGCGGCATCTGTGGGGCACTGCGGCCGTTGTACGACGCGATCCAGAGTGGGTGGTCGGCGAACTCGCGGGTCCCGCCCATCGCGGTGTTCCAGAAGTTCGGGTAGGTGTACAGGATCGTCTTGCGTCCGGTGAGCGGCTCGAGCGTCGCGAAGAACTCCCGCGCCCACGCGGCGAGAGCCCGCGGCCCGAGGCCGCCGCTGTGCTCGAAGTCGAGTACCGGCGGAAGGTCGAGAATGCCGTTCTGGCCGAGCACGATCGTCGCGTAGAAGATGGCTTGCGGCGCAGCGGGCCGACTGGGGTCGGCGTAGTGGTAGGTCCCGCGAATCAGTCCGGCGGCGCGCATGGCGAGACTGTCGGTGATGAAATACGGGTTCACATACCAGGTCGACTCGGTGGCCTTCACCATCGCGATCTGTTGCCCGGCCGCGCGAACCGCGAACCAGTTGATCGACGCACCGCCCGGATGCTGATGGCTCGACACGTCGGGACCGATGGTCTGCGGAGCCGCGTCCGCGCCCGGGACCTGCGACAACCCGCCCACGACGAGGGCAGCGGTGAGTGTGACGGCGACCACGATTCGTCGGACAACCACAGGTCAACGCTAGGTGATGCGGTGGACTATTACAGTTGTTTCGTGCGACCGACACTCATCCGGCCCGTGGTGGCAGCGATCGTGGTGCTGCTCGCCGCCGCCTGGGGGGTCGCCGTCGTGCCGCCGCAGGCGTCGGCCGCGGCACCCACCCCCGGCTTTGTCTTCTCGGCACGGCCCCTCGCTGCCGACCAGTTGCCCTCGGGTGCGGCGCAGGGCACCGACCTCGTCTACGCGACTCTCGATCAGAACGGCCGCCCTGCCATGGCGAGCGGGGTCTTCTGGACGCCGCGCGGCACCCCGCCTGCCGGTGGATGGCCGGTGGTGTCGTGGGCGCACGGAACCACCGGCATCGCCGATGACTGCGCACCGAGTCGAACTCGGCACGGCGACGGTCTCGAAGCTCCCGTCCGAAAGGCGCTCGACGCCGGATACGCCGTCACCGCCACCGACTACGCCGGGATGGGATCGGCGGGGGAGACCGAGTACCTCGGTGGCCGGGCGGCCGCGCACGCGATCGTCGACATCATCCATGCCGCACGGTCGATCGATTCCTCACTGTCGACGCGGTGGGTGTCGACCGGGCATTCGCAGGGTGGGCATGCCGCGCTGTTCGCGGCCCGGTTCGCCGGCGAGTACGCGCCGGATCTGTCGCTGCGCGCGGCCGTTGCCATCGCCCCGGTGTCGTCGATCGAGAACTACTTCGGCCTCTTTGGCCCGCGCACACCGGGATTGGGCCGATTCAACGGATTCAGCGGACTGTTCCTCTACATCTTGGCCGGCCTCGACCACGCCCGCCGCGACCTCGGCATCGCCGACCACCTCACCGACAACGGCCGCCGCTACCTCGACGCCGCCCGCGAACAGTGCTACGGCGACCTGAACGAGTCGCTGCGGTCGACGTCACCGGGATCGTTGGTGGCCAAGCCTTTTGACGACAGCGCGTTCCGCGACGCCCTGCGTGACTACGCGGCGGTACCGACCGGTGGCTACTCCGTGCCGGTGCGCATCGAACACGGCTTCCTCGACCCCGTTCTGCCGTACTTCCTGAGCCGCGATCTCCGCAAGGAAATGCGCGACGACGGCACCGACGTCACGCTGAAGACCTACCTGCGAGCCGACCACACGACCGTCGTCGACGAGTCACTCGACGACACGATGCGGGCCATCAAGGACGGGTTCGCGCGGGACTGATCAGCCGATCAGCCCCGTCAGCCGATCAGTTCCGACAACTCCAGCCAGCGTTCCTCGAGTTCGGCGGTCTCCACCTCGACCGCCCGCAACGAACCGGCGAGTTCGTGCAGACCGGTGTGATCGCTCTGATCGTGCTCGGCCATCCGCTGATGCAGACGCTCGACCTCGACGCCCAACTTGTCGAGCCGCCGCTCGATGGACGACGCCTCCTTTTCTGCCGCGCGACGATCGGCGCCCGACAACGCCGGTGCACCAGCCGTATCGGGTTTCGGTGAAGCCACAACCGATTCCGACGCCGAGGCCTCGGCCCGCCGCAGTCGCAGGAACTCGTCGACGCCGCCCGGCAGATGTCGGAGTCGTCGGTGGAGGATGCCGTACTGCTGATCGGTGACGCGTTCGAGGAAGTACCGGTCGTGGGAGACGACGATCAAGGTGCCGGGCCACGAATCGAGCAGGTCCTCGAGCGCGGCCAGCATGTCGGTGTCGAGGTCGTTGGTCGGCTCGTCGAGGATGAGGACGTTGGGTGCGTCGAGCAGGATGAGCAACAGTTGCAGCCGGCGCTTCTGCCCGCCGGACAGATCGCGGACCGGGGTGGACAGCTGTGCACCGTCGAAGCCGAGTCGTTCGAGGAGCTGCGACGGTGAGAGTTCCTGCGCCTTGGAGCCCGACCCGAAGGTGTAGGTGCTGCGCAGGTCGGCCAGCACCACCCGCACCGGGTCGTCGAGGAAGGGGTCGAGGTCGTCGAGACGCTGGGTGAGTGTCGCGACCTTGACGGTCTTGCCGCGCTTGACCCGTCCGCCCGTCGGTTCCACCGTGCCGGCGATCAGACCGAGCAGCGTCGACTTGCCCGCGCCGTTGGCCCCGAGGATGCCGGTGCGTTCACCGGGTGCCAGTCGCCACTCGACGTCGTGCAGCACCTCGCGACCGTCGTAGGACACCGAGGCGTCGAGAAGGTCGACGACGTCCTTGCCGAGGCGTGCGACCGCGAGCGACTGCAGAGCGACGTTGTCGCGGATCTGCGGGACGTCGGCGATGAGTGCGTTGGCGGCGTCGACGCGGAACTTGGGTTTCGAGGTCCGGGCCGGGGCCCCGCGTCGTAGCCAGGCGAGTTCCTTGCGGGCGAGGTTCTGCCGGCGCGCCTCGATGGCGGCGGCCTGCCGGTCTCGTTCCACCCGCTGCAGGATGTAGGCCGCGTAGCCACCCTCGAAGGGTTCGACGATGCGGTCGTGCACCTCCCAGGTGGTGGTGCACACCTCGTCGAGGAACCACCGGTCGTGGGTGACCACCAGCAGCCCACCGGCGTTCGGCGGCCAGCGTTTCTTGAGATGCTCCGCGAGCCAGGTGATGGCCTCGACGTCGAGGTGGTTGGTCGGCTCGTCGAGGGCGAGGATGTCGTGATCGCCGGCGAGCAGCCGGGCCAGCGAGACGCGTCGCCGTTGCCCGCCGGACAGCGATTCGACCGGGGCGTTCCAGTCGACGTCGCCGAGCAGACCGGCGATGACGTCGCGGATTCGCGGGTCCGACGCCCATTCGTGTTCGGGTCGGTCGCCGACCACCACGTCGCCGACCGTTTGATCGCCGTCGAACACATCGGCCTGATCCAGCACACCTACTCGGACCCCGCCGCGGACCGTCACGCGGCCCGAGTCGGGCTCGCGCCGCCCGGCCAGCATCGCCAGCAGGCTGGACTTGCCGTCACCGTTGCGTCCGACGATGCCGATCCGGTCGCCCTCGTTGACGCCGAGGGACACCGAGTCGAAGACCTTGGTCGTCGGATACTCCAGGCCGAGGGCTTCTGCCCCGAGAAGATGTGCCACCCGACAACGCTAACCGAGGTGCGATTACCGCCTGATGGCGCCGTTCACCATCATCGCGATGGCCAGTGCGCCGGCCTGGTTGAGGTGGAACGGATAGGCGATGGTGTTGGACAACGCGGATTCGTACCAGGGGTTGATGAGGTTGCACGGATCGTGCCCGGCAGAGAGGCGATTGGCGTCGACGAAGGTTCCGTTCACTTTCACCGTCGCCCGCCACAGTGCACCGTTCGCGCGGTTGAACACCCGGTTCATGTAGCGGGTGTCGGGGTCGCTGAGCGGCACCATCGGCCAGCAGCCGTGGTTGCCCATGAAGCCACCGATGCCGACGACGATGATCTGTGCGCGGGGCGCCTTGCGTCGGATCGCCTTGAGCGCAGGCGTGACCCGGTTCTCCATCTTAGCGATTCGCGCGCGGACCTCGTTCTCGACGCTACGGCTGTGCCGGCAGCGTCGATCCTGGAACGGCGCGGTGGTGCATCGGGCGTAGATCCGGCCCCAGGCCATGTCGTTGCCGCCGATGCTGACGGTGATCAGCTCGGCGTCGCGCGGGACCAGATACAGCTGCGGCACCTTGTATCCGGCGTTGGTGCGCTGCCCGTAGGCATAGAGGTTGGCCGACTTCGCGCCGGCGCAGGACGTGTCGACGTAGCGGCGGGGAAGCGTCATCGCGGCGACGTAGAGCGGGTAGTTCAGCAACGACCGTTTGCAGCCGAGGAAGTAGTCGGGCGTCATGGAAAAGAACGCGCCCGACGCGCGGGAATCGCCCATCGCGACATAGGGGCCGTGGTTGTAGCGGACGGGCTGGGCGACCGGTTCGGCGTTGGGTTCGGCTTGAGCCGGCGACCACGCGGCGGACACCAAGGAAAGGACGAAAGCGGTCACCAGGACCAACGTCACGCCGCGCCCGATCCCCCGATGTGTCCCTCCTCGACGTACCACCCGAACCACTCGTCCACTCACTTTCGCCAACCAACATCTGGCACCGGCCCCGGCGCTCAGCAGATTCTAAGGCACGACCCACTTTCTCGGGTCAACTATGGCGTACGCCACATTTGCTCACCTGTCGCGGTACTCCCGCAGCAGGCCGCGGCTGATGATCTGCTTCTGGATCTCGCTCGTGCCCTCGCCGATCAGCAGGAACGGCGCCTCACGCATGAGACGTTCGATCTCGTATTCCTTCGAGTAGCCGTAGCCGCCATGGATGCGGAAGCTGGCCTGGGTGACCTCGGCGCAGTATTCGCTGGTCAGGTACTTGGCCATGCCCGCGGCGACGTCGTTGCGTTCCCCGGAGTCCTTGAGGCGTGCCGCGTTGACCATCATCAGGTGTCCGGCCTCCACCTTGGTGGCCATCTCGGCGAGCGAGAACGCCACAGCCTGGTGTTCGGCGATGGGCTTGCCGAAGGTGCTGCGCTGCTGCGCGTAGCGGACGGCGAGTTCGAAGGCCCGCTGCGCCACCCCGCACGCCCGGGCAGACACGTTCACGCGGCCGACCTCGACACCGTCCATCATGTGGGCGAAGCCGCGGCCGCTGACCCCGCCCAGAATGTCGGTTCGCTCAGCCCGGTAGTCGTCGAAGATGAGCTCGGTGGTGTCGATGCCCTTGTAACCCATCTTCTCGATCTTCCCGGGGATGGTGAGGCCCGGTTTGATCTCGCCGAAGCCCGACGGTTTCTCGATCAGGAAGGTCGTCAGATTGTGGTGTGGTTTCTCGGCACCTTCGTCGGTGCGGACCAGGGCGGCGACCAGGGTGGACGATGCGCCGTTGGTCAGCCACATCTTCTGTCCGTTGATCCGGTAGCCGTCGCCGTCGGCCTTGGCGGTCGTCTTGATGGCCGCGACGTCGGAACCGAGGTCGGGTTCGCTCATCGAGAAGGCGCCGCGCACCTCGCCGGTGGCCATGCGCGGCAAGAAGTGCTGCTTCTGTTCGTCGGTGCCGTGCTGGCGGATCATGTAGGCCACGATGAAGTGCGTGTTGATCACCCCGGACACGCTCATCCAGCCGCGCGCCAGTTCTTCCACACACAGCGCGTAGGTGAGCAGCGACTCGCCGAGGCCCCCGTACTCCTCGGGAATCATCAGGCCGAACAGACCCATCTCGCGCATGTCGGCCACGATCTTCTCGGGGTAGGCGTCGGCATGCTCGAGTTCGTTTGCGGCCGGGATGATCTCGCGGTCGACGTAGGACCGGACGGTGGCGAGGATGTCGCGCTGGAACTCGGTGAGATCGAGGGTCTGGGCGATGCGGGCCATGTGGTCAGCTCCGTTGCTTCTCGGCAGTGATGGCGCCGTGTGAGTGTCACACATCGCGGGACCCGGGGGTGGCCCGGGATGTGTGACGTGTAGAACGATTCTCGTTGCCACAACTTGCCCGAGAGGACCCACCCCATGCGTGAGATCGTCATCTGCGAACCGCTCCGCACACCGATCGGCCGGTATGGCGGGATGTTCGCGTCACTCACGGCCGTCGACCTGGGTGTCGCCGTGCTGACCGGCCTGCTGGAGCGGACGGGCCTGCTCGCCGATGCCGTCGACGACGTGATCCTCGGGCAGTGCAATCCCAACAGTGAGGCTCCGGCCATCGGACGTGTGGTGGCGCTCGACGCCGGGCTCGGGGTGAGCGTGCCCGGTATGCACGTCGATCGTCGGTGCGGTTCCGGCTTGCAGGCGGTGATCCAGGCCGGTCTGCAGGTCGCCGCCGGCGCCGACGACGTGGTGATCGCCGGTGGGACCGAGTCGATGAGCAACGCGTCGTTCTACTCGCTGGACATGCGGTGGGGCGGCGCGCGGTCGGGTGTCGAGGTGCACGACAGCCTCGCGCGCGCTCGCACGACGTCCGGTGGACGGAATCACCCGGTCGCGGGCGGGATGATCGAGACCGCGGAGAACCTGCGCCGGGAGTACGGCATCGAGCGCGTCGAGCAGGACGAGTTGTCGCTGGCATCGCACGAGCGCGCGGTCCGCGCCCAGCGCGACGGCATCTTCGCCGAGGAGATCATCCCGGTGCGGGTGGCCGGGCGTAAGGGCGAGACGATCATCGACACCGACGAGCACCCGCGCCCCGACATCTCGATGGACGCGCTGGCCAAGCTGAAACCGATTCTGGCGTCCTCGGATTCGGAGGCGACGGTCACCGCGGGCAATGCCAGCGGCCAGAACGACGCGGCGTCGATGTGCGTGGTGACGACACCCGACGTCGCACACCGTCACGGCCTGGTGCCGATGGTGCGCCTGGTGTCGTGGGCGACGGCGGGAGTACCGCCGGAGACGATGGGCATCGGTCCGGTGCCGGCGACCGCCAAGGCTCTGGGACTCGCCGGTCTCTCGCTCGACGACGTCGGCCTCATCGAGCTCAACGAGGCGTTCGCCGCGCAGGCGCTCGCGGTGACCCGTGAGTGGGGGTTCGGGACAT
This sequence comes from Gordonia sp. NPDC003422, assembly GCF_053588675.1. Lineage (NCBI taxonomy): Bacteria > Bacillati > Actinomycetota > Actinomycetes > Mycobacteriales > Gordoniaceae > Gordonia > Gordonia sp. NPDC003422. The sequence goes on from NZ_JBSFQL010000010.1 coordinate 93,930, forward strand.
TCGGTGCCGGAACGGGTTTCGACCGGACCAACGTCAACGGCTCCGGAATCTCGCTGGGCCACCCGGTCGGCGCCACCGGTGGGCGCATGCTGGCGACGCTAGCCCGCGAAATGCGTCGTCACTCAGTGCGTTACGGACTCGAGACGATGTGTATCGGTGGTGGCCAGGGACTTGCCGCGGTGTTCGAACTGGTGGATTGAGCCGCCGCAGCGTGGGCCCGCATTTCCGCTCCCTGAGCTGAGCGGGAGTAGCGCTTGCCGCCACCGCTCCCTGATCCGAAGAGTTCGGTGACCGACGCTCTGACCTGGGCAAATACGCTTGCATCGTGCCGAAAAATCTAGGGGAAGAACTTCCTCCCCTAAGTTCCAAGTCGTCCCCGCGAAAATTTGTGGGGAGGACTCCAAGGGTCGGGGAAGAAGTTTCTTCCCCTATTTTCTGTGCGGTCCCAGGCCGGACGACCACCCTTGTCTGGGTGCTCGTCGGCGTGTCGCGAACCGAGAACCGCGTTCTTCCCGCCTCCACGATCGCCGACGACGTCGGCGGGTGGGTCGCTGATACCCAAATAGCCCATTTGCCCTGGTCACGACGCCACCCCCGTGGCCGCAACACTGAGGTTCAAGGCTCTCGGCCGGCGCCTGGATCACCTAGCCAGCGGTGGACGGCGGCTTCGAGGCTCTCGGCCGGCGGAGTGGGGTGGGTGCGCAAACCGGCTCAAGCAACCGGCGGCAACCCCAGCGAGCACGACGACGCGAAATCGTCGATCAGCCGGCCCGTGCGTTCAGGCTGGATGAGCGGAAACAGGTGGCTCGCACCGGGGATGACGGTGAGTGCGGTGGCGTCGGATACGGCTTCGAATCGGCGTTCGTGCGCGCGGAACGGATCGCGTCCGCCGTTGACGAGTGCGATGGGACCCGGGAATCGCCCCAGTTCGCCCAGTGCGTCGAAATGCCGTACCTCGCCGACCACGTCGGAGATCGCGGCCAGGGCCAGACCGCCGATCTCCATGTCGTCGGACACCTGACGACCGACGGTCACCCGGGTGAGCCAGCGGCTGATGGCGGCCGCCTCTTTCGGTAGGAAAGCGGTTGCCGCACCGAAGATCTGGAACGGCAGCGCGAACACGCGGCCGGGTTGGACGGTGGCGCACATCGGCATCACCCCGGCGACGAGTTCGGGATGCCGGCCGGCGACGGCCATCGCCACGTAGCCACCCATCGACATCCCGGCGATCACAGCTGGCCGGCCGAAGCCCTCGATCGCCGCGACCGCGGTGGCGACTGCGCCGTCGAGCGTGAAGGTTTCGGCCTGGCGCGCCCCGTGCCCGGGGAGGTCGGGATGCACGACGCGGCGGTTGGGGATGGCGGCGGCGATGCGGTGCAACGACTCGCCGCTCACCCGGATGCCGTGCACGAGAACGACTGGTGTGGCGTCATGAACAGAGGTCACCCCAGGCAGCGTGCAGGTTGTGGCTGGCGTGGCGGTGGCCGGGAGGAAAACGTCGGGTGACAACCCCGTTCAGCTGTCGTCTCCCAGCGCAACAGTGCGGTCGATGCCGATCGCGTCGAGGAAACCACTGTCGTGCGACACGACGAGCAGTGCACCAGTCCAGTTGTTGAGGGCGTCGGCCAACTGGGTGACGGTGTCGAGATCGAGGTTGTTGGTCGGCTCGTCGAGGACTATCAGTTTCGGGGCGAGCGAAGCGACGGGGGATTGATGCGGGGCGAGCGAAGCGACGGGGGATTGATTCGGCGGAGACTCACGAAGGAGTGCCGACGCCAGGGCGACTCGTAGCCGTTCGCCGCCGGAGAGTTCATCGACCGCGCGCTCGGCACGTGCACCTCGAAACAGGAACCGGGCCAGGTGCGCACGGACCTGCTGTGCCGGAATGTCGGGATGTGCCGCGCTGAGTTCGTCGGCGATGCTGCGGTGCGGATCGTCGAAGCCGAATCGCTGTGGCACATAGGCAAACGGGACGACGATCCGCCCGGTGTCGATCAGTTCGGTGATGAGCGTGGACTTCCCGGACCCGTTGGGGCCCACGAGCGCGACCCGCTCTGGACCGTCGATGCGCAGTCGGTCGTCGGTGATGACCTGCGCGTGGGCTGCCAGTTCCACTGTCGGCACGGTGATTCGGGTAGTGCGATCGTCGCGGATGTCCGCACGTGCGGCGTCGAGCCGGGCGGATGCCGCAGTGACGTCGTCGCGATGGGCGTTGCGCAGCTTGCCGGCCGAGACTTGCGCTGCATCCCGCCGCAGGTGCGCGATGATCTTCGGGACCCGTTTCTCCCGTTCGGCCTTGTCGGCGGTGCGGGCGCGGCGGTCGAGCTTGATCTGTGCGTCGACGAGTTCGCGCTTCTGCTTGCGCAGATCCCCGGCCGCGGTCGTCGCGGTCGCGACCGCCGCGTCCTGCTCGGCGTCGACGACCTCCCGGTAGTGCGTGTACGGACCACCGAAGAGTCGGACCGAACCACGGTACAACTCGAGCGTGGCGTCGACCCGGTCGAGGAGTTCGAGGTCGTGGCTGACCACCACCACGGTTCCGGTGAAGGCATCGAGAGCATCGAAAAGCCTTGCTCGCGAGCGACTGTCGAGGTTGTTGGTCGGTTCGTCGAGCAACAGGACGGCCGGGCGGAGCAGCAGGCGGGCAGCGATCGCCAGCAGCGTGGCCTCACCGCCGGACAGACCGCCGACTCTGCGGTCGAGGTCTGTCGGCAACCCGAGTTTCGACAGCTCGGAGATCGCGCGATCTTCGATGTCCCACTCGTCTCCGACGACGGCGAAGTCGCGTTCGTCGACGGAGCCCGCCTCGATCCGACGGATCGCGTCGGCCACCGATGCCACGCCGAGGGCGGCGGCGATCGTCGTCGTGGGCTCGTCGAAGCTGTGCTGCGGAACAAGAGCCACGGCGCCGTGTGTGGTGACCGACCCGGAACTCGGCCGCAGTCGGCCGGCGATCAGTGCGAGCAGCGTCGACTTGCCCGCGCCGTTGGCGCCCACGAGCGAGTGCACACCCGTGCCGACGGTGAACGACAGGCCGTCGAACACCGGTGTGCCGTCCGGCCACGCGAAGGTGACGTCCGAGAAGGTGATGGGGGCCGACGATGGTGCGCCGAAATGAGATGCGGTCATGAAAACTCCCGAGATGGTGGCGGATCACGCGATGGGCGGTGTCCGCGGCGACGTGCGGACGCATCTCAGCTGTTCATGATGGCTCCACCGTAACGCCCGGGTGGGTCGGGATGTCAAGTTGGTTTCGCGCTACCGTGACGGCATGTCGCTTATTCGTACCTCGGTCGCCAACGGTGTCGGTGAAGTCATCCTCGATCGCCCCAAGGCGCTCAACGCGCTGGATCAGAGCATGATCGACGACATGCATGCGGTCCTCACCGTCTGGGCCGACGACGACTCGGTCGAGACGGTGCTCGTCACCTCGGCGAGCGACCGCGCATTCTGTGCGGGCGGCGACATCCGTGCGATCCGCGACCACGCCGTCGATGGCGACATCGACGCGATCACCCACTACTTCCACAGCGAGTACCGCCTCGACCAACTCGTCGCCGACTATCCGAAGGCCTATGTCAGCCTCATCGACGGCGCCGCGATGGGCGGTGGACTGGGAATCAGTGTGCACGGCGAGATCCGGGTGGTGACCGAGAAGGCCCTCATCGCGATGCCGGAGACCGCGATCGGCTTCTTCCCGGACATCGGCTCCACGTATTTCCTGCCGCGGCTGCCCGACGGCGTCGGAATGTGGCTGGGGCTCACCGGTGCTCGTATTCGCGGCATCGACGCGGTGGCGGTCGGCCTCGCCACCCATTTCGTCGCGTCCGCGGATCTGCCGGACGTCGCCGACGCGATCCGGTCCGGCGCGCCGCTCGCCGACGCCCTCGCGACGTCGGGAACCGACGAAACCAGCGACGTGCCACTACGCAAGATCGGGGAGTACTTCGCCGACGACAACGTCGTGGCGATCGTCGGCGGCCTGCGCGGCGCGGTCGGCGACGAGTGGGCCGCCGAGATGCTGGCGCTGATCGAGAACGCCTCGCCGACAAGCCTGTTGGTCACCGCAGCGATGGTGAAGGCGGGCGCGCGATCGGGTCTCGACGAATGCTTCGATCGCGAACTCCATGCAGCACAACGGATCACAACCACCAACGACTTCCTCGAAGGGGTCCGGGCGGTACTGGTCGACAAGGATCGCAACCCGCATTTCGACCCCGCCACCATCGAGGCGGTCGACCCGGCCGTCGTGGCCACGATCGTCGGGGACTGAAGTCCGGACGCACCTCACGGACGGATGTCGAACCACCCACTGAACGACACCGTGGCCGGTGGACCCGGCGTCGTCGTCGATGTGGTGGGCGGAAGAGTCGTCCCAGGAGCGGGAGGCGGTGGCGGTGGTGGCGCGCTCGACGACGACTCGTCGGCGTCGTAGGGCACCGCGTCGTCGGGTGCGATGGGGTTCGCGTCGGTGAGCGCGGCGGTCGGGCAGACGAAGGAGCCGGCCGCGCGGTCGTCGGACATCGCGGTGATCGTCAACGCGCACACCGCGGAATGGTGATAAGCGCCTCCCGCCGAGACGCCGACCTGGGCGTTGATCGGCGCGGTGAGCGGTCCGACCTTGGGTCGTACGGTCCCGATGTTCGGGAGGACGCCACCGGTGAGCTCGCCGATGAGAAACTCGAGCTGCGCGCCGTCGGTACCCGCACCCTTGAAGACGAACAGCAGGGAATCCGGCGGCACGTCCGGTTGCGCCGGACCCCATCTGGCGAATTCGTAGCAGGTCGTATTGTCCGGCCCCACCACCGCGACGCGCATGAATCCCTTGCGGAACGCCAGATCGTGTGCGGCGCGGTCGATCCTGCCCTGGGGTGCTTCGGCGAGGCACTGGTCGGTTTCGAGGGTGCGTGAGGTGGCGGGCGTCGTGGGGGCGGCCGTCGACGACGCAGCATCGTCGGTGGTTTCCGCCCCGCAGCCTACGACGCCAAGCGCAACGACAACGCCCAGCGCCGCGAACAACCGCATCCGAGAACGTGCGCTCATATCGGTTGTCCGCTCTCAATCCGCGGTCGCGACAAGGGGTTCCAGCGTGAGATCGGAATGCTCTTTCTCGATGTACTGCAGCCGCCACTTGTCGCTGAACAGCGCGAGGATCGCGCCGTCGGTACGAGTGAACACTTCGACGCCGCGCTGCCGATCGAGTTCGGGTGCGCTCTGCTCGTCGGTCCGTCGGGCCAGGGTGTAGCCGAGCGGGTCGATGACGGTGTCGACGTTGAACTCCGACTTCATCCGTGCGGTGACCACTTCGAACTGCATCGGACCCACCGCCGCGAGCACCGGCGAGGCGTCGCCTCGGGTGTCGTTGCGCAGGACCTGAACCACGCCTTCGCTGTCGAGTTGATCCATCGCCTTGCGGAACTGCTTGTACTTGTCCGCGGTGGTTGCCCGCAGCGACGAGAAGTGTTCGGGTGCAAAGGACGGGATCGGCGGGAACTGCACCCGTGGGCCGTCGAACAGTGTGTCGCCAGGGGCGAGTGCGGTCGCGTTGACCAGTCCCACCACGTCGCCGGGAAATGCCACGTCGACCGTCGAACGGTCCCGACCGAACACCGCCTGGGCGTACTTGGTGGCGAACGGTTTCCCGGTCTGCGCATGGGTGACCACCATGCCGCGCTCGAACTCGCCGGACACAATACGCATGTACGCCAAGCGATCTCGGTGACTCGCGTCCATGCCGGCCTGCACCTTGAACACCACCGCGCTGAACGGGTCGGTGACCTCACGCTCGCCGCCGTCGACGTCCGCGCGACCGGCGGGTGCGGGGGCCAGCTCGACGAGCGTCTCCAGCAGTTGTCGCACACCGAAGTTGAGCATGGCCGACGCGAAGATCATCGGGGACGTCTGCCCGGCGAGGAACATCTCCTGATCGTGATCCTGACCCATCTCGCTGAGCAGTTCGCTCTCCTCGACGGCGGCGATCCAGGCGTCACCTTCGCGTTCGGCCGCGTCGTCGGCAGTCACAAACTCCTCGGGTGCGATCTTGGCGCCGCCCGCGGTGCGGGTGAAATGCACGTACTCGCCGGTGCGACGATCGAGCAGTCCGCGGAAGTCGCCGGCGATGCCGACCGGCACGAACAACGGCGTCGGCGTGAGGCCGATGCGTTCGGAGATCTCGTCGATCAGTTCGAGGGGTGTGCGGCCGGGTCGGTCCCATTTGTTGATGACCGTGACCACCGGGATACCGCGATGCCGGCACACCTGGAACAGCTTCAGCGTCTGCGGTTCGAGACCCTTGGCTGCGTCGATGAGCATCACCGCCGCGTCGACCGCCGTGAGCACCCGGTAGGTGTCCTCGGAGAAGTCGGCGTGGCCGGGGGTGTCGACGAGATTGATGACGTGCGGCAGGTCGGGATTGTCGGGTGAAGTGGTCGGCGAACCCTGCGAGGTGTAGTTGAACTGCAGCGCGGTCGAGCTCACCGAGATGCCGCGAGCCTTCTCCATCTCCATCCAGTCCGAGACGGTCGATTTGCGTCCGGCCTTGCCGTGGATGGCACCGGCTTCGCTGATCATGCGCGCATGCAACGCCAGCGCCTCGGTCATCGTCGACTTACCCGCGTCGGGGTGGGAGATGATCGCGAAGGTCCGGCGGCGTCTCACTTCTTCGGCCACAGAACTCACCTGATGAGGCTACCCGTCGGTCCGACAGTGGCCCAAACCGGCGAGGTTGCCACGACGCTCGGAAACCGAGCGCGGTGGCAACCACTCATGCTGCGGGCCGTTTGAGTGCGTGCCGGACTTCTGCCGCGACCTTCATCGGCCGCAATGTGATGTCGTCCCACGTGAAGTGCAGTGCTCGCCAACCGTTGCCTGTCAGAACGTTGCGTTTGGTGCGATCACGCTGAAACACCTCGGAATCACGGTGGTACGCGAATCCGTCGATTTCGACGATGAGCTCGGACTCTTCGAACACGAAGTCCCACGGGTGACCATGGATCTCGAAGTTGGCGATCCATCCAGTGATGTCCGCGTCGCGAAACACCTCCGCGACGATGCGCTCGGCCTCGCTACGTGTTCCGTTTCGCATCGCGGCGAGGGTCTGCCGTGCCCACGGCGCACCGCGTCGTCGTGGATATCGCGCATGGGCCGCGTCGAGCTGGTCAAGTGTCACCCGCTTGCGCAACAGTGCGTTGTCGAGCACACGCACGCCCTGAACGGCGGCGGCCTCGAGCGCGGTCAGGGCCGGCGCTGTGACGCGCAGGCCGTCTACGACGACGACGTCGCACTCGTGAAGCCGTCGGCAATGGATGTCGATGTCGCTGCCGACGGTTCGATGGCGTCCTTTCGCCGGCGTCGTCACACTGAGCATGGCCGGCAGCCTGTCGATCAGGCCCAGCCACCATGCGGCGGAGACCCCGCTCAGCGCTGCGACTTTTCCCGCCGACGCCACCGCCGCGCGAACGCGCGTCCGGTCGGTCTCCGGGTGTGCCGCCGACCGGTAGACCCCCAACACAACTCGTACCCACTCACCGCGGGCGACGCGACGATTCGCTGGTGCCGAGCTCATGCCGCAGGCGCGGGCCTCGGCTATGGTGATGATGCCGTCGTGCGCTGCCAAGAAAGTGCGTATGTCCACATGAGATCAGACGCTCTGCACCGCCCGGCGGATCCCCCGGATCGAAAGTGGTTGCCACGACGCTCGGAAACCGAGCGCCTTGGCAACCGGAACTCACTCGAACGGCACCGGCGGCATCTTGACGACCTGCGCCGCGTAGGAGAGTCCGGCTCCATAGCCGAGCAGCAGTGCGGTGTCGCCGGGCTTGGCGCGCCCGGTGGAGAGCAGGTCTTCCATGGCGAGCGGGATCGAGGCGGCCGACGTGTTGCCGGTGTGCTTGATGTCGTCGGCGACGACAGCGTCCTCGCGGAGCTTGAGGGTCTTGGCGAGCAGGTCGTTGATACGCGAATTCGCCTGGTGTGGAACAAAGACGTCGAGGTCCTCGGCGCCGACCTTCGCGGCGTCGAGGGCCTTCTGACCGGCCTTGCCCATTTCGAACGCAGCCCAACGGAACACCGCGGTGCCCTCGAGACGCAGGTAGGGGCGCTGCACACGGTCGCCGTCGAGGAAGGTGATCCAGTCGATGTCCTGGGCGATCGCCTTGAACTGGGTGCCGTCGGAGCCCCACACCACCGGTCCGAGTTGCTGGTCCTCGGTCGGTCCGACGACAACAGCGCCGGCACCGTCACCGAAGATGAAGCAATTGGTGCGATCGGTCATGTCCATGGTGACCGACAGTTGCTCGGCGCCGATGACGAGTACGTGCGTCGCGCTGCCGCCGCGGACCATGTCCGACGCGATCGCCATGGCGTAGCCGAAGCCCGCGCAGCCGACGGTGACGTCGAAGGCCGGGACACCGTTCGCGCCGAGTTCGGTGGCGACCTTGACCGCACCCGCCGGGGTCAGGAGCAGGTGCGTATTGGTGGCCAGGATGACGGCGTCGATGTCGGACCCGGACAGCAGTGCGTTCGCGATCGCCTTGCGGCCCGCGTTGACCGCCATCTCCATCACCGTCTCGTCACGTCGGGCGAAGCGTCGGGTCTTGATGCCGGTGCGGGTGTAGATCCACTCGTCGGAGGAGTCGATGTTCTCGCAGATCTCGTCGTTGGTGACCACACGCTCCGGGCGGTACGTACCGATGCTGAGCATCCCGATGTTGTTGGTCCCCGTCTGTTCTGCGAGCACAGTCATGTCGATCCTTCCGTTATGTGACCCGCCATAGACCGTACTCATGTGCTGCGCTACTGGGAAGTAGGGGCCGACACGGTTGGCCTGCGGACCGCAGCTGTCCGCGATCCGGTGAATTCTGTCGGTGAACGAAGTCAGAATCGTCGGGCCGCAAAAGACACAACGAGGGGAGCGACATGATCCACGCGAGAGGTCTGGTGCAGACATTCAGCACCGGGCGGGGAAAGCAGAAACGTGAGGTGCGGGCCGTCGACGGCGTCGACCTCGACATCGCCGAGGGTGAGGTGGTGGGGTTCCTCGGACCCAACGGCGCCGGAAAGACCACCACGTTGCGCATGCTGACGACGCTGCTGCGGCCCACCGCCGGCACCGCGACCGTCAACGGGTTCGACGTCGTCAAGGACGCCGTGATGGTGCGCCGCAGCATCGGATACGTGTCGCAGGCGGGTGGGACGTTCAGTCAGGCGCAGGCCGGCGACGAGGTGGTCGACCACGGGATGCTCTACGGACTCTCCCGCGCGGAGGCAACCCGACGCGGCAAGGCGCTCTTCGACGAACTGCAGCTCGACGGCCTGTGGGAGCGGATGCCGAAGAACATGTCCGGCGGCCAGAAACGACGCCTCGACATCGTGATGGGCCTCGTCCACGAACCGACACTGGTGTTTCTCGATGAGCCGACCACCGGCCTCGACCCGCAGGCCCGCGCCAACCTGTGGGAACACATCCGACGGTTGCGCACCGAACGCGGCGCGACAGTGTTCCTGACCACCCACTACCTCGACGAGGCCGACGAACTCTCGGACCGGATCATCGTCATCGACAACGGTCAGATCGTCGCCGCCGACACCGCCGACAACCTCAAAGCCCAGGTGTCCGGCGATCTCGTCGACCTCGAGGTGTCCGACGACGCGCTCGTGGCGGTATCGGCGGAGAAGCTGGCGTCGATCGCGTCGTCGGTCGACACCGACGGTCGTCACGTCCGTGGTCGCGTGCAGCGGGCCGGACGTGCGGTGCCCGGACTGCTCCGCGATCTCGAATCCGCCGGCGTCGCACTGGATTCCATCGAGGTGATCCGACCCACCCTCGACGATGTCTTCCTCACCCTCACCGGCCGATCGCTGCGCGACGCCGAATCAGAAAAGCCCGCAGACGAGCCAACCCCGGCAGGAGCCCAACAATGACCACCTCCACGAAATCACCGGAATCCGCGGCAGCCCATCCGGTCAAGACACTGCCCAAGGGCAACTTCTTCCGGGAGAGCTACATCGTCTTCCATCGGCAGATCCGGATGAACCTGCGCAACCCGGCGTGGGTGCTGATCGGGGTCCTGCAGCCGGTTCTGTACCTGGTGTTGTTCGGGCCGTTGCTCAAGCCGATCGTGTCGTCATTTCCGGGTGGGGACGAGAATGCCTACACCTTCTTGGTTCCAGGTCTGCTCGTCCAGCTTGGGTTCTTCGGAGCGATGTTCGCCGGATTCAGCCTGATCGGGGAGTGGCGCGAAGGGGTCATCGAAGCAGAACGCGTGACCCCCGCAAGTCGTACCGCGCTACTGGTCGGCCGACTCATGCGCGACGTGCTGCAGTTGCTCGTGCAGTCGGTGATCCTTGTCGTGCTCGGTTTCGCCATGGGGATGCGTGGGTCGTTCCTGGGCATCATCGTCGGCATCGTGATCACCCTGCTCGTCGGCGGCGCCTGCGCGGCGGCGTCGAACGCGTTGGCTCTGACCACCAAGAGCGAAGACGTGATGGCACCCGTGGTCAACATGGTGATGATGCCGGTGCTGCTGCTCTCCGGCATCCTGCTGCCGATGACCCTCGGACCCACCTGGCTGCAGAAGCTGAGCGACTTCATGCCGTTCAAGTGGATCGTCGACGCGGTGCGTTCCGCATTCGGCGGCGACATCGCGACCGCGCAGGTGGCCTACGGTCTCATCGCGTCGATCGTGCTGGCCGCCCTCGGAACCTGGTGGGGCACATCGGTGTTCCGCAAGGAGAACGCCTGATTATTCCCGCTCACCCCATTCGTTCCCGCCTACTGGATCCAATAAGCGGCAACGAACTGGGTGAGCGGGAACTCAGTCGAGGTCGTCGAAGCTGGTCACCTCTGGTGCCGGGGGTAGCGTCACGGTGTCACCCCAGGTCGTCGAAGCTGGTCACCTCTGGTGCCGGGGGTAGCGTCACGACAGCTCCCGCGTACGACAGCCCCGCACCGAACCCGAGCAGCAACGCGGTCTGCCCGCCCTTCGCCTTACCGGTCGCGAGCATTTCTTCCATCGCCAGCGGGATCGACGCGGCCGACGTGTTGCCGGTGTTCTCGATGTCGTTGGCCATCGGGATGTCGTCGGCGAGCCCGAGATTCTGCTTCATCAGCTCGTTGATCCGGGCGTTGGCCTGGTGCGGTACAAACACTTCGATGTCGTTGACCGCGACGCCCGCGGTGTCGAGCACCGACGACAACGCCTTGGGCAAAGTGATTGCCGCCCAACGGAACACCCGTGGTCCCTGCATGGTGACCACCATCCGGCCGACGGGATCGGTTGCGGGGTCCTTGTGCTGATACTCCTGCGCGCGATCCATGTACTCGGGGATGTCGTAGTTCTGGCCGATGGCCTCGGCGTTCTCGCCGTCGGATCCCCACACCGTGGGGGAGATGCCGTTCTCCTCGCTCGGCCCGACGACGACCGCGCCCGCACCGTCGCCGAAGATGAATGCGGTGTTGCGGTCGGTGGGTTCCATCACCACAGACATCGTCTCCACCCCGACGACGAGCACGTACTGCGCCGAACCTGCGCGGACGGTGTCCGCGGCGATCCCCAGCCCGTAGCCGAAGCCGCCGCACCCGGCCGCGACGTCGTAGGCGGGAATGCCGTTGAGCCCGATGTCGTAGGCGATGATCGGCCCGCCGTGCGGGATCTTGGTCTTCCAGCTGTTGGTGGCGAGGATCAGCGCACCGATCTTCTCCTTGTCGATGCCGGAGTTGGCGATCGCCCGTTCGGCGGCAGTAGCGGCCATCGACCGTGCCGACTCGTCGCCGGAGATCCAGCGGCGATTGCGGATGCCGCTGCGCTCGAAGATCCACTCGTCGGTGGAGTCGAGCACCTTGCACACCTCGTGGTTGCTCACCAGCCGACTCGGTCGGCAGGCGCCGATGCCCAGCATCGCCACATTCTGATGTCCGGTGTTCGCCGCGATTTTCGCCACAGTCATCCGCCCCTTTGCAGAATTGTTCCCCGCGATTCTATTCCGTCCACGACGCGGCGTGAGTGAGCCCATGGTCCCGCGTGCGTCGCGTCACATCGCAGCGAACTGGGTCAAAGGACCAGATCAGCGACCCGCCCGCCGACATCGTCGGCGATCGTGGAGGCGGGAAGAGCGCCGTGGAGCGCGACGCGGCGACGATGATCCACGAAAAATAGGGGAAGAAACTCGTCCCCTACCCCTGGAGTCCTCCCCGCGAATTTTCTCGCGGACGACTCAACAAGCAGGGGCAGAAAGTAGGGGAAGAACCTTCCCCTACTTTCAGTGGTCCGGTGGCTCGCTGACGTGGCCCGTTCACCTGCCCTTCGAGGCATCATCCAACTCAACTCGAATTCGCGCAGCTCGACGCGGGATGAGGCCACACCCTGTGCCGAGTCGGCTCATCTGTGTGCTGCACCACACAGATTCTCCACCAGGACACAGAGTGTCCGGAGCACCTCCCCGGGCAGGCCGCGTTTCACCAGGTCAGAGAGTTAGTCACCGAACTCTTCGGATCGGCTTCACTCCGTCGGCGTGCCGACGGTCATGGAGGCGGGCAGAACTGGGGACGCCACGCGCGCGGCATGGATTCTCTGCGAGACCGGTACTCGCCACAACCGGTGCCGAGTTGGAGAATGCGAGTGCTGTAGCACTCGCATTCTCCAACTCAACTCGCGATCTCTCAGGTCGACGCCGGACGTGGCTTCACAGCGGCCAGATCAGCGGGATCAGGACGGTCGAGATCGCCAGCCAGCACACCATGATGACCGCGCCGAGCCGCCAGTAGTCGCCGAAGCGGTAGCCGCCGGGGTTCATCACGATCATGTTGGCGGGCGTGCCGATGGGGGTGAGGAATGCGGCCGCGGCGGCGACACAGACCAGCATCAGCACCGGGCGTGGGTCGACGCCCACATCGGTGGCCGCCGACACCGCGATCGGAATCACGATCAGCACCGTCGCCGCATTCGAGATGAACTGGCCCAACGCGGCAGTGAGGACGAACAGCGTCAGCAGCAGGACGTAGGGGCTGTGGTCGGCGACCAGGTCGACGATCGGCTTCGCCACCATGTCGGCGCCACCGCTGTCGGATACCGCCGTCGACATCGGAATGAGGGCGGCGATCAGCACCAGCGTCGGCCAGGAGATCGCCCGGTAGGCGTGTTCGGAGGTGAGCACCCGCGAGAGCACCATGGCCACCGCCGCGAGGAGTCCCGCGACGACCGGCGGCACCACCCCGGTCGCGAGCAGCACGATCATCGCGACCAGGATGACGGCCGCCCGCGGTGCGGTTCGACCCAGGCCGGCCGCCTGCCGTCGTACCTGCTCGGAGGATTCGACCACCAGCACTCGACGGTCGTCGGCGAGCGCGTCGATCGCCGTCCACGGCCCGTGGACCAGCATGGTGTCGCCCTCGGTGAGTTCGACGACGCGGGCCCCGACATCCTTGTTGCGTCGTCGGATCGACAGCACGAGCAGACCGTCGTCGGGCCGCACCATGCCCGGAAATGCTTGCGTGCCGATCCATTCCGACCGCGGCGGCACCACCACCTCGCTGATCCCGACGTCGCGGCCCAGCAACCGTCCGCCACCGCGACGCCCGGCAACGTCCTCGATGGTCAGTGATGCCTCGCGGGCCAGCGATTCGACAATCGCGCCCGGCCCGGACACCACGATCACGTCACCATCACCGAGTTCCGCGACGTCGTCGGCCACGCGCGGCCCCTGCTCGGTGGCGATCAGGGTGAGCGCTGCGTCGCCGACCACCTGCCGGGTGCTCCGACCGACGGATGCCGACCCGGCCTCCACGCGCAGCCGGTAGACGAGTTGGTCGAGTCCGTAGTGGTCGACGATGGTGCCGACGTAGTTGCGGAAATCGGCGGGCAACGACGTCGACTCGCGCACCGGCAACAAGCGGTGGCCCAGCACGACGGTCACCAGGACGGTCACCACCAGCAGCGGCGCACCGATCAGCGCGAACTCGAAGAAGCCGAATCCGTTTCCGGTGTAGTCACCCGCGGCCTCGTCGATGATCACGTTGACCGGGCTGCCGGACAGGGTGAGCAGCGCTCCGGCGCTCGCTGCGTAGGCGAGCGGGATCAGGACGCGCGACGGCGACATGCTCGCGTGTCGGGCGATCGCGGCGGTCACCGGCACCAGTGCGGCTGCTGCACCGTTCACGGTGATCAGGGCACTGAGGATGGCGCCGAGCAGCATGATCGAGCCGATGACCCGGGCCCGTGAGGTTCCGGCGGCGCGACTCATCAGACCACCCACCCAGCCGGTGATGCCAGATGCCTCGAGTCCTTCGCTGACCACGAACAGTGCCGCGATGAACGCGATCACCGACGCGCCGAGGCCACTGGTGAGGGTGTCGACGTCGATGAGGTCGAAGAAATACAGCGCGAGCGCGGAACTGATCGCCACGATGCCGACGGGCAGCCGGTTCCAGATGAACAGGGCAACAGTCACCCCGAGGATGACGAGGCTGAGCGTCGCATCGGACACCACCCAATCGTGGCATCGAGCTCAGCGCTTCGCAGGGAGAGGGCAGAACCCACTCACCATGCGTGGACGGTGTTCTGGGCGGCCTCGAGGCCACTGTCGATCAGCAACTCCACGGCGTCGCAGCCGTTGGTGATCAACAGTTCGACGTCGGCGCGGGCTGCCGACGGAAAGGGTTTCAGCACGAAGTCGGCGGGATCCTGTCGGCCCGGCGGTCGCCCGATGCCGAGCCGGACGCGGAGATAGTCACGCGTGCCGACGGCTTGACTGATGGATCGCAGACCATTGTGGCCGCCTTCACCACCGCCGCGCTTGAGCCGTACAGCCCCGAAGTCGATGTCGAGTTCGTCGTGCACGACGATCAGATCCTCGGGCGCCACCGAATAGAAGCTCGCCAGCGGACCGATCTGGCGTCCCGCGGTGTTCATGTAGGTGCGGGGTTTGGCGATGAGTACGGCCTGTCCGGCGAGGGTGGTCGAGGCGACGTCGGCGCCGGAGCGCTTGTGCACCTTCCACCGCTCGCCGGCCGAGGCGACGAGGGCGTCGGCGACCATTGCGCCGACGTTGTGCCTCGTCTTCTCGTACTTGGGACCGGGATTACCCAGTCCGACAATGAGTTTCACTGCTTGGGATTTTCACCACTCAGGGAGCAGCGGTCGGGTTACTCCGACTCTTCGGTCTCGTCGCTCTCGGTGGGCACCTCGGCGCCGGCCTCCACGGCCTCTTCCTCGAGATCGGCAGCGGTCGGGGCCTCGTTGACCGCGACGATGAGGGTCTCGGGGTCCGACACCAGTGCAACGCCCTCGGGCAGGTCCAGATCCGACGCGTGGAAGCTGGTGCCGGCCTCGACATCTTCGACGCTGACGGTGATCTGCTCCGGGATCGACAGCGCGTCGGCCTCGATCTCGACGGTGTTGGCGTCCTGGACGACGAGGGTGCCGCTGGCGGCGTCGCCCTCGACCACGATGGTCACCTCGACGGTGACCTTCTCGCCACGACGGATCACGAGCAGGTCGACATGCTCGATGTAGCTGCGGATCGGGTGAACGTCGATCTGCTTGGTCAGGGCGAGCTGGCTGGTGCCCTCGATGTCGAGGTCGATGATCGCGTTGGTGCCGTTGGCACGCAGGATCGTGGCCAGTTCACGCGACGGCAGGTTCAGGTGCTGCGGGTCGGTGCCGTGTCCGTACAGCACGGCCGGGACCAGGCCGTCGCGGCGTGCGCGGCGGGCGGCGCCCTTGCCCTTCTCGGTGCGGGTGGTTACCGCGAGCTTGGCGGTGTCGTTGGCCATGATGATCTCCTCGTGATCGATATCGGCGGTGGGTCGGTCACGACGAGCGGACACAACCAGCTTCACGCCATCGGGTTCAGACGCCCGAGAGGAGAACTGCGATGGTCGCGCCGATAACGGTGACCCAGGACTTTCACCCAGTCACCCTCGCCGAGACAACGGCAATCAGAATAGTCGACGGGGACGGTCGATGTCACATCGCTGCATGTCGGGTTCCCAGACCTTCCGTTGGCGCTGCGACAACCGGCATACTCGCCGGCATGACATCTCAGACCCCGATCGACATCACGACCGCTCTGCTCGATGGACTCGCCCGCGACGACATCGACGCCGCTCTGGGCGTCGTCGACGACGACATCGACTACACCAACGTCTCGATGCCGACGGTGCGCGGCAAGAAGAGGGTCGGCAAGATCTTTGCGCCGATGGCGCGCAACAGTCGGGTCGGTTTCAACTACCGCATGGTGAACGTGAGCGCCGACGGTCCGGTGGTGCTGACCGAACGGGTCGACGAGATCCGGATCGGCCGCGTCCACCTACAGTTCTGGGTGTGCGGGCGCTTCGAGGTCCGGGAGGGCCGGATCGTGGTGTGGCGCGACTACTTCGACTATCTCGACTTCACCAAGGCCATCGTCCGGGGTCTCGTCGGCGCCGTGATTCCCGCCGTCGTGCGTCCATTGCCGGTCCGCCGGCAGGTTGGCGGTGTTCAGTCGATCGGATGACGTCGGCGAGTATCGGAATCGGGTGATTTCCCATATGATTTCGCCCCATGAGCTACCAGCAGCCGGTTTACGGTGCACCCCCGAGCGGCGCCTACTACATCAACGTCCTGGGCCAGGAGCAAGGTCCTCTCGACGTCGGACAGCTTCACCAGATGGCCCTGGCCGGCCAACTGAAGAGTTCGACCATCGTCCGCTCCGCGGACAACCCGAATCAGTTCCCCGCAGGCCAGATCCCGGGTCTGTTCTCCGACAAGTCCAAGATGATCGCGGGCCTGCTCGAGATCTTCCTGGGTAGCTTCGGCGTCGGCCGGTTCTACCTCGGGTACACCGGCCTCGGCATCGCCCAGATCGCCGTTGTCTGGCTGACCTGTGGCCTCGGTGCCATCTGGCCGCTCATCGACGGCATCATGATGCTGCTCGGCAAGGTGCCGGACTCCGACAACCGACCGCTGATCGACTGACCCTCGTCGAAGACCTCGAGGCCGGATGGTTCACCGAACCATCCGGCCTCACTTATATTGAGGCTCAGATGATTTCGTCGAGCTTCTCGATCGGACGCGCGAGCCGGGTGCCGTTGTCGGTCACCACGAAGGGCCGCTCCACCAGAATCGGGTGCTCGACCATCTCGGCGAGGAGTTGCGCGTCGGTGGCCGAGTCGAGTTCGAGTTCTTTGTAGAGCGCCTCGCGTTTGCGTGCTGCTTGGGCAACGGTGAGTCCGGCGTCGGCGATGAGACGTTCGAGCTGGGCCCGGGTGTAGGGCTTCTCGAGATACTTGACGATCGTCGGTTCGATCCCGGCGTCGAGCAGCTTCTGCAGTGCCTTGCGTGAGGTCGAGCACTTCGGGTTGTGATAGATCGTCGCGTTCACCCGGACAGCTTAATGCGTGGCGGGGCGTCGTACGGGCAGCGTGATGGTCAGCAGGGCGGCGGCCACGCAACACAGCGCACCCACCGCGATCGGCGTGCTCGGGCCACCGCGGTCGATGGCGATGGCACCCACGAGCGCCCCGATCGCGATCGACGAGTTGAAGGTGGTGGCGTACAGGGTTGTCGCAGCTTCGCGGGCCTGCGGTGCGGCGCGGAAGACGGTGGTCTGCAAGCCGACCGGGATTGCCGCGTACGCCGCGGCCCACGCCAGCAGCATGACGATGGCGATCGCGGCGATCGGGGCGGTGATCAACACCAGGGCCAGTGCCCCGGCCAGCGACCCGACAAGTCCGGTCAGCGCCCAGCGCAACGACGTCGCGCGGGTCATGAAGGCGCCGGCCGCGAAGTTGCCCGCCACCCCGGCGGCACCCATCGCGAGGAGTACGGCGCTGACCAGATCGTCGTCGATGCCGATGCTGTCGACGATGAACGGTGTGACATACGTGTATGCCGCGTAGGCGCCGATGATCACCAGAGCTGTCACACCCAGCGTCGACGCGAGTACACGATTGCGCAGCACCGCGGGCAGTTTGCGCAGCGAGACGCTCCCGACCGGCGCGGTGGGACGCATGAACACCGCGAGCGCGACGAAGGCGATCGCGCTGAGCCCGGCCAGACCCCAATACGCCGCCCGCCACCCCAACGACTGCCCGACGAAAGTGCCCAGCGGCATCCCGGCGACCGATGCGATCGACACACCGGAGAACGCGATGGTGGTCGCACGAACCGATGCCGATGCAGGGACCAGCAGGACGGCGGTCGCAGCGACGATCGCCCACATCAAGCCGAGCGCACACCCGATGACCGCGCGCACCGCGACGAGCAGCACGTAGTTGCCGGCAAGTGCGGTGAGCGCGTTTCCGACCGCGAACATCGCGAGGACGGTCAGAAGGATGACTCGGCGGTCGAGCCGACGGGTCGCGGTGGCCAGTGTCGGCGAGGCGATCGCGGCGACGGCCGCGAAGAACGTCACGGTGAGCCCGATCATGCCCTCCGACACGTCGAGGTCGTCGGCCATCGGTGCGAGCAGCCCGATCGGCATGATCTCGGTGGTGGTGATCGTGAAGACCCCGAGCCCGAGTGTTGCGACCGCGGCCCAGTCGCGCCAGGTGGCCGGTGTCCCCATGCGACCCATTCTCATCCGCCGGCACTCAACGCGCTGATCGAGCGGGTGCCAGGTCCACCTTCACGCCGATCGAGCCCCTACCGCTGATCGAGCCGGGACCGAGCCGCTAAGCGAGGACCCGTGTCGAGATCACGTCGGCGCGCCAGTGGTCTCGACACGCCGCCTCGCCCTAGGGGCTCGGTTGCGGCTCGACCAGCGCGGGTTGTGCCAGATGGTGGTGGGCCCTACGCGACGCCGTCGAAAAGGCTTGTCACCGAACCGTTCTCGAAGACCTCGCGGATGGTCTGGCCGAGCAGCGGCGCGATCGACAGAACGGTGAGGTTGTCGAAGCGCTTCTCCGGGGGAATCGGGAGAGTGTCGGTCGCGATGACCTCGGTTGCGCCGCAGTTGGCGAGCCGCTCAGGTGCCGGATCGGAGAAGACGGCGTGGGTGGTGGCGATGATGACATCACCGGCGCCGGCGTCCTTGAGCTTGCTGACCGCGCCCGCGATGGTGCCGCCGGTGTCGATCATGTCGTCGATGAGGACGCAGGTGCGGCCTTCGACCTCGCCGACGACGCGGTGGGCGACCACCTGGTTGGCGACCATCGGGTCGCGCGTCTTGTGAATGAAGGCGACCGGGGCTCCGCCGAGTGCGTCGGCCCACTTCTCGGCCACACGCACACGGCCCGAGTCGGGGGAGACGATCGCGATGTTGTCGGTGCCGTACTTGTCGCGCACGTAGTCCGACAGCTGGCCGAGCGCGTGCATGTGATCGACCGGGCCGTCGAAGAAGCCCTGGATCTGGTCGGTGTGCAGGTCGACGGTGATGATGCGGTCGGCGCCGGCGGTCTTGAGCAGATCGGCGATGAGGCGAGCCGAGATCGGTTCGCGGCCGCGGTGCTTCTTGTCCTGGCGGGCGTACGGGTAGAACGGCAGGATCACGCTGATGCGCTTGGCCGATCCGCGCTTGAGCGCGTCGATCATGATCAGCGCTTCCATCACCCATTGGTTGAGCGGGAACGGGCAGCTCTGCAGCACAAAGGCATCCGAACCGCGCACGGACTCCTCGAACCGCACGAACAGCTCGCCGTTGGCGAAGTCACGCGCGGTCTGCGGGGTGACCTTGATGCCCAGTTCGTCGGCGACGGTTTCGGCCAGTTCGGGATGGGCGCGACCAGAGAACAGCATGAGGTTCTTCTGGTTGTCGGTGGTCCAGGTCATGAAAACTCTTCTACTCGGTTGGCTGCTGTCTGGCTGTGCGAGCGGCACGGGCGGCCGGGGTGTCCGGTCGCTTGCGTACCACCCAGTCTTCGATATTGCGTTGTTCGCCCGCCGAAACAGCCAGGGCTCCCGGCGGGACATCATGCCGTACGACGGTTCCCGCACCGGTGTATGCCCCATCCCCGACGTTCACCGGCGCGACAAACATGTTGTCAGACCCGGTACGGCAGTGGGACCCGATTGTGGTGTGATGCTTGGTCACACCGTCGTAGTTGACGAAGACACTCGATGCGCCGACGTTCGACTGTTCGCCGATCGTCGCGTCGCCGACGTAGGTCAGGTGGGGCACTTTGCTCCCGGTGCCGATGCTGGCGTTCTTGGTTTCGACGAAGGTGCCGATCTTCCCGTCGGCGCCGAGCTCGGTGCCCGGACGTAGATAGGCGAACGGGCCCACCGATGCGCCGTCGCCGATCACCGCGGAACTGCCGTGGGTGCGAATCACGTGGGCGCCCTTGCCGATTGACACGTCGGTGAGGGTGGTGTCGGGGCCGATGACCGCGTCGGTGTCGATGCGCGTGTAGCCGTGCAGTTGTGTGCCCGGGTCGATGCGCACGTCGGCCTCGATCGTGACGTCGACGTCGATCCAGGTGGTCGCCGGATCGACGACGGTGACGCCGGCCAGCTGATGGCGTCGGATGATGCGGCGATTGAATTCGGCGGCGAGGTCGGCCAGTTGCACCCGGTCGTTGCAGCCGGCAACCACCACCGGATCGGTGACGGTAAAGGCGCGCACCGGGTGCCCGCCGCGACGTGCGATCTCCACGACATCGGTCAGGTAGAACTCGCCCTGCGCGTTACCGGTGGACAATTGCGCCAGTGCGGCCCGCAGTGTGTTGACGTCGAAGGCGTAGATGCCGGCGTTCACCTCGGTGATCGCTCGCTGAGCGTCGGTGGCGTCCTTCTCTTCGACGATGGCCTGCACGGAGCCGTCGTTGGTGCGGATGATGCGCCCATAGCCGGTCGGCTCGTCGGCGATGAACGACGTGAGTGTGACGACCGCCGGGTTGTCGCCCGCGGTGTGTGTGGCAACGAGGCCGCGCAGCGTGTCGGCATCGAGAAGCGGAACGTCGGCCGCGGTGACGATGACGATGCCGTCGAAGTCGGCGGGCAGTGCCTCGAGCCCCACCCGCGCCGCGTCGCCGGTGCCGAGCGGCGCCTGCTGCCAGGCGGTGACGTACGGCAGGTCCAGATGGACGACGGCGGTGTCGACCGCGTTGGCCACTCGGTCGCCCTCATGTCCGACGACGGCGACGACATCGCTGGGACCGATTCCGGCTGCGGCGTGCAGCACGTGACCGACCAGAGACCGGCCCGCAATGGTGTGCAGGATCTTCGGTGTCTTGGATTTCATCCGGGTGCCAGCGCCCGCAGCGAGAACGATCACGGCAACGGGTGACGTGGTAGCCGTCATGACTTCGTCCGCCTTTCTGCCGCACCGGGTGCGATCCTACGCACCGCGTGCGTTGTGCAGGCACGCACCGGGCGAGTTCGGCGCCTGATAGAAAACAAGGTGAACCGCAACCCCGTGCGCGTGATCATCGTCTAGTTCCGAGGCGATTCCTACCGCATCAGGGGGCCGGGGACCAAAACGAACTCGCCGTGTCGACCGTCGGGCCGCCACAGCACAGTCACCAACGGAGGTAATTCGATGAGCACTCAGAAGACCGCGATCGTCACCGGGTCGGCCCGGGGAATCGGCGCGGCCGTCGCCAAGCGCCTGGCGTCCGACGGACTCGCGGTCGCCGTCCTCGACCTCGACGCCGACGCGTGCGCCGACACCGTCAAGGCCATCACCGACGCAGGTGGCAAGGCTATTGCCGTCGGCGCCGACGTTGCCGACGAAGCTTCGGTGCAGGCCGCTGTGGTGACCGTCTTCGATCAGCTCGGTGCCCCGACGGTGGTGGTCAACAATGCCGGCGTGCTCCGCGACAACCTGCTTTTCAAGATGACGGTCTCCGATTGGGACACCGTCCTGGCGGTCCACCTGCGTGGTGCCTTCAATGTGACCAAGGCCGCTCAGAAGCACATGGTCGACGCCGGGTGGGGTCGCATCGTGAACCTGTCGAGCACCTCGGCGCTCGGAAACCGCGGCCAGGCCAACTACTCGGCCGCCAAGGCCGGCATGCAGGGCTTCACCAAGACCCTCGCGATCGAACTCGGCAAGTTTGGCGTGACCGCCAACGCCATCGCCCCCGGCTTCATCGAGACCGAGATGACCGCCGCGACCGCCGCCCGCGTCGGCGTGCCGTTCGAGGACTTCAAGAAAGCCGCCGCGTCGCAGATCCCGGTCAACCGGACCGGCGTCCCCGAGGACATCGCGCACACCGCGTCGTTCTTC
This sequence comes from Gordonia sp. NPDC003422, assembly GCF_053588675.1. Taxonomy (NCBI): domain Bacteria; kingdom Bacillati; phylum Actinomycetota; class Actinomycetes; order Mycobacteriales; family Gordoniaceae; genus Gordonia; species Gordonia sp. NPDC003422. The sequence continues at coordinate 116,073 of NZ_JBSFQL010000010.1, forward strand.
GTCAGCGAGGGCGCGGGCTTCGTCTCCGGCCAGGTCATCTACGTCGCAGGTGGTCCCAAGGACTGACCTGAGGGGTTCCTCAACGCTGTGGCACAATCGTGTCCGCAGTAATTGGAGCCCGCAGTATTCCCCCATGGTGTAATCGGCAACACTTCTGATTTTGGTTCAGGCATTCTAGGTTCGAGTCCTGGTGGGGGAGCAACGGTAAGCCAAGCAAGTCCTGAGTGGGCACTTCTGAACTGATCGCGACTACCCCGACCTCTGCGATGAGTAGCGAACCGGGGTATCGCCCAGCCCGTGCAAGAAGGTGTCGACGGCACGGGCCGATCGTCGGGCCAGGGAGTCGTCGGCTCCGAGTGGCACAGCAGCGGCCTTGACCAGCGTGAGGTAGACGGTCGCCGCCCAAACGAGATCGACGTCCGGCGCGAGGTGGCCGTGCGCCTCAGGTAGGTCATCCACACGATCGCTGAGGCCGGCACCGGGTAGCGATCGGTGTCGGGATTTCCGGACTCGAGATCGCGCAGCACCCAACCCCAGTCCACCTTCAGCAGTCGCAATGTCACCGAGTGCAGGCGAACCACCGGTGGCTCCTCGGCCAACATGCCGGACCGCAACTCGCCGCGCCCAACGCCGTCGCTTGACCCGCCGGCAGATCACGGCCCACCGATTAGGGACCAACTCCCATAGTCACGTCTCAGGCGCCTGGTTCATTCTGTAGTGGTGCAAGAAGCTGCAGCGCCGCAACAGGATGAACTCGACGACGCGTCCGTCCCGGAGTCCGTGGTCGAATCATGGACTCGAATCGTCGCGTGGACGCTGACTGTCGGAGGGCTGATCGCGTTCATCGCCTCGTTCACCCTGACGATCGAACGCATCGAGCTGTTGAAGAACCCCGACTACGTGCCGTCGTGCAGCTTCAACCCGGTGTTGTCCTGCGGATCGGTGATGAAGACGTGGCAGGCGGCGCTGTTCGGGTTCCCCAACCCGCTGATCGGTATCGCGGCCTTCGCCGTGGTGATGACCGTCGGTGTCGGGATCTTCGCCGGTGCTCGCTATGCGGGGTGGTTCTGGGCCGGTCTGCAGGTGGGGGTGACGCTCGGCATGATCTTCATCTGCTGGCTGATCTCGCAGAGCCTGTACAGCATCGACGCCCTGTGCCCGTACTGCATGGTGGTCTGGGCGATGATGATCCCGATCTTCGTCTTCGTCAGCGTTCGCAACGCGCACGCCAGCGGCTTGACCAGCCGTTCCGGGTTCGTCGCCTTCCTGGCGCGCAACCACGCACTGATCATCACGGTCGCGGTTCTGGTGATCATCGCGATGATCGGCCAGCGATTCTGGTCGTACTGGTCGAGCCTCTACTCATAGATTCCAACACGCCCGGGTCTCACCGTTTTCCGGTCGGATGACCTGACCAGGCAGCAGGATGGCCATATGACCCAATTGACGTACGAGGAGTTCGGACGCCGGTTCTTTGAGGTTGCGGTCACCGAGGAGCGCGTCGAGTCGGCATTCGCGTCCATAGTCGGTGATTCCTTCGAGGTCGGTCCCATCTCCTCCGGACCCGGCGGCATCGCCAAGGTGCTCGCACGCGTGCGCATCGACGAGCCGCGTATCACTCGCGACGTGGGGGAGCTGATCACGTTCGCGGTGGAGATCCCGCTGACGATCCGACTTCTCGTCGACCTCAAGCTCGACCGCATCAAGTACGACGTCGACGGCCAGGTGGCACTGTCGCTGACCGCGCGGGCCGCGGAGCCGCTCGAGCTACGCATCGAAGTGCAACCACCCAAGCCACGCGACGTGACGGTCGGCGTGGCATCGCACAATCTGCGCGGCGAGATCATCCGCATCGTCGGGCAGGTCGACGACGAGATCAAGCGATTCATCGCCCGTCATGTGGCCGCCGAGATCGACAAACCAGAGGTGCGCAAGGCCCGGATCATCGACGTCGCAACCGAACTCGGCCGCGCCTTCGAGTCGCTGTAGCAACGGTCGCCGTGACGTGTCTCCGAGGGCAATATTCCCTCGGTGGCACCTGAGGGCGACCGCTTCGGACGGCTCCGATCTTCCCGCCTCGACGACGTCGGTGGGTGTTGGCACCACCGATGCGTCGTCGGCGTGTCGCGATGTCAGAAACCGCGTGTCTGGTCAGAAACCCGAGGCGCACCAGCGGTTTCTGGCTACACCGGCGGTTTCTGGCCACGAATGCGGTTTCTGCGACGACGACCGCGATCTTCCCGCCTCCATGTCGTCGGCAACGCCGACGGAGGGACGCTGACTCGAAGAGTGTGGCGACCTGCGTCGCCACCTCGGCAAACGCAATGTCGACGATTCCGTCGCGCAGCAACACAAGACCCGGCATCGCACGGGGCGATGCCGGGTCCTCGGTGTTGCGATGTGGCGCGCGATTCCTCAGTGCGCCATGGCGACTGCTTCTTCGGACGCGACCGGCAGCTTGCCGCTACGCACCACCAGTCCCGCGATGACTCCGCCGACAGCGAAGACCGCGGCCGCCACCCAGAATGCTGTGGTGTAGGAGTGCACGGCAGCCAACTCGGCCAGTTGCTGTGGATTGCCAACGCGCGCAGCATTATCCGCCACATAGGCGGTCGCCGCGCTGGCGGCGATGGTGCTCAGCAATGCGGTGCCGATCGATCCGCCGACCTGCTGCATCGTGTTGACCGTCGCCGACGCCACGCCCGCATCCTCGGAAGACACGCCCGAGATCGCACCCTGCATGGCCGGTGCCATCGACGCGCCGATTCCGACGCCGAGGATGAGCAGCGCGGGCAGGATGTGCGTCGCATACGAGCTGGTCGGGGTGATCTGCGTCAGGTAGGCCATACCGAGCGATGCCACGATCATGCCGCCGGCCATCAACCAGCGAGGACCGAAGCGGGGCAACAGAACTCCTGTCGACGTGGTTGCGGTCACGATCAGCATGCCGATCATCGGCAGGAACGCAAGACCGGTCCGGATCGGCGAGAACATCAGGTTCTGCTGCATGTAGTAGGTGAGGAACAGGAAGATCCCGAACATGCCGATACCGGCGATGAACACCACGAGGTAGGAGCCCGCCCGGGTACGGTCGGTGATCACCCGCAGCGGCAACAACGCGTGATCGGTGCGGGCCTGCAGCCATACGAAAACCGCGAGAAGCGCTGCACCGGCGACCAGCCAGGTGATCGTCGCCCAGTCGGCCCAGCCGTTGGTCTCGGCGTTGGAGAAGCCGTAGACGATCGAGAAGAGCGCGACCGAGACGGTCACCACGCCCGGGATGTCCAGACGCGGACGGTGTTCGGAACGATGCGACCCGAGAAACAGGACGGCCCCGACCAGGGCGATCGCGGCGATCACCAGGTTGACGTAGAGGCACCAGCGCCAGTCGGCCCATTCGGTCAGCATGCCGCCGAGGAGGAGGCCCAGCGCGCCGCCACCGCCGGCGATCGCGCCGAAGATGCCGAACGCCCGCCCACGCTCGGCGGGATCGGTGAAGGTGGTCGTCAGCAACGACAACGCGGCAGGCGCGAGCAGGGCGCCGAAGACGCCTTGGCCGGCACGAGCGGCGACCAGCATCTCGAAGTTCACTGCTGCGCCGCCGATCGCGGACATCACCGCGAAGCCGATGAGGCCGGTGATGAAGGTGACCTTGCGGCCCAGCAGATCCGACAACCTGCCGCCGAGAAGCAGCAGGCTGCCGAAAGCAAGGGCGTAGGCGGTGACGATCCACTGCCGGTCCTCGTTTCCGAAGCCGAGTGACTCCTGCGCATGGGGAAGAGCGATGTTCACGATGGTCGCGTCGAGCACGACCATGAGCTGTGCGAGTGCGAGCACACCGAGAATCACCCAGCGCAGCCGGTGATGGCGGTCGGCGGGTGATTCGACGTCTGCCGACGAGGTGTCGAGCTCGTTGTAGGTGGTCGTCATCGCGCCTCCAATTCTGAGATCAGGCGGAGGTGTTTCCTCCGGTTCTTAGTAGCCAACGGGGGACAAGCGGAGATGATTCCTCCGATTGCTAGACTGTGACCATGACCACCGGATCGACGTCGAATGCCCGCGAGCGTCCGCTGCGCGCCGACGCCGAGCGCAACCGGCTGCGAATCATCGCAACCGCGCGCGAACTGTTCGCCGAACGCGGCCTCGACGTCTCACTCGACGACGTCGCAGCCGCGGCAGGTGTCGGCGTCGGGACGGTCTACCGGCGGTTCGCGAACCGCGACGAACTCATCGTCGGGGTCTTCGTCGAGCACCTCAAGCAGGTGAGCGCGCAGGTCGCCGGCGCCCTCGAGGACCCGGATCCGTGGGCCGGCGTGGTCAACCTCATGACCTGGTTCGGCACCATCACCGCAGGTGACCGTGGCTTGGCCGCGATCATCATGCGCATCGACCACACCGACCCGGAGATCGAGAAGGTGAAGGCGGGGATGAACGAGCGCATCCAACTCGTCTTCGATCGTGCGCAGGCGGCAGGTGTGCTGCGTCCCGACCTCGCGTCGACCGACTTCTTCGCCCTGTTCACGATGCTGTCATCGGTCGCCGAGGTCACCGAGCCGACGGTCCCCGGGGTGTGGCGTCGCTACCTCGAACTGATACTGCCCGGCATCCGCGCCGGCAGTGAGCAGATCCCCTTCACCGTGCCCGCGTTGTCGGAGGTGCAGATCCGCGCGGTGCAGCGGGATCGGGCGCAGCGTCGACGGACGTCTCCTTCCGGCTGAGCGGTGTGAGGAGCGGTGGGCTCACAGCATGTGCACCTTGCGATAGACCTTCGCGGCTGCCGGCGTGAGGAGTCCGACCTCGTCGAGGAAGGCCATCAGGTGCGCGCACCCGGTGCGCACCATCGACTGGAAATGGTGGTTGCGACGCATCTCGGCGACGGCACGGTACTTGTCGAGTCCGGCGTCGGAATATGCTTGTGGCCGAACAAGGCTGGTGAAGATGAACGACGCAGCGACGGCGGTGTGATACGCGCTCCAGCGCTGCTTGAGGGGTCCGGCTGCCGCCATCGCCTCGCGCACCTGCTCGCGGGCGTACTTCATATGCCGGGATTCTTCGAGGACGTGGATCTCGTTGACGGTCCGGATGAAGGGGAGGACTCGATCGTCGCGCATGCATCCGCGTTGGAAGACGTCGAGGATCTCCTCGGCGACGAGGATGCCCGCGTAGGCCACCTCGTCCTTCGCGGTGGCGCCGAAGAGTTTGGCGGCCTTGCCGATTCGCGGATGTGGCCGATAGGACGTGCCGACCATCTTCTCGGTCGCCTTGGCGAACATCAGCGAGTGGCGGCATTCGTCGGCGATCTCGGTGAGCGCGAACTGATACTCGGCGCGATGGTAGTCGCCGAGGTACTGGTCGCGTAATACCAACTGCTGCAACAACATCTCGAACCAGATGCCGATGCTCATGATCGACGCGAACTCGTGTCGGGTCAGCGTCACACGCTGCTGCTCGGTCATCTCGTCCCAATATGCGGTTCCGTACAGCGTCGACCACTCGGGGCTGCACCCGTAGTGCGCGGGGTCCATCGGCGCGTTCCAGTCGATCTCGGTCATCGCGTTACGCGAGAGGCGCGCCGCGGAGGTCAGTAGACGGCGTGATACTTCTTCGGTGTCCGAGAGCGTCGAACTCTGACATTGCATAATGGCAACGTACCATCACGCAATGGCATAGTCACGCGTCCGGGTCGTCCTCGACGACCAGTCCCTGACTCACGAGCCAGTCGTAGGCGACGTCGGCGGGGTCCTGTCCGTCGATGTCGACGCGGGCGTTGAGGTCGAGCATCACCTCGTTGGTGAGGCGCTTGGAGATGGTGTCGAGGAGGCCGCGCAGCTGTGGGTACTGACGCAGGATCTCGCCACGCACCACCGCGGTGCCGCTGTAGGGGAGGAAGAATTTCTTGTCGTCCTCGAGGAGGACGAGTCCGAGGTTCTTGACGCGGCCGTCGGTGGTGTACACCTCGCCGAAATTGCAGGGGTCGCTGTCGGCGGTGGCGGTGTAGATCACGCCGGCATCCATGCGCGTGACGTTCTGGATGGGCACACCGTCGGGGGTGTTGTACGGCATGCCGTAGGCGGCGAGCATCTTCACGAAACCGTCCGGCCGAGAGAAGAACTCGTCATCGACGCAGAAGGTGCGTTCCTTCACCGGGAGACGGGTGATGTCGGAGATGGTGTGCACGTTCAGTCGTTTGTGCACGGCAGGGGCGGCAGCGAAAGCGTAGGTGTCGTTGAAGTTGGCCGGCGCCATCCAGATGAGGTCGTGTTCGCTCTCCTCGATCGCGGCGACCTCTCGCCACAACTCCTGCGGATCTGCGATTGTCTCGGTCTGGTTGTGATAGTTCAGCCACGCGGTACCGGTGTACTCCCACACGATGTCGGCGTCGTTGTTGAGGATCGCCTGCCGCGACGACGCAGACCCGGGCGCGCCGGTCAGGTCGGTGATGTTGGCGCCGGCGGCCGCAAGGTAGGTTGCGGTGATCTTGCCCAGGATGACGCCCTCGGTGAAGCTCTTCGACGTGACGACGATGTCGGCGCCGTCGAGCGGGCGCGCACCGTCCGGCAGTGCGGCGCTCTGGAACGTGCCCGACGAACTGACCAGCCCGCAACCGGCCAGCAGCGCAATCGTGGCCAGGATGCTGATGGCCAGGGTGAGCAGGCGGCGTGGTCTCATCGCACACCTCGCGGGGTCGCGGCCAATTCGAACAGTCGGCCGAGCCAGTCGATGATCATCGCGAGGAGGGCCACCAGGATCGCCCCGGACACAAGGAGTTTGGGTAAGAAGAGGGTGATCCCGGTGTTGATCAGCGTGCCGAGGCTGGTGGCGCCGATGAAGACGGACAGCGTCGCCGTGCCGACCAGGATCACCAGCGCCGTGCGCACCCCGTTGAGAATCACCGGAACCGCGAGGGGCAATTCCACCTGGACCAGGGTGCGCAAACCCGAGTAGCCGATGCCGCGGGCTGCTTCGACGGTCCGCGGATCGACCTGTCGCAGACCGACGATCGTGTTCTGCAGGATCGGCAGCACGGCGTAGACCACGAGCGCGACGACGGCGGTCTTGAAGCCGGTACCGAGCCAGAAGGTGAACAGCACCAGCAGGCCGAGGGCGGGAGCAGCCTGACCGACGTTGGCGATGTTGACGACGATCGGGTTGAGCCGGCGCATCGACGGCCGGGTCAGTGCGATGCCGAGCGGAATGGCGATCACGATGACGATGAGCGTCGCGGTGAGGGTGAGTTTGATGTGGTCGAAGATGGTCGACTGCAACGTTTCCCAGGCCAGTGAGGTCTCCTCGACCTCGGTGAAATCGGTGGTGGCGTACCAGATGAAGTAGCCGACGCCGACCACCAGAATGACCAACGGCTCCAGCCACACATCCAGGGGCGTGCTCTTGAATCGTTGTTTCATCGCGGCGCGGACCCGTCGGGATCGGTCTCGGTGGGTACGTCGAGCACTTCGGTGACGTCGATGGGGCCGGTGCCCTCGGCGTGTTCGGCGTACGACGTGGAATCTTCCTGCGCGCGGGCTTCGGCGAGCTGCCCGCGGATGATGTCCATGACCGCGTCGATGTTGAGGGCTCCGACCACCGCGCCCTGCGCGTCGGCGACCAGCACGCCGCCCTGGCTGGCGGCCAGCATGGTGTCGAGTGCGTCATTGAGGGTCGACGACCGCGCGACCACCGGCAATCGCGCGTCGACGTAGTCGGAGACCTCCGGTTTGGAGGCGAGTTCGTCGAGCGACGGCCACGCGCGTGGCCGCCCGTGCTCGTCGACGACGACCACCCACGTGTGTCCGGCGGCGCGCGCTCGCGTTATCACCTGTCCGGCCGGCTCGCCGACCTTGGCGGTGACGATGTCGGCGTGCGCGACGTCGCGCACCCGGGTCAGCGTGAGCTGGGCCAGCGTCGCACCCGACCCGATGAAGTCCTCCACGAACGGCGTCGCCGGATTGGCAAGGATCTCTTCGGGAGTCGCGTACTGCTCGATGTGGCCGCCCTCGGAGAGGATGAGGACCTTGTCGCCGAGTTTGGTCGCCTCTTCGAAGTCGTGGGTGACGATCACGATGGTCTTGGCCAGCTCGTGCTGAATCGCGATCAGGCTGTCCTGCAACCGAAGCCGAGTGATCGGGTCGACCGCGCTGAACGGCTCGTCCATCAGCAGGACCGGCGGGTCGGCGGCCAAAGCGCGTGCGACACCGACACGTTGCTGCTGGCCGCCGGACATGTCCTTGGGCAGACGGTCGGCAAAGGTGGCGGCGTCGAGTCCGACGAGATCGAGGAGGTAGTCGGTGCGGTCGGCGATCTTCTTCTTGTCCCACTTGAGGACTCGCGGAATCGCGCCGATGTTCTTGGCGACCGACCAATGCGGGAACAGGCCACCGGACTGGATCACGTAACCGATGGATTGGCGCAGCTTGTCGGGATCCTCCTTGGTGACATCGCGTCCCCCGATGAAGATCCGGCCCTCGGTGGGTTCGATGAGACGGTTGATCATCTTGAGCGTCGTGGTCTTTCCGCACCCTGACGGTCCGACGAAGGCGACGATATGTCCGGCCTCGATGTCGAGGTCGAGCTGGTGAACCGCGGGTTCGGTCTGTCCCCGGTACCGCTTGACGATTTTGTCGAGGTGGATGTCGGCCCCGGTGACCGTGCGCTGGGCCGACGGCGCGGTCGGTTGGTCGGTGAGGTCGGTCATGACAGTCCCTTTGAGATCGTGAGGCGGCCGAGCAGTACCAGCAGTGCGTCGAAGACGAGTGCGATGATGACGATGAGAATTGTTCCGGTGAGCGCCATTTCGAGGGCATTCGCGCCGCCGAGGCGCGAGAACCCGTTGAAGATCAACGATCCGAGTCCCGGTCCGAGGACGTAGGCGACGATCGCCGCGACGCCGACGATCATCTGGGTGGACACCCGAATGCCGGTGAGGATGACCGGCCAGGCGATGGGAAGTTCGACGGTGAACAAGATGCGGAATCTGGAAAGACCGATGCCACGCGCGGATTCGACGACCGCCGGTGGCACCGAACGTAGTCCGACGACCGCGTTACCGATCACCGGCAGCGCCGCGAAGAAAGCCAGCATGATGAACGACGGCACCACGCCGAGCCCGAACGGGACGATCAGCAGCGCCAGTAAGGCGAGCGAGGGAATCGTCAGCGCGATGCGACTCGTGGTGAGTGTCAGCGACGACACCAGCGGCAACCGATAGACGCCGATCGCGATCGCTATGGCCACGAGCGTGCCGACGAGAACGGTCTGAAAGGCCAAGGACGCATGTTGATACGTCAGGAACGTGAGCCTGTCGGCATGGTCGGACACGTAGTTCCACAGCTGCACGATCGTCCCATCGTCAGGGGTGCTTGGATCTGACCTTACGCATACCGAACGGCCATGCGGTGCTCTTTGGACGTCGTTGTTGTCGGCGCGAACTGCGGTAGACCTGCTGATCAGGCGATTCCGCCTGCCCCCCGGCTTTTACTCGCGATGATGAAATGTCACGCGACCCGGGCGTCGAAGCACTTCTCCAACGACCGGGCGGTGATTCGCCAGCCGTCGTCGGTCAGAATCCACGCGTCGCGGTACCAGAGTCCCAACAGATGCGTCGAGGAGTCGGTCTGCATCGGATTGAGACACAGGGTTCGCGTCCGTGCACGAGTGCCGTCGACCGTTATGTCGTGATTGCCCACCAAGTGGCAGTAGGCGGTGAAGGCGGGCAGAACCTCGCCCAGCCACGCCTGCACTTCGGCCAGGTCACCGACGATTCCGCCCATCGCGCTGTAGTCGATGCGTGCGTCGGCGGTGAACACCCGGTCGAGGTCACCGAACCGTCGTGCGTCGACGGCGGTGGAGTAGTCGGTCAAGGCCTGCGTGATCTCCAGGCGGGCAGAAATCTCCTCGATGCTCAGCATCCGTGCAGTCTGACACCGTAGTGCAGCGCTTGGGAGAACCTTCGGAGTACTAGTCTGTTGCCATGGCAGTCAGTCGTCCCACTGATGGTGGCGCCGAGGTGCGACGCGCCCCGCGGGCCCGGATGACCGGTGCGCAGCGTCGCCTGCAGCTGATCGAGGTGGCCCGCGGATTGTTCGCCGAACGCGGCTTCGAGGGCACGTCCATCGAAGAGATCGCGCAGCGCGCCGGTGTGTCCAAGCCGATCGTCTACGAGCACTTCGGTGGCAAAGAGGGTCTGTACGCGGTGGTCGTCGACCGCGAGATGGAAACCCTTCTCGAGATGGTGACGTCGTCGCTGACGAAGAACCGGTCGCTGTACCGCATCCAACAGGTGGCGCTTGCGTTGCTGACCTACATGGAGGAGCGTACCGACGGCTTCCGTATTCTGGTTCGCGGCGACAGCACCGCGTCGACCGACGAAACAGCCACGTACTCAAGCCTTTTGAACGATGCCATCAGCCAGGTCGAGCACATCCTGGCCGGCGATTTCGAACGCCGCGGCTTCGAGCCGGGGCTTGCACCTCTGTATGCGCAGGCGCTGGTGGGCATGGTGTCGGTCACCGCGCAATGGTGGCTTGATGTCCGCGAACCGTCGAAAGAGGTTGTCGCAGCACATCTTGTCAACCTGTGCTGGAACGGACTGACCCGCCTGGACCCGAATCCCGAACTGGTGGGACCCGACTATGTGGAACCCAAGGAGCGCAGGTCCTCCGACGAGTGACTTGGTGCGCCGCCTGTGGATCGTCGTCGACCACAGTGCTGAACCGGTGTTAGCGTGACGCGAAACAACCAGGGGGGAAGCGCATGTCAGATCTTGTCGTGGATCCATCGTCACTCACATCGGCTGCCGTCGAGATCCAGCAGTGCGCTGCGCGGTTGCGTGCGCTCAAGTTGGCGGCCGGCTTCCGAAGTGGTTACTCGACAGCGACCTTCGGTCAGCTCGCGGGCGCGTTCAAGGGTGCGACCACCGACATAACGGATGTCGCCGGCGCGGCCGACCAGCAGATCGCCAGATCGTTGGCCAATACGTCCGCCCGGCCTTTGTGCATGCAGCTTCGGCAGTCGAAACCCAGTCCGTCATCGTGGCAGTTGCGCTGGTGGTGGCGCGCGCAATCGCTGCACCGCGTCGCCCCACCGCCGTCCGCTGGGCATTGGTAATCGCGGTTGGTGCGTGTGTTGGTGGTCTGACCTCCGTGTTGCTGCCGGTGTGGCACTGAACATGGGCGGTCGATTCTTCGGTCCCGCAACACCATTCGCGGCGATGGTTGCACTGGGTGCGGCAGTGATCGCGGTGACCTACCTCTGGGTGGTCGGTTTCCTTGTGATCGTAGCGTTCGCGCTGGTTGCGGCAGCGTGCGCAATTGCCCCCGGCAAGCAACGCCAGTTCGGAGTAGGGGCAGTCATCGGATGCGCGGTCTGCGTGAGTGGACTCGCGGTGGCGATTGCCACGACGTTCTAGCGCGCTACGTCAGTACAAGACTCCGTTTGGCCAACCCCATCCAGAAGCCGTCGATCACCTGGTCCGGGCGTTGTTCTGGGTCCGTACTCGCGCCGAGGGTGACGAACAGCGGTGAGAAGTGCTCGATGGTCGGGTGGGCGTACGGCATTCCCGGGGCCTTGATGCGAAAGTCGATGAGCGACTCCACATCTCCGGCGGTGAAACGTTCGTGTGCCCAGGCGTCGAATTCGGCGGACCACGTCGGAGGTGTCGCGTCGGGCCGCGGATCGGTGAGGTAGGGAAGTCCGTGCGTGGTGAACCCGGACCCGATGATCAGCACGCCCTCGGCGCGCAGCGGCGCCAGTCGACGGCCGAGGTCGAGAAGTCGCTCCGGGTCGAGTGTCGGTAGGGAGATCTGGAGAACCGGAATCTCGGCGTCCGGGTACATGACGGTGAGCGGGACGTAGGCACCGTGGTCGAGCCGGCGATTCGGGGCGTGCGCGACGGGCTCGCCGTCGGGCATCAACGCCGCGACGCGTCGGGCGAGCTCCGGGGCGCCGGGTGACCAGTAAGTGGTCTCGTAGAAGCGGTCCGGGAAGCCCCAGAAGTCGTAGGTCAGCGGGGTGTGCGGGTCGGTGGACCCGATGGTCAGTGGTGCGGCTTCCCAGTGCGCGGACACGACGAGGATCGCGGTCGGGCGCGGGAGGTCTGCGGAGAGGCCGGCAAGTTGCTCGACCCATATCTCGCTGTCGACCAGCGGCGGGGCGCCGTGGCTGAGGAACAACGCGGGGATGCGATCCGACTGGGGGGCGTCGGTGGGCTCTGACATGGACATATCTTACTAAACAGAACTGCGGTCCGGTTTGTTTCCACAGGTGGCCGGGGTGATCGTGGCCGTCCCGGCGTCCCACCTACAATTGCTGGAGTGTCGACTCCGCGCGCCCTCGTCGGGCTTTCAGAACTTGCCTGCGCCGACACGGCGATCCACGGACTCGTCGCACGACGCGACGAACGCCGCCTCGACATCACCGCTCCCGACGCCGCACGACCGTTCGTGGTGTCCTGCCTGGCCAAGGATTCAGCGGCCCCGCTCCTCGTCGTCTCCGCGAACGGACGGGAGGCCGACGACCTGACCGCCGAACTCGGCGAGCTGCTCGACGACCCCGAAGCGGTCGCCCAGTTCCCCTCCTGGGAGACGCTCCCGCATGAGCGGCTGTCGCCCAGCGCCGACACCGTCGGCCAGCGACTCGCAGTTCTCCATCGGCTCGCCGATCCCGGCGATCGCCCGCTCGCAGTCGTGGTCACCACGGTGCGCTCGCTGGTGCAGCCGATGGCACCGGGACTTGGTGACGTCACCACGATCACTCTCCGTGAGGGTCTCGAGATCGACTTCGACCGCTTGCTCGTCGACCTGGTCGAGATGGCTTACGAGCGGGTCGACATGGTCGGCCGCCGCGGCGAGTTCGCGGTACGCGGCGGCATCCTCGACGTCTTCGGCACCACCGCCGACTTCCCGGTGCGCGTCGAGTTCTGGGGCGACGAGATCACCGAGATGCGCGCGTTCTCCGTGGCCGACCAGCGCAGCCAGCCCGAGGTCGACGCGTCCACAGTGATCGTCCACCCGTGCCGCGAGTTGCTCCTGACCCACCAGATACGCAGTCGGGCAGCCGAACTCGCCGAGAAGTCCGAGGGTGACCCGACGCTCACCGAGATGCTGACCAAGCTGGCCGAGGGTATTCCGGTCAACGGCATGGAAGCTCTCATCCCGGCACTCGTCGACGGTGAGATGCAACTCCTCACCGAAGTGGTGCCGGACGGGACGCGGGTACTGATCCTCGATCCCGAGAAGGTGCGCACGCGCGCAGCCGATCTGGCCAAGACGGGTGCAGAGTTCCTCGAGGCGTCGTGGACCGCTGCGGCGATGGGCGCCTCGGCCCCGATCGACGGGCGTTCGTCGCAAACCCTCGGAGTGGATCTGCAGGCGAGTGCCTACCGGCCGCTCGACGGGGTGGAAGAGTCCACGTTGGCGGCGGGGCGGTCGTGGTGGACGATGAGTCCGCTGTCCACCGGCTCGGGTGACGAGGTGGAGCTCGATCTCGCGGCGGGCCCGGCTCCACGCGGCAACAACGACGAGATCGCCGCGGTGTTCGCACAACTGCGCGCGCATGTGACGGGTGGTAAGACGGCAGCGATCGTGGTGGCGGGCAAGGGAACTGCCCAGCGCGTCGGCGAGCGGCTGGCCGACGCCGAAGTTCCGCACGTGCTTGCCGAACCCGGGTACCGGCCCCAGCCGGGCGAGGTGACGGTGTTCGGCGGCACCTTGCGTCAGGGGCTGGTGTGTCCCGACGCCGGGTTGGTCATCGTCACCGAATCCGATCTCACCGGCACCCGGGTCGCGAATGTCCGTGACGGGCGCCGACTTCCGGCCAAGCGTCGCAACCAGGTCGATCCGCTGGCGCTGACCGCAGGCGATCTCGTCGTCCACGACCAGCACGGCATCGGCAAATTCGTCGAGATGATCGAGCGCACGGTGTCGGGTGCGCGGCGGGAGTACCTGGTGCTCGAGTACTCACCGTCGAAGCGTGGCCAGCCGGGCGACCGATTGTATGTCCCGATGGATGCCCTCGACCAGCTCTCCCGCTACGTCGGCGGCGAGCAGCCGTCGCTGTCCAAACTGGGCGGATCGGACTGGCAGAACACAAAGCGCAAGGCGCGCAAGGCGGTCCGTGAGATCGCCGGCGAGCTCGTGCAACTCTACGCCGCGCGGCATGCCGCTCCCGGTCACGCGTTCGGGCCCGACACCCCCTGGCAGCAGGAGATGGAAGACGCCTTCGACTTCACCGAGACCGTCGACCAGCTCACCGTCATCGCCGAGGTCAAGTCCGACATGGAACGACCGGTGCCGATGGACCGGGTGATCGTCGGCGACGTCGGCTACGGAAAGACCGAGATCGCGGTCCGCGCCGCTTTCAAGGCGGTGCAGGACGGCAAGCAGGTTGCCGTGCTGGTCCCGACGACGATCCTTGCGCAACAACATCTTCAGACCTTTTCCGAACGGATGACCGGGTTCCCGGTGCGGGTTCGCGGCCTGTCGCGGTTCACCGACGCCAAAGAGTCCAAAGAGGTCATCGGCGCGATGGCGAGCGGTGAGGTGGACATCGTGATCGGCACCCACCGCCTGCTGCAGACCGGCGTCACCTGGAAAGATCTGGGTCTGGTGATCGTCGACGAGGAGCAGCGCTTCGGCGTCGAACACAAGGAACACATCAAATCCCTTCGGACGCATGTGGATGTGCTGACGATGTCGGCGACGCCGATCCCGCGCACACTGGAGATGTCGATGGCCGGGATCCGGGAGATGTCGACGATCCTCACCCCGCCGGAGGAACGTCATCCCGTCCTCACCTATGTCGGCGCCTACGCGCCGAAGCAGGTCGCCGCCGCCATCCGGCGCGAACTCCTGCGTGACGGCCAGGTCTTCTACGTGCACAACCGGGTGTCGACCATCGACAAGACCGCGCGCGACATCTCCGCGATGGTTCCGGAGGCGAAGGTTGTTGTCGCGCATGGTCAGATGAACGAGGATCAGCTGGAACGAACGGTGTCGGGGTTCTGGAATCGCGAGTTCGACGTGCTGGTGTGTACCACGATCATCGAGACCGGCCTGGACATCTCGAATGCCAACACGCTGATCGTCGACCGTGCGGAGAACCTCGGGCTCTCCCAGTTGCACCAGTTGCGTGGCCGTGTGGGCCGCAGCCGCGAACGCGGGTATGCCTACCTGCTGTACAGCCCTGAGCGGCCATTGACCGAGACGGCTTACGACCGCCTTGCGACGATCGCGCAGAACAACGAGCTCGGTGCCGGAATGGCGGTGGCGCTCAAGGATCTCGAGCTTCGCGGTGCCGGTAATGTGCTCGGTGCGGAGCAGTCCGGGCATGTGGCGGGCGTGGGTTTCGACCTCTACGTCCGGCTCGTCGGGGAGGCCGTGGAAGCCTACCGCGCAGCCGCCGACGGGCGTGAAGTGACCACCCAGGAAACCGGGGAGGTGCGCATCGACCTGCCGGTCGACGCGCACATTCCGGTCGAGTATGTCGACTCCGACCGCCTACGACTCGAGGCCTACCGCAAGCTCGCGTCGGCCACCGACGACGCCGCAGTCGACGGCGTGATCGCCGAACTCACCGACCGCTACGGCGAGCCCCCGGTCGAGACAACACGATTGGCGTCGATCGCGCGCCTGCGGTTGCGTTGTCGCGAGCGTGGCGTCACCGAGATCGGCTTGGCCGGAACAGGAATGAAGATCTCGCCGCTGCCGCTGCTCGACAGCGAGCAGGTGCGCCTGAAGCGCCTCTACCCGGCTGCCACCTTCCGCGCGACCACATCCGTTGTGACGCTGCCCATCCCACGCACCGGAGGCGTGGGATCAGCACGCTTGCGCGACGACGAGCTCATCGTCTACCTGACGACTTTCCTGACGCAGCTCAAGCCGACTCCCGCTGCCGACTGATCCGAAGAGTACTGCTTTCGGCCTCCTTGAACTGGGGTTATGTGGAGCCTCCGCTGCGGCTGTCCCACCGAAAGTAGGGGAAGTGGTTTCTTCCGCGAGGTTCGGAGTCGTCCCCTAGAAATTCATAGGGCAAGACACCAAGGGTAGGGGACGAGTCTTCTTCCCCTACTTTCTTCGGTGACGCGGGAAGCCTTCTCCTCTCGTCGGGGCGTGGTCCTCGACGCCGTGACCAGGATCGGGCCGCTGGGGAGCGTCCTCCGGAATATTCCCGGCGGACCACCCTGAGGGGCCCGCTCTCAGTCATCCGAGGGGCCAGGGGGTACAGAGTTTCCGACGGGGGTGGCAGTGTGCTCCCGTGGTCTGACCGGTTCGCTGCTGACTCGAAGAGTTCGGTGGCGAGCGCTCTGACCTGGGCAAACGCCGCAGCGCTCTGCCCCTGAAAATAGGGGAAGAACTTCTTCCCCGGGGTTCGAAGTCGTCTCCTAGAAAATCTGCGGGGAGGACACCAAAGGTAGGGGACGAGTTTTCTTCCCCTGATTTCTGCAGCGACCGCGCACCCCTGCGCTACGACGAGCCTCTTCCCGCGTCCATGATCGCCGCCGCAGACGGCGGGTGGGTCGCTGATCCGAAGTGTTCGGCGACCGGCCCCGGACCGGGAAGTCTCCACTCGGTCTACCTGCGGACCCCAACCACCAATCGTCTCGACACACGTTCTTTGTCGCCCACCCGCGTGGCGGCGCTGCGCCCTGCGAATGACCGCACGTATGGTTTAAACATTCCGACGTGCATCGATCGTGGGGGTTCGAGTGAAAGGCGCACTGCCGAGATGACCGTGGTTCTGCTGGACCCCAGCCGCCCCGACCTGATCCCGATCCGGGCCCGCACCCTGCTGTCCGGGCGGGTGATGGTCACCGAGGACGTGTCGGCCGCGACGCTCTGGGAGTTCGATCACGTGGAACCCGCGGTCGACGCCCCACCCGGCTCGGACGGGTCCGACGCAGTGGCCGTGCTGGTCAGCACCGATCCGGCCCACCCGCTCGTACGCACCCGGATCGCTCGGGGTGAGGAGGTGATCGCCGCCGAGCGAGTGTCCGGTGCCGTGCTGCTCGAGGCCGTCGCGCTGATGGACACCCTGCGCCGAAACGGGCCGTGGGAGAGTCAGCAAACCCACGCATCACTGCGCCGATACCTCCTCGAGGAGGTCTACGAACTCCTCGACGCCATCGAACTCGACAACCCGGACGAACTGCGCGAGGAATTGGGAGACCTGCTGCTGCAGGTGCTCTTCCACGCGCGGATCGCCGCCGACGATCCGGATACCCCGTTCGACATCGACGACGTCGCACGCAGTTTCACCCAGAAGGTGACCGGGCGGACACCGGGCGTGCTGTCGGGTGCGCATTCCGACCTCGAAACACAGATCCGCGAATGGGAGGAGCGCAAGGCGGCGGAGAAGCAGCGCGGATCGGTGCTCGACGGCATCGCCACCACCGCGCCGGCACTCGCCCTCACCCAAAAGGTGCTCGAACGGCTCACCGCCGCGGCCTATCCGGTCGAGACGATCGATCCGCAGGTCCTGACGATCACCGTGACGGCCGACGGCGACAGCGTCGAAGACACCGCCCGCCGTCGTGTCCTCGCCTTGATCGACCAGGTGCGAGCCGCCGAGGAACGCGCCAAGAGCGCCGACGTGACACTCGACACCGCCGACGCCTGGCACGGGGTGCTAGTCGACGTTAGTCGAGAAGACTGATGGTATCTCCGTTGACCGCGAGCGACGGTCACGAGCGATTGACCCGATCGGCGGTAGACGCGTATGGGTCTTTGTCGGCGGGGCAGATTCGGGACGGCAAGGCTCGGGCCTGGGGAGTATGGAGGTACGCATGACGATCGCCGACGGCGACGATGGGGATGCGAGCACCGAATGGGTGTGTGTTCATTTTGCGCTGGTGGTCCCAACGAGGGTTGGCGACCTACTTGTTCCAGAGGGATGGTCTGCCGGCGCGTACCCCGGGGCGGACCATCCCTACGCTGGAGCGTTGCAGCGCAATGGAATCGGTGGTGGTGGAGATCCTGCGGAGTGGTTCCCCGGGCGACTGGCTGACGCCACCGCGAACAGGAACAGCGGTAATCGATCCGCGAGGGCGTACAAGCGTCTGGACGCGCCGGGCTATACGCGCGGCAACGTGGCTGTGATAGCGCTGGAATTGCTGACCTTTACATGTGACAGTGACGCGCAGGCAAACGATTTCGTCATCGCCCACATTTCGGTCGATCGGCCAGATGCGACTCAACTGATGCTGATCTCTCAGAATCTTCGTCGACCCTGGGTCGATCCCTTCGGAGATGTGGAGGAGCGGAGCTATTACGATCCGATGGGGATCGTGGTGCGAGCAATAGAGGTCGAGTTGCATGCGGCGGTCGGAATCGATCTGGTGGCGATCGGTGCCAGCGGACGGGTGAGGTTCGCCCGTCCGCTGCAGCAACAGAACCCCGTCAACGACAGAGCGCCCCTTTCGGTGTCCGTATCCGGTGTGGCGACACGTCTGCCTGCGGTTTCGGCGCTGGGTGTCCAGTATGGCGACACTGCTTGGTCGCCGCAGCAACTGTGGGCATTTGCCCTTGCTTATGGACTTGCGCCGGGCATGCAATGGCCAGGCGACACGCTTTCGGCAGCCGAGGAGGTTACTGTCGACTGTCCGAAGGATTGGACGGGTGTCGTCACTGAGATCGGGCAGGCATTCATCTGTGTCGATCCAAGCCCGGACGATGTGCGGTTTCGAGGATTCTGGAATTTGGGCCATACGCGTTTCGTGGACCTGCTCATTCTGGGTTCCCGCCAGACTCACCTGCTCGAGCTCTTGTCCGAAGACCTCGTGGCGCTAGGACGGGACGCATTCGAGAAGACGCGCCGCATCGATGACATGACGATCTCTGGCGTTTCCGAGCTTCGTTTGGAGGTTGAGAGGTTTGGGCAGCGATATGCCGAGTTTCGTAACGACAACTGGTTCACCATCATCCCTAGGCGGAATCGCGCTACTGTAATCTTGCAGCAGATCCAACGCCGGCTGTATGCGCAGCAGTTGTTGGACGATATCGACGCGGAGCTCCGCAGGATGTCCGAGATCATCACTGTTGCCGCCGATCGGCGTCATGAGGCCCATGAGCAGGCTTTGCGTGAGCGTGTCGAGGCGCGAAATGCATTGGTTCAGGAAGAATCTCGGGCTCGAGAACTCGAGCGGGCAAAGCGTGACTGGCTCATATCCGTGATTTCGGCATTAATCGGTCTTCCATCGATCACTTACGCTCTGGCCGCGATATCAACTCCTTCAGGTGCATGGAACGGGGCGCTGTGGAGCATCGTCTGGATGGTCTTGGCGGTTCCGACAATACTATTCGTGCATTGGTTGATAACACGCAGGGGATCGGGAGGTCGGTAATGAGCTCACCTGAGATCGCCGTGATAACAACGGTTGACCCTTCGCGGACCGATCACCTGATGAGCACCTATCAATCACTCCAAGAACAGATCGATGTAAATTGGGAATGGTGCGTTTACTTTGACGGACCGGGGGTGCAGCACCCGCTGGAGTCCACGTCAGATTCGCGAGTGAAGGTTAGACGCGGAGATAGGTCCCGCGGAGCCGCATTCGGTAGAAACTGCGCGGTGCTCATGTCCAGGTCTGAGTTCTTGAGGAACCTTGATGCCGACGACCTGCTGATCGGAACCACCGCATTGTCGCTCTGCTTGAACAATCTGATGAGGCCGGGGATTGGATTCTGTGTAACCGTCACGGCCGACCAGAAGCACGATGGGTCATTGACGAACTTTGAATCGAGGTTTACGCCGTACGGCGTCCTTCCGCGGGGGTACTGGGGATCAGCGTGGATCGAGCATCGGTTCTTGGATATGCGCGCCCACACGCTAGGTTGTCGAAAGGACCTGTACTGGGTCTGCGGGGGGTACCGTGCAATGCAGTTTGCCGAAGATGTGACGCTCATCGTTTCGATGAACGAACTCTGTGAGGGTTGGTTCGAGCGCACGCCGTCTTCGATCTATCGACTGTGGTCGGGTCAGATGTCCGCTGCGCCCGAGCGTCCCTGGGAGCTCGACGCAACTTACCGTGAGGTGACACAGTCCGTTGGATCCTTGCGACGCTGGCTGGGTCCGCACTGATTCCCTAAGACTCGAACAACCCCTGACCCCACCACTCGCCGTCGGCCAGTCCGGGCGGAACCGCGAAGATCGATGAGCCGTTGGGGATCAGGTATTCGGTCATGGCGTCGCGTCGTGAAAGTTCTTGCTGCATCGGGATGAACTGGGTCTGCGGGTCCCGGTTGAAGGCGATGAAGAACAAACCGGCGTCGAGGTGGCCGAATCCGTCGGAACCGTCGGTGAAGTTGTATCCGCGCCGGAGGATCTGCACACCGCCGAGGTTGTCCGGATGTGCCAGGCGCACATGGGCATTGCGCGGGATCATGGGTGCGCCGTAGGAGGTGATCTGGAAGTCGGGGGTGTCGAATTCCTTCTTCTGGCCCAACGGTGCGCCGCTGTTCTTCTCTCGGCCGATGATCTGCTCCTGCTCAAGGAGGTTGGCGCGGTCCCACGGCTCGATGTCCATCCGGATACGACGGGCAACCAGATAGCTGCCGCCAGTCATCCATTGGGCTCCCGGCGGATTGTCGGCGGCGTCCACCCACACCCAGCGGTCGAGCAGGTCGGTGTCCTCCGCGCGCAGGTTCGCGGTGCCGTCCTTGAACCCGAACATGTTTCGCGGGGTCTCCTGGGCCTGCGTGGTGGAGGCGGTGCGACCGAAGCCGAGCTGCGACCATCGCACGGCCACCACCCCGAAACCCATTCGGGCGAGGTTGCGGATCGCGTGGACGGCGACTTGCGGGTCGTCGGCGCAGGCCTGCACGCAGATGTCGCCGTAGGAGCGCAGCGGATCGATGCGCTCGGCAGCGAAGATGGGAAGGTCCTGCAGCACAGCCGGTTTCCGGTCGGCGAGACCGAATCGGTCGCCGCGGCCGGGAAATGCTGCGGTGGGTCCGAACAGTCCGGGACCGAATCCGATGGTCAGGGTGAGCTTTGACGGCGAGAGTCCCAGCGCCTCACCGGTGTCGGCGGGTGGGACGTAGTTGCCCAACCCGGTCGCGCCGTTCTCGACGGTCTCTTCGCCGCGCGTCATCCGCTCCGCGGCAACCGTCCACGCTTTGAGCATGGCCACCAGATCGTCACGCGACTCGGTCACGACGTCGAAACTGGCGAAATGCAGACGATCCTGGGCCGCGGTCACGATGCCGGCCTGTCGCTCGCCGCGGAACGCGACGATCTCCGACGACTCCTCCGGCTCGGGCGCAGTCGCCCGGCCGACGGCCATCCCGCCGGCCGCAGCGACCACCACACCGGCCCCGGCGCCACCCAGCAACGCGCGCCGTGACAGCCGCGAGCGTCCTGAATCTTCCGGTGCCGGTGTGGTTTCGCTCATCGTGTCCCCGTCATCGCGTCCCAGTCGTCGTATAGACGTTACTGCGGCAGGACGATGCCCGGCACCTGCGAGAGGGTCGCCGACAAGGCGTCGATCTTGGCCGACAGATCCTTGCGCTGCTCCGGTGTCACCTGCGTGTAGGAGACGTAACCCTCGCCCTGCTGGAACTGGTTGATCGCGGCGCGAACATCCGCGAACTGCGCGGTGATCTTGTCCATCAGCGGCTGGTCCTTGGCGGAGATGATCGGCTGCATGGTCGCGATGGCCGTCTCCGAACCGTCCACGTTGGCGGCGAAGTCCCAGAGGTCGGTGTGCGAGTAGCGATCTTCCTCACCGTTGACCTTGGTGGCAGCGACCTCGTCGATCAGGGCCTGCGGTCCCTGAACGAAAGATCTTGTCTCGAAGTTGAAGTCGGGCTTGTTGACCTCGTCGTGCAGCTTGTTGACGTTGGCGAGCAACAAGTCTGCCTGCTGGTCGATGTTGGCCTTGGTGTCGGTGGCCTTGGCGTTGGCCGCGTCGGCCGGACTGATCTGTCCTTCGCCGTCACCGATCTCGTTCGGCTGCGGCGGCCACAGGAATCGTTCGATGCGGTGGAAGCCGGTGAACGGTTGCGTGCCGTTTTCGGTGTCCTCCCAACGCATGTCGATGGCCGGGTCGAGGTCGGGGAACGACTCGGCGACCGGCTCGATGCGCTCGTAGGGCGTGCGCACGAGACCGAACTGGGCGCGCGCGGCGTCGAGGTTGCCGCTCTTGACGTTGTTCACGAACGACTGGGTCTGTGCCTGCAGCGTGTTCAACTGGTTGCGGACATAGCCGAGGTAGGCGACCTTGGCGGCGTTGACATCCGCGGGCACCTCGGCCTTTTCCTTCTTCTCACCGCTGACGGTGATCTCCTTGCGGATACCGGTGCCGACCATGCCGGGCTTGCAGGCCACGGTGTAGGTGCCCGGGTCGACGATCTCGACCGTCAGGTTGCCGGAGACACCCGGACCGATGTTCTCGACCTCGCCGAGAACCCGGTTGTTGTTGCCATAGACGTAGAACTCGGTGACCTTGGTCCCGTTGTTGGTCACGGTGAAATCGACGTCGCCGGTCTGCGCTTCGGTGCTCGCCAGATCGCACTCCGAGTCCGACGAGGTCACCTTGATGGCGCCCTCCGAGTCGGTCTTCGACGTACAGCCCACCAGGAGCAGTGGGGTGGCGCACACAAGGGCGGCGGCGGCAATTGTCGTCGCTACCTTGCGATTCGCTCGAAGGCGTTTGCGCATCGGGTTTCCTTTCAGCGGCCGGCGTCGGGAGTTGCCGGGGTTTCGGGGGAGGTGTCGGCGGGCGTGCTCGCGGGAGCGCGATCGGCCGGTCGACGGCGGTTGGCGCGTAGGAAGATCGTCAGCACCACCACGACGTAGAGCACCCAGGCCACCACCTGCAAGACGGTGGGGTCGGGCCGGAAGTTGAAGATGCCCGCGAGCACCGTGCCGTACCACGACGACTGGTCGTAACTCGCGGAGATGTCGAAGGCGATGTTGTTGAGGCCGGGTAGCCAGCCGACCGTCTGCAACGCGCGCACCCCGTAGGAGAGGATGCCCGCGGCGACGATGATCAGGAAGATCCCGGTGTAGAGGAAGAACCGGTGGAAATCCAGGCGGATCGCACCCTGATAGAGGAGCACCGTCAGCACGATCGCGACCACCACGCCGATCAGCAGACCCAGCAGTGGCCACCATCCGCCCGACACGCTCTCCGCATATCCGACCATCAGCAGCGCGGTCTCGAAGCCCTCTCGGCCGACGGCCAGGAAGGCCAGGCCCATCACCGACGCACCGCCGGCCAGCAGTGCGTCGGACATGCTGTCCTTCAGGTCCGACGAGATGTGCGAGGCGGCCTTGCTCATCCACAGCACCATGAAGGTGACGATCGCCACCGCGACCAGCGACGCGACTCCGGCGATCAGCTCGGCGGCCAACGGCGTCATCGTCGACGTCCCGAAATGGATGACGAGGAAGACGACCACCACCATGGCGACCGCTGCCGCGACACCTGCCCAGATCCATTTGAGGGCGCCGCGGCGGCCCGCACGCGTCACGAAGGCCACCAGAATCATGACCACAATGCCGGTTTCGAGGCCTTCGCGAAGTCCTATCAGTCCGCTTCCGAACATCTGCGCGAAAACCGAGGGCGCGCCACCCGAAGCGAGAATCTCCACCGTGCTCTTTCCGACGGCCCGCTCCCGAAGCGGAGTGTGGTGAGGCTAACCAGACGACAGTAGCGCCGGATCCCGGGAACCGGAAGCTGAGACGGCGAGTTGACTATGCGATTGGGTCTTAAGTCCTCATCATGCGATGGTGGGTGGTCGTCGCGACGGATCTGTGCGAATCGGTCGCGACCAACAAGGCAGGGAGTGAGTGAGTAGTGCGTGTGCGTGGTCCGTTGTCGCGGGCAGTACAGGGTGCAATGGTCGGCGTCGCCGCGGTGGCGGCGTCGGTCGTGCTGGCCGGGTGCATCGACCTGCCCACGTTCGACCGGCCCGACATCCCCGACGGCATCCCGCCCGGTCCGGGGACCCCGCAGCCCTACATCGACATCAACGCGCCCGGACGTACCGCCGAACTCATGCGTGAGTGGGCCACGCCCATCGCGGACTCGACGGGTATCCCGCTCATCGCGATGGAGGCCTACGGCAACGCCGCCGAGATCCAGCGCCAGCAGCACCCCGAATGCGGACTGGCCTGGACCACCCTGGCGGGCATCGCGGGGGTGGAGAGCAAACACGGCACGTATCGCGGAACCCGGATCGCGGCCAACGGTGACACCTCACCGCCCATCCGCGGAGCCAAGCTCGACGGCTCGCGCGGCAACCTCGAGATCCACGACACCGACGGTGGCCGCCTCGACGGTGACGCCACCCACGACCGCGCCATGGGCCCCTTCCAGTTCATCCCCGAGACCTGGACCCGGTACGGCGTCGACGCGAACGGCGACGGCAAGGCCGACCCGGACAACATCGACGACGCGGCCCTGTCGGCGGCGCGCTACCTGTGCGTGTCGTCGGGCGGCGACATGACGACGCCGTCGGGCTGGGAAAAGGCCGTGAAGGTCTACAACAATTCGATGGCCTACGTCCTCGACGTGCGGGATCACTCCAACGCCTACTCGATCAACGTCCGCTACTGACCGGTCCGGATCTGTGGCAACCGACCATCCCTCGGGCCGTCGGAAATCTGTACCTCGGAGGCCGGCCAGGTGCATAGTGCACGTGGGCGGGGTTGGGAGGTACAGGCCGTCCGACGGGGTGGTGGTGCGCTCGCGTGAAATGACCCCGGGACGACGACGTCGTCGGGTCGGTGGCTCGGTAGCGTTCCTTCTGAACTGGGGAAACGCGATCCAGCGGCCCGCAAAATCTAGGGGAAGAAGTTTCTTCCCCTGGGTTCGTAGTCATCCGCGAGAATTTTCTGGGGGAGGACTCCAAGGCTAGGGGAAGAACTTCTTCCCCTAGATTTTGCGGGCGCGTGTTCCTGGCGTCGCGTTCGGCGGAACGCGATGACCACGATCGGTGACTGAGATCGGGCCCGTCAGCGTCCGCTTCCGGGAGATACCCGGAGCACCACAGTCAGGGGCCCGATCCTGGCCACCGGTCCGACCTCCAACCCTTCCCGCCTCCACGACCCCCCGCCGCACTTGTGGAATCTGTACCTGGGAACCCATGAAGTGCACAGTGCACTTGGTCGGGCTGGGGGGTACAGATATCCGACGGGGGTGGGGCTCCCGCGGCCTGGTCGGGTCGCCGACTTCACGAATTTGTTTCGTGCGCGGCCCTTGCCACATGTGTCGAGGCACTAGCGATTAGGCTTTGACCCGTACCTTGGCCGTCGCCAGATGCGTCGGCCCACCACCGAGAAATAGGGGTTGAACCGTGGCAATCATCGAGCAGGTTGGTGCACGAGAGATTCTCGATTCGCGGGGCAACCCGACGGTCGAGGTCGAGGTCGTCCTCGATGACGGCACGTTCACGCGGGCCGCTGTGCCGTCGGGCGCCTCGACCGGTGAGCACGAGGCCGTCGAACTCCGAGACGGTGGCGAGCGCTACCTCGGTAAAGGCGTCACCAAGGCCGTCGAAGGTGTGCTCGGTGAGCTCGCGCCGGCGGTCATCGGGATCGAGGCCGAGGAGCAGCGTCTCGTCGACCAGGCCCTGCTCGACTGCGACGGCACCCCCGACAAGGGCCGCGTCGGTGCGAACGCGCTGCTGGGTGTGTCCCTCGCCGTCGCCAAGGGAGCTGCCGAATCGGCCGGACTGCCGCTGTTCCGCTACATCGGCGGACCCAACGCGCACATCCTGCCCGTGCCCTGTATGAACATCATCAACGGCGGCGAGCACGCCGACAACGGCATCGATTTTCAGGAGTTCATGATCTGCCCGGTCGGTGCGCCGACCTTCAAGGAAGCCCTGCGCTGCGGCGCGGAGGTGTACCACGCACTCAAGTCCGTGCTGAACAAGCAGGGACTCAACACCGCGCTCGGCGACGAGGGTGGCTTTGCACCCGACCTGCCCCACACCGACGCTGCGATCTCGGTGATCGGCGAGGCGGTCGGCAAGGCCGGCTACAACTTCGGCAAGGACGTCGTGATCGCGCTCGACGCGGCCGCGACCGAGTTCTACTCCGATGGCGTCTACAAGCTCGAGGGCAAGGACTACTCGACCGCCGACATGGTGCCGTTCTACGAGAAGCTCATCGCCGACTTCCCGATCGTCTCGATCGAGGACGGACTGGCCGAGGACGACTGGGACGGGTGGGCCAAGCTGACCGAGGCGGTCGGCGACAAGGTGCAGCTCGTCGGTGACGACCTGTTCGTGACCAACCCCGAGCGTCTCGAACGCGGGATCACCGAGGGAGTCGCCAATGCCCTTCTGGTGAAGGTCAACCAGATCGGCACGCTCACCGAGACCCTCGACGCGGTGGCCCTGGCGCACAACAACAGCTACAAGACGATGATGAGCCACCGGTCCGGTGAGACCGAGGACACCACCATCGCCGACCTGGCCGTTGCCTGCGCGTGTGGTCAGATCAAGACGGGTGCGCCGGCGCGCAGCGAGCGTGTCGCCAAGTACAACCAGCTGTTGCGCATCGAGGAAGGTCTCGGCGACGCGGCACGCTACGCCGGTGACCTCGCCTTCCCGCGTTTTTCGTTTGGTTCGTGATTAGCTGGAGCCCATGGCTAACCGTGGGCTCAGTGACAGTGCTGGGCGTCGGCGGGTCCGCGACTCGCGAGGCGATGCGCGCTCGCGTGAGCGCGCACGCCAGACTCGCCGACGCCGGCCGACCGCAACCCAGGCCGACGCGTCGGAGTCGGCCACCCAGACCGACGCACCCGACTCGGTCACCCAGACCGGCGAGCACGAACTCGACACCGTCGGCGCCGACGAGCAGAGCACGCGCAAGCGTCCGCGTCGGATCTCGAACGCCCGTCGGCGCCCGGACGGGTCCCGTTCGGCAGCGTTGGTGTCGCGGGTTCGGCATGTCGACGCCAAGCGGGCCGTCGTGCTGGCTCTGGTGATCAGCATCGTGGCGCTCACCCTCGCGATGCCGATGCGTACCTACTTCGCCCAGCGCTCCGAGTTGCGTCAGCTCACGGCGGCCAACGTGGAGAAGGAACGTGAACTCGCCGACTACCGGCAGAAGGTGAATGAGCAGGAAGACCCGGCCTACATCGAGGCCAAGGCACGGTCGGAACTTCTGTTCGTGAAGCCGGGTGAGACGCCGCTGGTGATGATGTACCCCGGCGACGAACAGCGTCGAGCCGCAGCCGCGGCAGCCGAAAAGCGTGCTCGCGCACCGTGGTACGGCCGACTGTGGGATTCGGTCGCGACTCCTCCCGGCGTCCGGTGAGCACCTTCGACGCCGACCTCGAGATCGTTGCGCGACAGCTCGGCCGGGAGCCGCGTGGCGTCATCGAGGTGAGTTACCGAACGCCCGACGGAGTGCCGGCCGTGGTGAAGACCGCTCCGAAGCTGCCCGACGGCACACCGTTCCCGACGCTCTACTACCTCACCGATCCACGGCTGACCGCCGAGGCCAGCCGCCAGGAGTCGGCCGGGGTGATGAGGGAGATGACCGCCAGGCTCGCGGAAGACGTTGAACTCGCGGCGGCCTATCGCCGTGCGCACGAGAGTTATCTCGCTGAACGCGATGCGATCGAGTCGCTGGGCACCGACTTCACCGGTGGCGGGATGCCCGACCGCGTGAAATGCCTGCATGTCCTGATCGCGCACTCGCTGGCCAAGGGGCCGGGAGTCAACCCGCTCGGTGATGAGGCGGTGGCGCTCGCCGCCGACAACGGTCTTCGCGGCACAGCCATTCCGGCGGACTGGCCGCATCTGACGGCGGACGATACCGAGGGTGACGAATCGTGACCGTCGTTGCGGCGGTCGATTGCGGCACCAACTCGATCCGCCTGCTCGTCGCGCGGCCCGACGACTCGGGACGGTTGATCGACATCCACCGCGAGATGCGGGTCGTCCGGCTCGGGCAGGGGGTCGACGCCACCGGGCGCTTCGCCGATGAGGCGATCGACCGCACCCGGATCGCGCTCGCCGACTACGTGGAGATCATGCGGTCGCACCGGGTCGAGCAGGTGCGCATGGTGGCCACCTCGGCCACCCGCGATGCGTCGAACCGTGATGCGTTCTTCGGCATGACGGCCGAACTCCTGGGTTGTGTGGTGCCCGACGCGATCGCCGAGGTGATCACCGGCGACGAGGAAGCGCGGCTCTCGTTCCGCGGCGCCGTCGGCGAATTGGATTCGGCGCAAGGGCCTTTCGTCGTCACCGACCTGGGCGGTGGCTCCACCGAGGTGGTGTTCGGCGGTACGGGGACAGGCGGGGCCGACGGCGTGCGCGCCGCTTTTTCGGCCGACATCGGGTGTGTTCGGCTGACCGAGCGGTGTCTGCCGTCAGATCCGCCGACCCCCGCCGAGGTGTCCGCGGCGCAGGCGTTCACGCGGGAGCGACTTGCCGAGGCGTTTGCGGCGGTGCCCGTCGACGGCGCCCGCACCTGGGTGGGCGTGGCCGGAACGATGACGACGCTGGCGGCACTCGGTGCCGGACTCGACACCTACGATCCCGAGGTCATCCATTTGTCGCGGATCCCGCTCGACGACCTCGACCAGGTGTGCCGACGGCTGGTGTCGATGACGCGCGCCGACCGCGCCGCCCTCGGACCGATGCATCCCGGTCGGGTGGACGTGATCGGCGGTGGTTCCCTGGTCACGATGGAACTGGCCCGCGAGTTGTCGGCGCGCGCGGGCATCACCGAACTCGTGGTGAGCGAGCACGACATCCTCGACGGTATCGCCCTCGGCCTCCTCGACCCCCGTTGACCGTGCGTCCCAAATCGTTGACCGTGCATTCCCGGCCGGTTTAGACCCGCAGTGGGTCCAACGTTTGGCCTGCTGGGCGCACACGCGTAGCTTGGTTTCGTTACGCACCCACACAGGAGGTCAGGAGTGTCGACACCGTCGGTGTTCACCTTTCCCAATCCGGTCAACGACTACGCAGCGCGTTCGACCGCCGGCCTGGTCGTCGCGCTGGCGATCGTGACGGTCGCCGTCAACCATTGGGCGCTGTACGCGGTGTTGGCGATCGGCTTCGCGCTTCGTGTGCTTTCGGGACCCAAGCTGTCGCCGTTCGGCCAGTTGTCGGTGCGGGTGATCGCACCGAAAATCTGGCGCAAGACGAAGCTCGTTCCTGGTCCGCCGAAGCGGTTCGCACAGACCATCGGCCTCGTGGTGAGCACCACGGCCCTCATCCTGAGTCTGCTCGGCTTCGGACTCGCCGCCCAGCTCGTCGTCGGTGTCCTCATCGTCGCCGCGACACTCGAGTTCGTTTTCGGTTTCTGCCTGGGCTGCACCATCTTTGGCTTCCTGCAGCGTCGCGGCGTCATCCCGGACACCGTGTGCGAGGCCTGCAACAACATCTCGCTGCGCACACCCGAACCCGCGCAGAGCTGACACACGCCGAGGCGGCGATGACTGCGGTGGGAAGCGGCTCATAGCCCACAATGAACCGGTGAGTCAGCCCGGATACGACGCCCTCGCCGCTCTGTACGCCGACACCTTTCCCACCCCGTACATCACCTCGTTGGAGCGACACGCGGTCCACGCGTTCGCCGACACGGCCGCTGCGCAACTCGGTGGCGATGTCGTCGTCGACATCGGATGCGGCCTTGGTCATGTCACCGCCGACCTGCATGATCGCGGCCTGCCGATCGTCGGGATCGAACCCAGTGCCGGCATGGTCGAACTCGCGCGCACCGGCCACCCGCACTGTGAGTTCATTGCCGACGACGCACACCTGCGCGGCACCGCCGCCGACCTCCGTATCGGCGCGATCCTGGCGCGCTTCAGCCTGATCCACGTGTCTCCGTCGGTGCTCCCGCAGGTGCTGCGAGCCTGGTCAAGTCGCCTTTCTGACGGAAGCCCCGTGTTGATCGCGTGCCAGACCCTGGACCGCGGCACCGAGGAGGAGTTCGACCACCGGGTTGCCAGAGCATGGCTGCGTCACCCGGATCACCTCGCTGCACAACTGAAGGAAAGCGGCTTCGACGAAGTCTGGCGAATGATCAGCCGCCCCGACGACGAACACCGGTTCCCGGAGCTGCATCTCCTGGCGCGTCGACGACCATGACAAGTCGCTGACCTATTGCGGAATGCACGGTCAACGATTTGCGACGCACGGTCAACGGTTTGAGGCGCACTGTCAACGGTGACAGGACCGTGGCGACCTGGGCAATCGCTACTCCGGCGCGACCGGAGCCTCCATCGCACCCTCGAGGGTGACGTCGTGGATGTCTCCGGAATCGTCGGTGTCGATCTCGGGTGAGTCGAGTTCCTGCGGCACGACGGGCGCCTCGATCGATGCCTCGATGTTCAGCGGCTCATCCTCGATGTCGTCGTCTTCGAGGTCGGCCAGCTCTGCGTCCTCGAGCTCGGCGTCCGCGGGTTCCGCATCGACGATCTCGTCGACCAGGTCGGCATCGAGGATGCGTTCCTCGTCGAGCTTCGCCTTACGCGCGGCCTCACGCATCTCGAAACCGTCGGTGAAGATCTCACCGACCTCACGGGCCACACCGGCGACGGCGCCGGTGATGATGGTCGCGATCTGACCGACGTGATTGGCGGTCGACTCGACGAGCTCTTGAATCAGGTCCTTGTTGCGTTCGATGCGATCGACCATCTGATCGGACTCCTTGTCGCTGGGGACCATCCGGGGAAACCACACCCGGGCGGCATCGCCGACGACGATACCGCCCGGAAGGTGGTGGTGCCATGGGACGTCGCGGACCGTTCAGGCAACGTCCGCCGGCTTGTTGCGCTCGACGATGACGGTGAGGTCATCGTCGTCGCGCGTCATGAAATTGGGCAGCGACAGCTTGGCGATCTTCTTCCAGGTCGACGCGAGCTGCTGGCTCAGCGAACCGGTGTTGTAGGGCAACCCGTAGCGTTCGCAGATCTCCTGGACCTCGCCCGACACCTCCGGGTAGCGGCTGGCCGGGATGTCCGGGAACAGATGGTGCTCGATCTGATGCGACAAGTTGCCGCTCATGATGTGGAACAGCGGGCTTCCGGTGATGTTGGCCGACCCGAGCATCTGCCGCAGGTACCACTGTCCGCGCGTCTCGTCTGCGCATTCCTCGGAGGTGAATGTCTGTGCACCGGTGGGGAAGTGGCCGCAGAAGATGATCGAGAACGTCCACAGGTTGCGCACGAGGTTGGCGCTCGCGTTGCCGACGAGAGTCGACACGAACAGCGGTCCGGTCAGCGCCGGGAAGACGACGTAGTCCTTGAGCACCTGACGACCGGCCTTGCGCCACATGCCTTTCACCAGGCCCTTGATGTCGGTCCACTTGCGCTTGCCCGCGATGATGTTCTCGGCTTCGAGATCGTGCAGCATCACGCCCCACTCGAACAGCAGCATCAGGGCGGTGGCGTAACCGAGGTTGCCCAGGTAGTAGGGATTCCACTTCTGGTCACGGGCCATGCGCAGGATGCCGTAGCCGATGTCGCGGTCCTCACCGATGATGTTGGTGAAGGTGTGGTGCAGGTAGTTGTGGCTGTGCTTCCACTGGTCGGCCGGACACACTGTGTCCCACTCGAATTCGCGCGAGTTGTAGGTGTCCTCGCGCATCCAGTCGTACTGGCCGTGCATGACGTTGTGGCCGATCTCCATGTTGTCGAGGATCTTGGAGACCGAGAGTGCGCCGACCGCCGCGATCCATGCGGGCGGGAAGAAACCCAGGTACATCAGGGCCCGTCCGGTGACCTCGAACCCGCGTTGGGCGCGGATGACCGAGTACAGGTATTCGCGGTCCTTCTCGCCGAGGTCGGCGACGATCCGGGCGCGCAATTTGTCCAGGTCGCGACCGAGTGCCTCGACCTGCTCATAGGAGAGAACGACGGTATTGGGGTCGGTCACCTGCGTGGCCGCCGGATCGATCACGGTTGTTTCCGCGGTCGCGTCGGATGTCGGTTTGGTTGCCTCGGGTTCGATCACCGCAGGCAGATGGGCGGGGCGGAGTTCGGTGTCACGGGTGAGCTCGATGGTCATGGTGATACCTCCGTAGGGGTGTTGGGCGATTGCGGGGTGGTGGCGGTCAGATGTCGATGTCGACGTCGCCGACCGGGGCGTTGATGCAGAGCTGGATCTGTTTGTCGGCTTCGGTGTCGAGTTCTCCGGTCAGCACATTGCGGGTGCATCCGGAGAGCTTGGTCGCGGTGCATGAGAAGCAGATGCCCATGCGGCATCCGGACTCGGGCGTCAGGCCGGCCGATTCGGCCTGATCGAGGATCGGACGACCGTCGTTGGTCGTGGTGGCGCCGGAGGCGAGGAAGGCCAGTTCGCCGGTGATCGGTTCGTCGGGGTCGACGGCGATCGGTGCGGCGAGGGTGAATGCCTCGGTGTGCAGCGGCCGATGCAGTCCTGCGGCCTCGTGGAAGTCCGACACGGCGTCCATCAGGGCTCCGGGGCCGCACACGAACACGTCCGCGTCGACCAGGTCGGCGACGCCATCGAGATGCGCTTCGCTGAAATGGTCGTCATCGACTCGCGTGTAGTAGCAGCGCAGGTCGAGGTTCGGATTCACCGCCGCCAGCGATGCGAGTTCGGCACGGTATGCGGCCTCGCGGGGTGTCGGCGCGTAGTGCACAAAGGTGATCGGTCCGTCGTAGTCGTCGGACAGCAGTGTGCGCAGCATTGAGAGTACAGGTGTAACACCGCTGCCGCCGCTGATGAAGACGACCGAACGAGGATCGGACTCAGGCAGGGTGAACTCGCCCTGGGCTTGCGACAGGCCGACGACGTCGCCCGCGCGGGCCGTGGCGGCCAAGTGACGGGAGACAAAGCCGTCGTCGTGGGCAGCGATGGTGAGTTCGATGTCGCCGTCGCGTCCCGCGGCATTGGCCGGCGAGAAGCAGCGGCTGTGCCGAACGCCGTCGATGACGACGCTGAGCTGCACAAACTGGCCTGCTCGGTGTCCCTTCCACTGCCGCGTGGGCCGCAGTTGGAGGCGTACAGTGTGCGGGGTGGGGTGCTCGACGCGGACGATCTGCGCACGCAGGTCGCGCCAGGTCAGCATCGGGTCGATGAGTTCGAGGTAGCGATCCACCGGATGCGGCGACATTGCCGCTTCGACGATGGAACCGAACCAACGGTTGAGTCGGCCGGTCGACGCGGTGGCGTCGGCGGTGCGAGTTTGGGGGGTGCGGATGCTCATGGGCGGGCTCCGTTCTGGGTTGTTTCAGTGAACAACTGTACACGGAAAAGTGTGACACACGGGCGCGGTGCCGCGTCAAGGGTTGATTGCCGTGACGGCTGTCACTTGGCGCGGAGGGTCGTGCCCGAATGTGCCGGCAGCACCACTTAGACTCGGATGGTGACCCGGACGCGACACACGAGCCAGCGTGAGACGCAGTCGCGTGCCGACAAGAAGAACCAGACGCGTCAGGCTCTCCTCGACACGACGTTGACCCTGGTGGGTGAGCGCAGCTTCGGGAGCATCAGCCTGCGTGAGGTGGCACGTGGCGCCGGAATCGTGCCGACGGCCTTCTACCGCCACTTCGCGTCGATGGAGGATCTGGGCGTCACCCTGGTCGAGGATTCGATGCGGGTGCTGCGTCGTGCGTTGCGGGACGGTCGGCGTGATCTGGCCAGTCGTCAGGCGCTGCCGACCGCGCAGAATTCACTCGCCATCCTCTTGCGGCACGTCCACGAGAACGAACCCGCGTTCCGCTTCCTGATCCGCGAACAACATGGCGGGATCGCCGAGGTTCGACGCGCCATCGACACCGAATTGCGGCTGTTCTCCAAGGAACTCGCCATCGACCTCGCGCGGATGCCCGCCCTCGTCGGGTGGGAGGCCGAGGACCTCGAACTCGCCGCCGACCTCATCGTCACCATCATGCTGACCGCCGTCGCGGATCTG
Source organism: Gordonia sp. NPDC003422 (assembly GCF_053588675.1). Lineage (NCBI taxonomy): Bacteria > Bacillati > Actinomycetota > Actinomycetes > Mycobacteriales > Gordoniaceae > Gordonia > Gordonia sp. NPDC003422. The sequence continues at coordinate 149,925 of NZ_JBSFQL010000010.1, forward strand.
ATCGACGGTGAGTACCGGGGGCGCGATGCCGAGCGCGACGTCGTCGAACGCACCGAACGCCAACTCGTCATGGTGTTCCTCGGCATGGGGCAGTGGCGTACCGGCGGTTGATTCGACGAGTCAGGTGACCATCCCGCTGACCTGGGCAAATGTAATGGACCCGGCCGCGGCCGTCCCACTAAATCTAGGGGAGGAAGTTTGTTCCCCGATGTTCGGAGTCGCCCCCTAGAAAGTTTGCGGGGAGGACACCAAGGTTAGGGGAAGAGTTTCTTCCCCTACCTTCTTCGAGACGCTCCGGTGGATCGATGGTTCGTCTGCCGGGTCGGATCGCCGGGACGATCGGCCTCGTCTGAAACGGTCTTCCTGGCGTGCATCCGAGGGAAATGTGCCCTCGGTGGCTCCTCACGGAGACCGTTCCGGACGGCCTCACTCTTCCCGCCTCCACGATCGCCGACGACGTCGGCGGGTGGGTCGATGTTGCAACCAGGGCGATTTCAAGGGTGGGCAGCGCAATGATGTGGTCCGACACTACTCGTCGGACCACATCCGCGGGGGTTGGCGATCGCCTGCGCCCCGACCACATGAAAGGCACCTGGTGTCACTGCAATTCCACTGGTTCCTGCCCACGTACGGAGACTCGCGCAATCTGATCGCCGGTGGTCACGGCAGTCAGATGTCGGGAGACCGGCGGGCGGATCTCCGCTATCTCAAGCAGTTGGCGGGAGCGGCCGAGATCAACGGCTTCGAGGCCGTGCTCACCCCGGCCGGATTGTGGTGTGAGGACGCGTGGCTCACGACGGCGGCCTTGATCGACGCGACCGAGACACTCAAGTTCCTGGTGGCCTTCCGGCCGGGACTGCTCAGTCCGACGCTGGCCGCGCAGATGGCAGCGACGTTCCAGTGGCAGTCGGAGGGTCGCCTGCTGGTGAACGTCGTGACCGGTGGTGAGGCGAGTGAGCAGCGGGCGTTCGGCGACTTCCTCACCAAGAACGCGCGTTACGAGCGGTGCGGCGAGTTCCTCGACATCGTCCGCAAGCTGTGGACGTCACCCGAGCCGGTCGACGTCGTCGGGAAATACCTGCGGGTCGAGAACGCTCAGCTCGGCCGGCAACCCGATCCGGCGCCGGAGGTGTTCTTCGGTGGGTCGTCGCCTGCGGCAGGCGATGTGGCGGCCAAGTTCGCCGACGTCTACCTGACCTGGGGTGAGCGGCCAGATGCAGTGGCCGACAAGATCTCCTGGATCGACGGCCTCGCCGCGGCACAGGAACGACGCGTCCGGCATGGCATCCGGTTCCATGTGATCGCACGGGAGACCACTGAGCAGGCGTGGGCCGAGGCGGAGCGGTTGCTCACCGCGCTCGATCCGGAAACCGTCGCCAATGCGCAGCGCAATCTCGCGCAGTCGGAGTCCGAGGGTCAGCGTCGTATGTCCGAATTGCACGGTCGGGGATCGAATTTCGACGGATCCCGCGATCCGCGGTCGCTCCAGATTCATCCCGGCGTGTGGTCGGGTGTCGGCTTGGTCCGTGGAGGTGCGGGTACTGCGCTCGTCGGGTCGTACGCGGAGGTCGCCGATCTCATCGCGGAGTATGCAAATCTCGGACTCGAACACTTTGTGCTGTCCGGATATCCGCATCTCGAAGAGGCCTACCACTTCGGTGAAGGTGTGCGTCCTGCTCTTGCCCGTCTGGGGCTCATCGAGTCCGACGATCGTGGCCGCGAGGCCGTTCGCGGCGCATTCCTGCCGACCCTGCAAGCCGCTTCTTCCTGATCACAGCTGTTCTGCCCCAAGCTCTTCTGAACCAGCGCCAACCGAGAGGTAAATCATGTCCACCGAATCGATCGCCGACGAGATCAAGTTCGCCTACTGGGTACCCAACGTCAGTGGCGGCCTGGTCACCAGCACCATCGAACAGCGCACCAGCTGGGACTATGACTACAACGTGAAGCTCGCGCAGACCGCGGAGAACAACGGCTTCGAGTACGCACTGTCGCAGGTGCGCTACGAGGCGAGCTACGGTGCGGAATTCCAGCACGAATCAACGAGTTTCAGTCTTGCCTTGCTGTTGGCGACGCAGCGACTGAAGGTGATTGCCGCCGTGCACCCGGGTCTCTGGCATCCGGCGGTACTGGCCAAGCTCGGCGCCACCGCAGACCACCTGTCGAATGGCCGGTTTGCCATCAACGTGGTGTCGGGCTGGTTCAAAGACGAATTCACCCACCTCGGTGAGCCGTGGCTCGAACACGACGAACGTTACCGTCGCAGTGCGGAATTCCTCGAGGTGATCCGCAAGATCTGGACCGAGGACAACGTCGACTTCCGCGGCGACTTCTACCGCATCCACGACTTCACGCTCAAGCCCAAGCCGCTCAACACCCCCGAACGGCCCAATCCTGAACTTTTCCAGGGTGGTAACTCGACGGCGGCCCGTAGCAACGGTGGACGTTTCTCCGACTGGTACTTCTCCAACGGCAAAGATTTCGACGGCGTCACCGAGCAACTCGACGACCTGCGTGCGGTCGCTCGGGCGCACAGTCGCGAGGTGAAGTTCGGACTCAACGGCTTCATCATCGCCCGCGACACCGAAGCCGAGGCTCGGGACACCCTGCGGGAGATCGTCGAGAAGGCGAATCGTCCTGCGGTGGAGGGCTTCCGCGATGCCGTGCAGCAGGCCGGCAACTCGACCGGAAACAAGACGGGAATGTGGGCGGACTCGACCTTCGAGGATCTCGTCCAGTACAACGACGGTTTCCGCACCCAGTTGATCGGTACGCCAGAGCAGGTGGCCGAGCGGATCGTCGCCTACAAGCGTCTCGGCGTAGACCTGATCCTGGGTGGATTCCTGCACTTCCAGGAGGAGATCGAGTACTTCGGTGAGCGGGTGCTTCCGCTGGTCCGCGAACTGGAGGCAGCGCAGGAGCCCGCGGGGGTCGCGTGACCCGGGTGAGTTCGGCAGCCCGGATCGCCACGGCACGCGAGGCCGTGGCGATCGCGCGGGAGCTGGCAACCGAGTTCTCGGCAGGTGCCGCGCAACGGGATGCGCAGCGCCGGTTGCCTTTCGAGGAGATCGAGCAACTGTCATCGACGGGCCTGCTCGCGGTGACAGTGCCGCATCGCTTCGGTGGCGCCGACCTCCCACCCAGCGTCGTGGCAGAGCTGACCGCGATCATCGCGGCCGCCGACCCGAGCATCGCGCAGATCCCGCACAGTCACTTCGTGTATCTGAATCTGCTCCGTCTTGGTGCGTCCGACGATCTGCAGAAGCGGATCTTCGGCACGGTGCTCGACGGCGGCCGGGTGGCCAACGCGCAGTCCGAACGTGGCGGCAGGACCATCGCCGACATCTCGACGCGCCTGACGCCCACCGGCGGAGGGTTCTCACTCGACGGGGACAAGTTCTACGCAACCGGATCGCTGTTCGCCGACACCCTCGCCGTGCTGGCCCGTCTCGAGGTTGAGACCGACGATCATGCGCCGGGCGAATACGTGGCGTTCATTCCGGCGGACGCGGACGGGGTGGAACTCGTCGACGACTGGAATGGCATGGGGCAGCGCACCACCGGCTCCGGCACGGTGCGGCTGCGCGGTGTTCACGTCGGCGCCGACGATCTCGTGGCCCGGGCTCCCGCGGTGTCGGGGGCGACGGGCTATGGCGCCTTCGCGCAGTTGCTGCACGTCGCGATCGACACCGGAATCGCCCGCGGTGCGCTTGACGCGGCGGCCGAATTCGTTCGCAGCACGTCGCGTCCGTGGTTCGAGGCAGGAGTCGAACGCGCCGTCGATGATCCGCTCGTGGTGCAGCGGTTCGGCGAACTCGGCGTCGACGTTGCGAGTGCCGAGGCGACGCTCGCCGCAGCCGGCCGGAGCGTCGACCGCGCAACAGGATTCGGGGATCCCGACGAGATCGAACCCGACGCGGATCCGGTGGCGGAGGCGTCGATCGCCGTCGCGGCCGCCAAGGTGGTTGCCGACCGGGTTGCGAACAGCGTGACGTCGGCTCTGTTCGAGGTGAGTGGTACACGCAGTGCGGGTGCGGACCTCAACCTGAATCGGTTCTGGCGTGACGCCCGTACCCACACCCTGCATGACCCGGTGCGGTGGAAATACCAGCACATCGGCCGATACGTGCTGCGCGACGAGAAACCACCGCTGCACGGCGTCATCTGAGGCCTGGTCATCCAAGCGTAGGACGGGGCCGAAGCCAATCGGTCGAGGGACAGACGGTGTCGGTGCCGGCGCTTATGCTTCTCGATATGGCAGAGAGTCGGGTGGACACCCAGTTCGGGCCGTATCGGCTCGATGAACTGCTCGGCCGTGGCGGCATGGGTGAGGTGTATCGCGCCTACGACACGTCCAAGGACCGGGTCGTCGCGCTCAAGCTGCTGAAATCCGGTCTGGCGCATGACGGCGTCTATCAGGAGCGGTTCCGGCGCGAATCGCATGCCGCGGCAAAGCTCGGTGAGCCCCACGTCATCCCGATCCACGACTGGGGCGAGATCGACGGGGTCCTGTTCATCGACATGCGCCTGGTGGAGGGCGAGGATCTTCGCGCCCTGCTACGTCGTGAAGGGGAGCTGTCGCCGGAGCGCTCGGTCCAGATCATCGAACAGGTCGCTGCGGCGCTCGACGCCGCGCACCGGCACGGACTCGTCCACCGCGACATCAAACCCGAGAACATCCTGATCGCGGAGAACGACTTCGCCTACCTGGTCGATTTCGGCATCGCCCACGCCGCCGAGGACACGCATCTCACGCAGGCCGGCACGGCGATCGGATCGATCGCCTACATGGCCCCGGAGCTCTTCGACGCGAGTTCGGTCAGCGCATCCAGCGACATCTACGGACTGACGTGCGTGCTGTTCGAATGCCTCACGGGTCGGGTGCCGCATCCCGCCAACACGGTCAGTGCCGCCATCAAAGCTGCCGTCCTGTCGCCACCACCGTCGCCCAGCGCGTTCAACGGCGCCGTCCCGCAGGCGTTCGACGCGGTCATCAGCCGAGGTCTCGACCCCGACCCGGACCGACGGTATCCGACGGCCAAAGAGCTGGCGGCCGCGGCGCGTGCCGCGTTGACCGGTGGCGACGTCGAGGCCACTGTGACTCCGAACGGCGAGAGTGAGACCAACATCATCCGCCGCGCCCCCAAGACGGTGATCGGCGCGCCGGTCAACCTGGCGAAGCCGGCCGATTACCCGCCCACCCAGGTGTCGAGCACCGGCCCGCAGGGGCCTGACGGAACCCGGAATCTCGGTGGTCCCCCGCAGTTCTCGGGACCCCAGCAATATTCGGGACCACAGCAGTATTCAGGCCCCCAGCAGTACTCAGAGCCGCAATACTATTCGGGTCCCCAGCAGTACTCGGCTCCACCACCGAATTACCCTCCGCCGCAGGTCTATCCGGCCGGCTACCCGCCGCCGGAGCAACGCTCGACCGCCATTCCCGTGTTGATCGGCGTGATCGCCGCCGTCCTCATCGGCCTGCTGGCGCTCGGTGGGTATTGGCTGGCGACCCAGGGCAACGATTCGTCGTCGAAGAACGCGGACGCCGAGCGGTCCACGGTCACCCAGACAGTGTCGGCGCCGGAGACGCAGGAGACGACCACTGCGCCCACGACGACGGGACCGGCAGCGCCACCACCGGGGTCGGCTCCCTGCGACGCGACGGTCGGTATCGAAGCAGGAACGCCCACTACGTGTGGGTTCGCGTTCAACGTGCGAGACGCGTACCTTGCGTCGGGCCCAAAGGGGACCGGGAGAGTGGTCATTGCGTCCAGCCCGACGACGGGGCTGACGTATTCGATGTCCTGTGTGCCGGAATCGGGCATCGTCGTCTGCCGGGGTGGCAACAATGCGGTGGTACACATCTACTGATGGCGATTCTCAGGCACACCCGTTTCGCACCCGTCGTCGCGCTGTTTGCTGCCACCGCGCTGGTGGCCGGCTGCGCCACATCGTCGGACTCCGCTGGCCAGGCACCGGTCACCGTGACGGTCACCTCGACGGGCAAGGCGTACCCCGGCGGGTACGGCAAGTCGTCGTCGGCAGCGCCGTCGACCGTGTCCCGAGCCGGCAACTACCGCGCGCTGGCAGCCGGTTTCGCACGGGTCGCCGGGCAGACGGGTAACACGGTCGGGATCGCCATCGCCCCGGTCGGCGGAAAGGCCGTCACAGCGCTCACACTCGGTGACAAACACTCGCGCGTTGCCTGGTCGACCATCAAGGTGCCGCTGGCCGTCGCGGCAGAGCGCGAGAACGGCCAGAGCGCGGCCGAGACCGCGGCGATCGTCAACTCGGACAACGCGTCGGCCGAAGCGCTGTGGGCATCCCTGGGTTCGTCGACCGAAGCCGCCCGCGCCGTCACCGGTGTTCTGCGGGAGGGTGGCGACACCACGACTGTGGTGCCCTCGGAGCAGCGTCGCGCCGGGTTCACGATCTTCGGCCAGACCGTGTGGCCCTTACCGGCAGCGGCCACGTTCACCGCGCACCTGCCATGCATGCCCGGGACCGAACATGTGGTCTCGCTGATGGGTCAGGTTGCGGGCAACCAGCAGTGGGGTGTCGAGATCATGCGCACGCCGACGTCCACCGCTGTCAAAGGCGGATGGGGGCCGGGGGAGAGCGGCGGGTACCTCGTGCGTCAGATCGGTCTGATCACCCACCGCGACGGCACACAGACGGCGGTCGCGATGAGCGCGGTCGGGTCGTCGATGGGGGACGGAATCGCTGCGCTGAACTCGATCGGTAACTGGCTGAACCGCAATGTGGCGCGGCTACCGCGGGGCCGATGCGCAGGCTGATTCGAGCGGTGGCGGTCGCCGGTTTGGTGGTGGTGATCGGGGCGTGCAGCACGACCGACCCACCCGGTCCGACGAGCCCGCCGTACCGTGCCACCTCGGCGTATGCTTCCGCGAGCGCATCCTCGACGCCGTCCGCCGCGCCCTGCGACCGTACCGTCGTCGCGCTCGACCCGGGCCACAATCCGGTCACGGTCGACGGCTTCGATCCGGTGACCGGCGTCCGGCAGGTCGACTACCCGAACGGAGCCGAGGATCGGGATGTGTTCCTGGTGGCGCAGCGGGTGCGTGCCGCGCTGAGCGGCGTCGGATATCGCGTGGTCCTGCTCAAGCGCTCGGTCCGCGAGAACGTCACCTACCGGCAGCGGGTCGAGCGAGCGCGGGCGGCCGGTGCCGACATCGCCGTGAGTATCCACACCAGTCCGGGCGTCAATGCGGTGTTCCCGCAACGCGTCGGGCTCTATCGCGAGGGAACCGGCGCCGACGGTGAGCATCTGCGGGTGGTGTTCACCAACCGCGCCACCGCCGTGCGGTCCCAGCGATACGCGCGGCTGATCGCGGCCCGCCGAACCGCGATAGAAGGCCACCCGGTTGCGGTGACGGACAACGACTTCGGTGGACGCGCACCGTTGTGGTCGGGCAACATCCCGGTGATAGCCCTGATCGCCGACGACACACCATGGGTCTACAACGAATTCGGCACAGCGGGTGCCGGCGGGTCCATCGCAGTCCCGAGGAGCCGTCTCGAGGACTACGCGCGTGGCCTGACCGCCGGGGTTCGGGCTGCCGTGCCGGTCTGCGCGGTGTCGCGATGAGGTCCCGATTGGGTCTCGCCGGGTGGCGAAACCCTGGATAGCCACTACTCTCATGTGTCTGCTGTGGCTAAAGGGGCTCATGTGATTAGAGTGAAACGTCTGTTCATCACGACCACCGTCGTCGCCTCATGTCTGATGGCCGGCGCGGGCTCGGCCTTCGCGGCGCCGGGCATCGCCGGTCTGCCTCTGCCGGAGCCGCTTGCGCGACTCCTCGCCCCGCCCGTGCCCGTCGAGAAGAAGCTGTCGAAGGGCTTTGGCGGCCTGCAGAAGTCGATGCGAAAGACGATGCCGGGACAGATCGGAATCGCGGTCGTCCCGGTCGGTAGCGACAAGGCAATCTCGTTGGGGCCGTTGAAGACCGGTCGCGCGTGGTCGACGTTGAAGGTGCCGGTGTCGCTGGCGGCGCAGCGGCAGAACGGAACCGCGGTCGCTGCCATGGAGAACAAGGCGATCACCTTCTCCGACAACGACGCCGCCGGGAAACTGTGGGGATCGCTCGGCGGTGGAGTTGCCTCCGTGAAGGCCGTCACCGGCATCCTTCGGGAAGGCCATGATCTGCGTACCCGCGTCTCGTCGGAGGCCGACGCCCCGCCGTCGTACCCCGGCTACACCCAGTGGGCCCTGGTCGACCAGGCGCGGTTCGGCGCCCACCTGCCCTGCATGGCGGGCAGCGAGCAGATCATCCGGTTGATGAGCTCGGTCGCACCGAATCAGCAGTGGGGGGTCGCGAAGGTGGGCCGATCGGCCGGTGCAGTGAGCGCGGTCAAGGGTGGCTGGGGGCCTGCCACCTCCAAGTCGCCCGGCTACCTGGTGCGTCAACTCGGCATCATCTCGACCACCCGGGGGCAGTTCGCCGTTTCGTTTGCCGCCGTACCCAAGAGCGGCAAGTTCAGTGACGGCACCAAGATGCTCAACCGGATGGGCGCGTGGTTGGGCAAGTACCTTGCCGAACTACCTGCGGGTCGGTGCTGACCTGAAGAGTTCGGGACAACCCGCTGGCCGTTGGAAATCTGTACCTGTGAGGCCGGCCAAGTACACAGTGCACTTGGTGGGGTTGGCAGGTACATCTTTCCAACGGGTCGGGAGCGTCGGTTGGTAAGACGGCAATGTCGTCGCACCAGGGCTAATGGGGGCTGTCGCGGCTAAGCCGGCGGGAGGGGCCGCTCGTACCCCAGCTGGCGGGAAGTGGACTCTTTTCATCGACAGCTCACTCCGGCAGTGAATGGCGTCCGGTGGGGCGGGGTGCCGGTGGTGGCGTCGGTCGCGGTGCTGACGTCGGGGTCGCTCGCGGCTTCGCCGTAGGCCGCGACGGTGCCGGCGTCGGAGACTGGGCAGCCGACCCCATCGGACGGACGAGTGCGGCTGCGATCGCCGTGGTGAGCGGCACCGACAAGGCAATCGCGATACCGCCGACGAACGACCGTGCGAGTTCGACGGCGACGACGTCGGTGGTCAGCAGAGACCCGAGCGGCTGCTGTGCCACCGAGAACAACAGCAGGAGTGGGAGCGCGCTGCCCGCGTACGCGAAGACCAGGGTGTAGACGGTGCTGGCGATGTGATCGCGCCCGACGCGCATCGCCGCGCGGAAGGTGGCCAGCCGTGTCGGCTCGCCGGCGGCCGCCAACTCGAACGCCGCCGACGCCTGGGTGATGGTGACGTCGTTGAGCACACCGAGAGTGCCGATGATGAAGCCGGCGAGCAACAGACCACTGATCGAGATGCCGCCCTGATAGACCTGCAGGTTGGTGGTCTGGTCTCCCGAGAGGCCGGTCAGGTTCATCGTCCTGATTGCCAGCCAGCTCAGCACCCCGGCCAGGACCAGCGACGTCAGCGTGCCGAGCAGCGCCGAAGATGTGCGCAGACTCACGCCGTGCGCGAGGTAGAGCACGACGAACAGGATCGCCGCCGACGACACGACCGCCACCGCGACCGGCGAAGACCCGGCGAGGATCGCAGGCAACGTGAACACTCCGAGCACGAGGAACGCGAACGCGAGCCCTAACACCGACCGGAACCCACGCCACGCGGCGACCAGCACGATCGCGGCGACGAACAGCAGCGCCCAGATCAGCGTCGCACGTCCGCGTTGGAAGTCGAAGAAGGTGTAGCGGTCACCGCCGTCGGGTCCGGGGACCGTGGACAGCCGGATGTCGTCGCCGTCGTGCAGCGTCGGCTGACCGGCTTGCGGATCATCGAGCGCACCGGGAGCGACCGCCACCGAGTCGGGTCCCGAACCGGTCTGTGCACGGTTCGTCGGCACCTCCAGGACGGTGTACTTCCCCTTGTCGGAGCCGGAATCGAGCCGGACGGTGTGCAGGATGCACGGGCCGTTCTCGACCGGGTTCACCGGAACATCGGCGGTGTCGAGGACCGTGCCGGCCACCGAATTCAGACAATCCGCACGGATGTGATCGACGACCTCGCCGTCGACTGTATGGATGGATCCGCCGTCGGCCGCCCGGAACTGCGGAGGAATCGGATGTGGTGAATCCGAGGGCCACAGCACGACCGTGCCGATCACGACGGCCAGCCCGATGACGCCCAGCGCCCCGATCACCAGCCACTTGGCGTACGGCGACAAGACATGCGAGATGTCGGAGAGGTGACCGTGGCCGTGCGAATGTCCGATATGCGAATGCCCGGTACCGCTCGAGGCGGTACCGGGCTTCGCGGCTGTCGCGGGTGCAACTGCGCCGTCGTTGTCCGAGTTGCTACTCGATCTCGACCATTTCACTTCGACACCCTATGCGCATGGCGGTATCGAGTTCCATAGGGCGGGATTTCTACAGCGGCAGCAGAATGTTCTTGACCGAGGGATCGGTGCGCAGGAAGTCCTGGACGGCAGGATCTTTGAACGCCGCGACGAGCTTCTTGATGTTCTCGGTGTCCTTCCACTTGGTGCCGATGGTGAGCTGACCGGCAAACTCGTCCGGGGCGGGCGGCGCGAAGATCTGCTTGTTGATGTCGATGTCTGCCGCCAGGTAGTACTCGGTGTATCCGACGGCCGCGTCGAGGTCGGCGAGTGACCGCGACTGTGCCGCGAAATCGAGCAGTTTGAACTGCAGGCCGCGCGGATTGTTCGCGATGTCGTCCTGCGTGGCCTGCCACTTGTTGATGCCCGGCTTCAGTGTGATCAAACCGGCCCGCTCGAGCAGCCACAGACCCTGCGCCTCGTTGGCCGGGTCGGAGTAGAGCGACACGGTCGCGCCCTGCGGCAGATCGGCCGGACTGCGGTAACGGTCCGACCAGATGCCGAAGCCCCAACGGAACACCGGAGTGGCTGCCTCCAACCCGAAGTCGGGGTTGGCGGCCAGCACCTGACCCAGCCACAGCTTGTGCTGATAGATGGTGCCGGCGACCTCCCCGTCGCTGACGGCTCGGTTGAGCGTGGTGGAGTCCGACAGCCCCTTGAACGCCACCTTGATGCCGTACTTCGGCGCGACGTTGGTGGCAATGTAGTTGACGAGCGCCTCTTCGGCGGCGTTGCCCTCGGCGGTGACCACAATCAGTGTGGCGCCGGCAGTTTCGTTGGCGGACGTCTCTTCTGGGCCAAAGAATCGCCACCCGATGGCACCGAGAACGACCACCGCGACCACCACCAACGCGGTGATCAGCGGCCAGCGACGACCCTTGGCGATCTCGATATCCGACCCGCCGGGCGGTGCGGGCGTAGGGGTTTCTATCCCGGAGTCGGTTGAACTGGACATGGGGGTGCCTTTCGAGGGAGGGGGGTTGAATCGATTGCCGCTCAGCGATTGACGCGGCGGGACTTCTCCGGCGTGAGGCTGCGCACCAGCGCGTCGCCGACGATCTGGATGAGTGCGACGGTGATGACCAGGACGATGATCGTGGCGACCATGACGGCGTGGTCGAATCGTTGGTAGCCGTAGGTGACGGCGACATAGCCGAGACCGCCGGCGCCAATCGTGCCGGCGATGGTGGAGTACTCGATCATCGCGATCGTGTTGATCGTCAGGCCGCCGATGATGTTGGGTAGGGCTTCGGGAATCTGTGCGGTCCAGATGATCTGGGTGTTGGACCCGCCGGATGCCTTGGCGACGTCGACCACCGACGACGGCACCGCCCGCAGCGAGTTCTCCACGATCCTGGTGAAGAACGCGATCCCCGCGATCGACATCGGAACGACGGCCGCGGCGATCCCGATGTTGGTGCCGGTGACGAATCGTGTGAACGGGATGATCGCGGTCATCAGCACGAGGAACGGCAGCGACCGTCCGATGCTGATCACCCACGACAGCGGTGTGTGCAGTCCACGATTCTCGAAAAGCCCGCCGGGGGCGAGGTTGTGGATGAGAGCTCCGAGTGGAACCCCGACCACGAGCACGACGATCATCACGATGCTGACCATCAGGACGGTGTCGACGAACGCGGGGATCAGTAGATCGGGAATCTCGTTGACCGGGACCGTGATTGCGGCGAGATCGAGGCGCGTCACGCAGCGACCTCCACCTGATGCCGATCGAGCACGCGCGCGGTGATGCCGAGTTCGTGGGCGGATCCGACGAACGATGCGGCGTGACCGATGGGAACCGACACGGTCAGGTCGCCGAAGGACACACCGTCGACGGTCTGAACCGACGCACCGAGTACGGCGATCGGAATGCCGAGGTTTCCGCCTATTCGGGTGAGCCAGTCGGCGGGCACGGTGGCAGAGTTGTAGATCACCGAGATCGCCGACTGTCCCGACGCCGTGTCGGCGCTCGGTCCACGTGGTCGAAGTGATTGTCCGAGTGGAGATTCGGGATCGAGAACGAGGTCGGCGACGCGACCGCGCTCGACGAGACTGCCACCATCGAGACGCCCCACCGTGTCGGCGACGCGGACGATGGTGTCCATCTCGTGGGTGATGAACACTACCGCGAGACCGAGGTCGTCGCGGACCTCGGTGAGCAGCCGGAGGAAGGTGTCGGTGGCAGCCGGATCCAGACCAGAGGTCGCCTCGTCGGACAGGAGGACCGATGGTTTCAGCGCGAGTGCGCGGGCGATGCCGACTCGTTGGCGCTGACCGCCGGACAACTGATGGGGATAGAGTCCGGCCTTGTCGGCGAGCCCGACGCGATCGAGCAGTTCGGCAACGCGTTGCTTGGTGGAAACCTTGGTGGCCCCGAGGTATTCGAGTGGCAGTGCGACGTTGTCGGCCGCGGTGCGTCGCGAGAGCAGGCTGGCCGACTGAAACACTGTGCCGATACGACGCCGGGCGTCGCGCAACTGCGTCGACCCCAGCGACGACAGATCTTCGCCGTTGACGATGACCTGCCCCGAGGTCGGCCGTTCGAGCAGGTTCAAACAACGGGCGAGGGTGCTCTTGCCTGCACCGGACGGTCCGACGACCGCAAAGATCTCGCCCTGTTCGACCCGGAAGTCGACCCGGTCGAGCACGGTGCTCGGATTCGTCGACCCGACGCCGAACACCTTGGTGAGCTCGACCGCCTCGATCATCGGACGCCCCCGGTCACGAGACGGGCGGCCGTGCGTGCCGAGTCGTCGATCGTCGAACCCGTACCACCCGGCCGGAAGGTTGAGCCGCGATGGTTGTCGGGGAGCAGATCACCGCGCCCGAACAGCTTGTGCCGCAGGGTTCCTGGAACGTACGCGCGGTCGTACACGCCGCGTCGCTCCAGTGCGGGTACCACGTGGGTGACGATGTCCTCGAACGAGCCCGGCGTGACCGCGTAGGCGACGTTGAACCCGTCGACGTCGGTCTCGTCGACCCAATCCTGCAGTGCTTGCGCCACTTCGTCGCCCGAGCCGATCAGGACCGGACCCATCCCGCCGATGCCACCCCAGGCCGCGATGTCGCGGACCCGCCATTCCTCGCCGCTGTCGGTGGCCTGGCTGAATGCGGCGACGGCAGACTGGATGGCGTTGCTGTGGACGTTGCCGATCGGTTCGTCGATGTCGTAGGTGGACAGATCGATTCCCATCCAGCCGGACATGAACACCAGCGAACCCTCCTCGCTCGCATACGACTGGTACTCCTGCGCCTTCGCGCGCGCGGCTTCCGGGGTCGAGTCGGTGATGATCGTCAGCAGTGTGTAGATGCGGGCGTCGTACGGGTCGCGTCCCGCGCGCACGAGTTCTTCGCGCACTTTGGCCACGGTGTCGCGCAGAATCGCCTTGGTGGGGGCCGCCACGAAGATGGCCTCGGCGTTCTCGGCAGCAAAGCGTCGGCCGCGTGGCGATGCGCCGGCCTGGTAGATGACCGGGGAGCCCTGCGGTGACGGCTCGGCGAGGTGAATGCCGGGAACCGTGAAATGTGTTCCGCGATGGCCGATGTGGTGGACCTTGTCCGGGTCGGCGAAGATGCCGTTCGCTCGGTCGCGCCGGACGGCGTCGCGCTCCCAGGAGCCTTCCCACAGCTTGTACAGCACAGTGAGGTACTCGTCGGCCTGGTCGTAGCGGCTGTCGTGTTCGGGCTGGTCGTCGGCGCCCATGTTGCGTGCCGCGGCGGGCAGATATCCGGTGACGACGTTCCAGCCGATCCGGCCCCTGGTGAGGTGGTCGAGGGTCGAGAGTCGACGCGCGAACGGGTACGGGTGCTCGAAGCCGGTTCCGGTGGTGATGCCGAATCCGAGGTGCTCGGTGGCATGCGCCATCGCCGAGACCAGCAGGAGTGGATCGTTGACCGGGATCTGCGCACCCTGGCGGATGGCAGCCTCGTCGGTGCCCGCGTACGCGTCGTACGTCCCGAGCACGTCGGCGATGAACAGGCCGTCGAATCCGCCGCCCTCGAGGAGCTGGGCCAGGTTCACCCAGTAGTCGATGGTGTTGTACTCCCAGGACCGATCGGCCGGGTGACGCCACAGTCCGGGTGACTGGTGCGCAACGCAATTCATGTCGAAGGCGTTGAGACGGATCGGGCGTGGTGATATCGGTGCAGGCACTCGGACGATGATGCAGACAGATGTCGGCGGCGGCCATCGTTGTACGCAGCGCGAGCGTAAATCGTCCGCCCGCGTGAGGCCGATCCGAGTCCGTGCTGGTGGGAATCCGGCTAGCCTCGACGTATGCGCTCCGCGGACATACTCCTTGATTCACTGAGCCGAGTCGCCGAGAACGTGCACGCCGTCGTCGACGACATCGCCGTCGATGTGCTCAATCGCGCGCCCGGCGACGATGCCAACACGATCGCCTGGCTGGTCTGGCACCTCACGCGAGTCCAAGACGCACAGGTCGCCGATGTCGCCGGCACCGACGAGGTCTGGGTGGCCGACGGTTGGGCCGACAGGTTCGCGTTGCCGTTCCCCGTCGGCGAGACCGGTTACGGCCAGTCGGCGGCCGACGTCCCACGCGTGGTGGTCGACGACCCGTCATTGCTCACCGGCTATTACGACGCCACCCACCGCGCATCCGCGGATTATCTTGCGGGCCTGTCGGATTCCGATCTCGATCGGGTTGTCGACACCAACTGGGAGCCGCCGGTGACCCTGGGCGTCCGGTTGGTGAGCGTCATCGACGACGACGCACAGCACATCGGACAGGCCGCGTATCTGAAGGGCTTGTTCTCCTGACCAGTGCGCTCGGCCTGGGTGTCCCTCCGCTCCCTGTGCCACCCACCGCTCCCTTGGGTCCCCTCCGCTCCCTGAGGTGCGAGGAGCGCAGCGACGAGCCTCGAAGGGCCCCCTCGTGAGAGGATCGGATGTGTGACGGATGAGCAGCAGGTACGCGAATCGCGGACGGCGATCTGATGGTCACCGTCGTCATCGCCTTCGCGATGAACATCCTCGTCGCCGTTGCCAAATCGATTGCCGCAGTGCTCACAGGCTCGGCGTCGATGGTGGCCGAGGCCGCGCATTCGTGGGCGGACGCGGGTAACGAGATCTTCCTGCTCATCGCCGAGCGACGTGGCGCGCGCGGGCGAGACCGCAAGCATCCCTTCGGGCACGGTCGAGAGACCTACATCTGGGCGATGTTCGCGGCGTTCGGTTTGTTCACCGTCGGCGCGGTGGTCTCGATCATGCACGGCATCACGTCGCTCGCCGATCCGGAGCCCGACACCGATTACCTCATCGGCTACATCGTTCTGGCCATTTCTGCGGTGCTGGAAGGGGTTTCGTTCGCCCAGTCGGTCCGCCAGGCGAAGGCTGGCGGCACTCGCTTCTCGATGTCGCCGTTGCGGTTTCTCAACCGGACCTCCGACACGACGTTGCGCGCGGTGTTCGCCGAGGATGCGGCGGCACTCGTCGGCCTGGCGATCGCGGCCCTCGGTATGGCCTTGCACGAGATCACGGGATCTGCGGTCTGGGATGCGTTGGGGTCCATCCTGGTCGGCTGTCTGTTGGCCTACATTGCGGTGTTCCTGATCAGGAGAAACAGCGAGTTCCTGGTGGGGCAGGTGGCGTTGCCGTCGGTGCGCGACGACATGTTGCGGCGTCTGCGCGAGCACGCCGCGATCGACCGCATCACCTACTTGCACGCCGAATACGTGGGTCCGATGCAGTTCTATCTGGTTGCGGCCGTCGACATCGTCGGCGACATGGCCGAGCACGAACTGGCCGTCGCGCTGCGCAGCCTCGAGGCAGAACTCGAGCAAGACGAGGTCATCGTCGAAGCGGTTCTGACGCTGTCCACACCCGACGAACCGTCGTTGTAGGCCACCACGGTGCCGACGAGCGTAGGTTGAAGCCGTGGACCTCCGCATCTTCACCGAACCCCAGCAAGGCGCGACCTACGACGATCTTCTTCGCGTGGCACGCGCGACCGAGGAACTCGGCTTCGACGCCTTCTTCCGCTCTGACCACTACCTGGCCATGGGTTCCGACGGACGTCCGGGACCGACCGATGCGTGGCTGACGTTGGCCGGGCTGGCACGTGAGACGTCGAAGATCCGGCTCGGCACCCTGGTCTCCTCGGCCACGTTCCGTCATCCCGGCCAGCTGGCGATCGAGGTCGCGCAGGTCGACCAGATGAGCGACGGCAGAGTCGAATTGGGTTTGGGTGCAGGCTGGTTCGAGCGAGAGCATGCTGCCTACGGCATCCCCTTCCCATCGATGGGCGACCGCTTCGACCGTCTCAAGGAGAGCTTCGAGATCGTCACCGGACTGTGGGAGACCCCCGAGGGACGCACCTTCGATTACGAGGGCGCACACTACTGGCTGACGAATTCGCCTGCCCTGCCCAAACCGGTGCAGCGGCCGCGGCCACCGATCATCGTCGGCGGCAGCGGCAAACGCCGAACTCCTGCCCTGGCGGCTCGCTTCGCCGACGAGTTCAATGTGGTCTTCGCGCCGGTCGACGAGGCGAACGCGCAGATCGGTCGGGTGCGCGCCGCGTGTGCGAAGTCGGGAAGACGGCCGGAGACGATGCGATTCTCCGCCGCGCTGGTGCTGTGCTGTGGAGCCGACGAGGCGGAGTTCGCGCGACGTGCCGATGCCATCGGACGCGCCCCCGATGAGCTCCGCGACAACGGTGCTGCCGGTACTCCCGACGAGGTTGTCGCGACCATCGAACGGTATCGGGAGCTGGGCGTCGACCGGGTCTACCTGCAGACTCTCGATCTCGACGACCTCGACCATCTCGAACTGGTGGCGGCCAAGGTCGCCCCGCAGTTGGGCTGACGGGAGGCGCGCTCAGCGGTCGAAGGCGGCGTGCATCTCCCAGAACAGGATCTCCGCACCGGCATCGGTGCCGACCGTGAGTGGGCCTTCGTCGGTGGTGCGCACCGCGTCGCCCTCGTCGAGGGTAGCGCCGTCGGGCAGCTCCACGGCACCGCGCGCAACGTAGAGGTGACCGTACTCGGCCGCGGGTAGCACACACGACGTGCCCGCATGAAGACGGGCAACATGAAGTGCCACAAAGGGATTGGCGATCGATAGGGCAGGACCGGACGCGTCGGTGGCGAGGCCGGACACCACCGTCACGAGGTCTCCGGATGCCAGGTCGGCGCTGAAATCCTTTTCGGCGTAACCGGGTTCGAGGCCGGCGCGTTCCGGGGCGACCCACATCTGGACGACCCGTAACGGCGCATCTTCCGACCTCGACGCCGGATTGCCCTCGGCGTGACTGATCCCGCGACCCGCCGTCATCCGCTGCACCACTCCGGGCGTCAGATCGCCTTCGTTGCCCGTTGAATCGCGGTGGTGCAGTGTGCCGTCGAGCACCCACGTGACGATCTCGGTGTCGCGATGGTGGTGAACGTCCAATCCCTCGCCGGCGTCGACGCGGTCGTCGTTGTGGACCATCAGAACCCCGTGCGCATTGCCCACGAGGTCGAAGTTCCCGGTCGCCGGGAACGACTGCCACGACTCGAGCCACTCGTTGCGCCAGTGATGGCGGTCCGCCGCTCGGACGACCTTGCGCGTCATGGATCTCCTCATTCACCTGGTGTCGCGTGCCACGTACTTCGTCGACTCGGTCTCGTGTCCCATCGTTGATGGATAGTGTCCAATCATGGCCGATAGAGGTACACAGGATTCGACGACCCGCCAGCCGGAACGCCAGCGCATCCGCAAGCTTGCGCAGGCGGCGCTGAATGCGGACGTCACCGTCGAACAGCTCACCACGATCATCGACGACATGGGCGAGACCATCGACGGCATCGGCGACACGATGACGGGGATGAACTCCACCATCGAGAAACTCGACGCCACGTTGACCCGGATGTCGGGGACCCTCGATCAGGTCGACGCCACCGTCGATCGGATGGCGGATGTGGTTGCGCGGCTCGAGAGCATCGTTGCCCGTGTGGAGGCGATCGTCGAGATCGGGGAGATCGCCGCTCGGCCGCTCGGCGCGATCGAATCGGCCGGACGCTCGGTGATCTCGCGCCTCGGGCTAGGGTGATCGACATGGAGACAAGGACATTCACGGGTGGTCACGGCGAGCTGATCCAGTACGACCTGTACCGGCCGGACGGTGATGCGCGTGGCACGTTGGTCATTGCGCACGGCCTGGCCGAGCATGGTGCCCGATATACGCACGTCGTCGACCGACTCGTCGCGGCCGGTTTCGTGGTCGCCGTGCCCGACCATGTCGGGCACGGCAGGTCGGGCGGCAAGCGCCTGCGGGTGCGCGGGTTCGCCGACTTCACCGACGATCTGGACACGGTGATCGACCAGGTGACGACGCCCGACGCGCCCACTTTCCTCCTCGGGCACAGCATGGGTGGCGCCATCGCGCTCGACTACGCCCTCGACCACCAGGACAAACTCGACGGGCTCGTGCTCTCCGGTGCTGCCGTGGTTCCCGGCGACGACCTGGCGCCCGCGGCGATCAAGGTGGCAAAGATACTGGGGCGCGTCGCGCCGTGGATGCCGACCACCGCGCTCGACTCGGCGAGCATCTCGAAGGACCGCGCGGTGGTTGCCGCCTACGATGCGGATCCGCTGGTTCCTCGTGGCCGTATCCCGGCAGGTCTCGCCGGCGCCCTGCTGTCGACGATGCAGACCTTCCCGGATCGTCTACCGTCGCTTCATCTTCCACTATTGGTGTTGCACGGCAGTGCCGATGCGCTGACCGCGCCGGCCGGCAGCGAGATGGTCGACCGTCTGGCGGGATCGGCCGACAAGAAACTCGTCATCTACGACGGCCTCTACCACGAGATCTTCAACGAGCCGGAGCAGGACATCGTGATCGGCGACGTGGTCGAGTGGCTCGAGGCGCGAGCGCCGATCGCATCCCCACCCGCCGACACCGCTCCGTGATTCGGCGTTTCCTCCCCGCTGCTGAGGCGCCCACCGCTCCCTGACGTGCGAGGAGCGCAAGCGAGCCCCCCCTCCGCTCCCTGAGGTGCGAGGAGCGCAAGCGAGCCCCCCTCCGCTCCCTGAGGTGCGAGGAGCGCAAGCGAGCCCCCCTCCGCTCCCTGAGGTGCGAGCGAAGCGAGCCTCGAAGGGTCCTGGTGAGACGACAATGTCATCTCACCAGGCTTTCGAGGCTCTCGGCTGGCGCCTCGAGCACCTCAGGCAGCGGCTCTGATGTAGGGGTGGCAGAGGTAGGCGTCAGTTCAGCGGTGGCGGAGGCGGCGTCGTCTCGGTGGTGGTCGGCGCCTCGGTCGCCGACGGCGTGTCGAGCGGCTCGGGCGTCGGGTCGACGGCTTCCGGTTGCGTCTCCACGGCCTCCGGCGTCTGCGTGGTCTCGGCGGTCGCCGGGGGTTGCGTGCTGGTCTCGACCGGGGTCGGGACCTCGGTGCCGGCGACCTCGTTCGGTGTCACGACACCGTCCGGGGTCCGCGCGCCGGGGGTTGCCGCTCCCGGATCGTCGGTGGTGCTCTCCGGCGAGTCCTCGGTCGTGGCGGCGTCGGTGGTCTCCGATTCAGCGGCCGCGAGGATGGCGGGATCGAGAACCGGTGGCGTCGCCGCCGCCCGCTTTGCCGCGACCGTCGCCTGGGCAGTGCCTTCCGGCTCGGGGGTGCCCTGCGCCGACACCAACTGGGTCTTGGCGGTGACCGGCGGGTTGTTGCGCAGCGCCTCGAGAACGTGCGGTTTGCCGTCGGCGAGCGCCCGACCCCAGTTCTCCCACGTGTGACCACCATAGTTGGGCAGCGAGATCACCGACGCGCCGCTCTGCGAGGCCTGCATCTGGAAGAGCACCGTGGACACCGCGGACAGGATCTCCAGGGCGATCGCGCTGATCTGGTCCTGCTGCGAGAGTTTCCGCATCTCACTGTTGGTCAGGAAGCCGTTGCCCGACGAGATGATCAGGACCTGACCGTTCTCCTTGAGCTTGCCGATGTTCTTGGACGGATCGTTCTCCGCCCACCGCTGGCTACCGGGTGTGCCCCACATGTTGAGGATGCCGTTGGTGTAGTTGGACACCATGGTCTGGGAGGCGAGGACGCCGGCGTAACCGATCGGGTTGTCGGTCTGGTAGTAGCCGGACATCGCCTGGACGACCTTGAACTGTTCGGGGTGCTTCTCGGCCAGCGTGACGGCCGGACCGCCAGACATCGAAAGTCCCACGATCGCATTGTTGTTGGGGCTGACCCCGAAGTTCTCCTGCAGGTAGGCAGGCAGTTCGTCGGTGAGGAAGGTTTCCTGCTTGATGGTCTTGTTCTCGTTGCCCGCACCGGCATCCCAGTCGGTGTAGAACGACGACGCGCCGCCGACCGGCATGACCAGGGTGGTGTCGGTGCTGCGGTCGTAGACCTTGGCCGCCTGGACGTCGGTCGTCCACGCCGAGCGCTGCTCGTTGGCACGCATGCCGTCGAGCAGGTAGATGCCCTGGTTGCTGCCGTTGGAGGCGCGGATCTGCACGATGACGTACTTGTTCTGCGACTTCGACCAGACCTTGCAGTTCTGCACGTAGTTGCCGGACTTGTCCCACGTGCATCCGGGCCGAAGAACCTCGGGATGCCCCGAGAGCGCGCGGGCCGGATTGCTCGCGGCAAACAGGCCGCTGGCCGCGAAGAGCGCCATGGTGACGATTGCGACCGCCGACACCCCACTGATCAGTCGCTGGCGCGGAGTCAGGCGGGGTCGTCGGCTGGTGGATTCCGAACCTTCCGACGCGGCGTCGGCCGGGGCGTCGTCGACGGAAATGAAGTCATCGGTGTTGTCGAGATGGGACGACATGGAACTCCTGTCATACGCGGCACCGACAAGCGTGCCGGGATGACTGGAATGTCGTTCGATGGGTATACGGACGTTACAGCGCCCCGGTCGGATGACCGGGGCGCTGCAATCGGGGGAGGGCGATCAGGCGCTGTAGCCCAGCAACGACTTCACTTCGAGGAACTCGTCGAAGGCGTAGTCGCCCCACTCACGGCCGTTTCCGCTCTTCTTGTAGCCGCCGAACGGGGCGACCGGGTCGACCTGGGCGCCGTTGAGTGAGATCGATCCGGCGCGGATCTGCGAACCGATACGACGCACCTCGTCGACGTCGGCACCGGACACGTAGCCGGCGAGTCCGTACTCGGTGTCGTTGGCGATCTTGAGCGCTTCGTCGATCGAGTCGTAGCCGATGACCACCAGAACCGGACCGAACACCTCGGTGCGGGCGATCTCCATGTCGTTGGTGACGTTGGTGAACACCGTCGGCTGCACGTAGTAACCGGTCGGCAGGCCCTCGGGACGGCCGGGACCACCGATGGCGGGCTCGGCGCCGTCGGCGATGGCGCGCTCGATCAGACCCTGGATCTTGTCGAACTGGGCTTCGGAGACCACTGGGCCGAGCATCACGCCGCCGGTGGGGTCGCCGACGGTGAAGTTGGGTGCGGCCGCCTTGGCGATCTCGGTGACCTCGGCGACGCGGGCCGACGGAACGAGCATGCGGCTCGGCGCATTACACGACTGGCCGGAGTTCAGGAACATGGTGGCGATGCCGCCGGCAACGTTCTCGGCGAACTTGTCGTCGTCGAGGATGATGTTGGGGCTCTTGCCGCCGAGTTCCTGCGCCACCCGCTTGACCGACGGTGCGGCGCTCTTGGCGACCTCGATGCCGGCCCGGGTGGACCCGGTGAACGAGATCATGTCGATGCCCGGGTGACTGGCCAGCGCGGTGCCCACGCCGGGGCCGTCGCCGTTCACCAGGTTGAAGACACCGGCGGGAACGCCTGCGGCGTCGAAGATCTCGGCGACGATCGCGGCACTGAACGGCGCCACCTCCGAGGGCTTGAGCACCATGGTGCAGCCCGTGGCCAACGCCGGTGCGACCTTGCACATCACCTGGTTGAGCGGCCAGTTCCACGGGGTGATGAACCCGCACACCCCGACCGGCTCCTTGACGATGCGGTGCGCACCGCGTTCGGCGCTGAACGCGAACTCGGGGAGCGCAGCAGCCGCGGTCATCAGGTGGCCGAGCCCGATCGGCACCTGGGCAGCGTTGGTCAGACCGGTCGGCGATCCCATCTCCTCGGTCACGGCTGCGGCGAGGTCACCCATCCGGTTCTGGTATTCGGCGATGATCGCGTTCAGCACGTCCACACGCTCGTCGACGGTGGACTGGCCCCACGTGACAAAGGCACGTCGTGCGGCGTCGACCGCCGCGTCGACGTCGGCGGCACTGCCGAGCGCGACGTGTCCGGCCGCCTTCTCGGTCGCGGGGTTGATGACGTCGATGATGTTGAGCTCCGCCGGCTCGACCCACTGACCGTCGATGTAGAACTTGGTGATTTCCCGCATGGTGCCTCCGTGTTGATTGGCGCATTTGCGCATGACGTAGTGCGCAAAGTGGTGACAGATGTTGTCTGTTTCACAGTCTAGCCATCTTGGCCGTTGCGGATTCTCATATCGCGACGAGCGGGTGACCGAGGCTGTTCTACAGTCGGGGGATGATCCTCATCGTCGTGAAATGGCCCATCAAACCCGAGCACGCGGATCGCTGGCCGGAACTGTCGGCGGAGTTCACCGCCGCGACCCGAGCCGAACCGGGCAACAAATGGTTCGACTGGTCACGCAGCCTCGACGACCCGACCACCTACGTCCTGGTCGAAGCTTTCGAGGACGACGCCGCCGAGGCACACGTGACCTCCGACCACTTCCGCAAGGCGCAGGCCGACCTGCCCCAATACCTGGTGCGCACACCCGACATCATCAACGCGACGATCGACGCCGACGAGTGGTCGACGCTGGGGGAGTTTCCCGTCGAGTAGCGTCTCAGGCCTTGGTCGACACGACCGCGTCGCCCGAGTCTGTTCTCGCGTCGGTCGCAGGGGATTCCGCGATGCCGAGTGCCTCGCCCTCGACGTCGACGTTGGGCAGAATCCGGTCCAGCCAGCGCGGCAGCCACCAGGCCTTGTCGCCGAGCAGCGTCAGCACGGCCGGCATCAGCGTCATCCGCACGACGAACGCGTCGAAGAAAACCGCGGCGGCAAGCGCGAAGCCCATCACCTTGATGAACGCCATGTCCTGGAGCATGAACGCGGCGAAGACCGAGATCATGATCGCCGCGGCGGCACCGACCACACGCGCGCCATGCCGATAGCCGACGATTACGGCCTGTTTCGCATCGGCGCCATGGACATAGGCCTCGCGCATACGTGTCACCAGGAACACCTGGTAGTCCATGGCCAGGCCGAACACGATGCCGATCATGATGATGGGCAGGAACGACACCACGGGCTGCGGGTTGTTGATGATCCCCAGCGCGCCGTCGGTGAACAGCGCCACCGTGACGCCGAAGGTGGCGGCGACACTGAGCAAGAATCCGAGCGCAGCGGTGAGCGGTACCAGGATCGAGCGGAACACGATGATCAACAGGATGAACGCGAGTCCGACGACGACGAGGAGGTAGGGCACCAAGGACTCGGACAGTCGGTCGGACACGTCGAGTTCGATCGCGGTCTGCCCGGTGACGCCGTAGCTGATCCCGGTGGTGCGCTGGACGGTCGATTCCATGGAACGTAGCGTCCCGACCAGGTCGTGGGTCGCCTCATCGTCGGATGCGTGGGTCGGTAGGACGCTGATGACCGCGATGTCGCGGGACTGGTTGAGACCGTCGGCGCCGATCCAGACGTTCGAGACTCCGTCGACCTTCTTGAGGTCCTCGACGAGGCTGTTGAACGTGCGCACGCGCTCGGTCTGGTCCTCGATGTTGCGGCCGTCGGCGACCACCACGAGCGGTCCGTTGTATCCGGGGCCGAACTTCTCCGACACCAGGTCGTAGGCCTGACGCTGCGTGGTGGACGGGTCGGCGGTGCCGTTGTTGGGCAACGCGAGTTTCAGTCCGGCCATCGGGATGGCCAGGAGCAGCATGACGACGACGATCCCGCCGGTGACCAGGCGCGGATGGTCGACGACGCGACGCACCCATCGCTGACCGTTGTGTACGCGCGCAGGGTCGTGCGGCCCCACATCGGGGGCGTTGAGGAACGGTAGTTGTCCCGCAAAGGCTTTGGAGCCGAACAGTCCGAGGATGGCCGGGAGCAACGTCAGCGCGACCAGCACGGCGACGACCACGGTTCCGGCCGCCGCGATACCCATGGCGGTCAGGAACGGGATGTTGACGATGGCGAGTGCCGCCAGTGCGATCACCACCGTGCTGCCGGCGAAGACGACGGCCGAGCCGGCGGTGCCCACCGCTCGACCGGCTGCGTCGGCTCGGTCCACGGTGCGATGCATTTCGTGACGGTAGCGGGACACGATGAACAGCGCGTAGTCGATTCCGACGGCGAGCCCGATCATCGTGGCCAGCATCGGGGTCTCTTTGCTGAGGTCGAAGAAATACGTACCGACCGAAACCCCGAGCATGCCGATGGCGACGCCGACGATCGCGGTCACGATGGGCATGCCCCACGCGACCAGCGACGCGAAGGTGAGGATGAGAATGATTGCGCCAACCGCGATTCCGATGAGTTCGGACGTCATGCCGAGCTCGTGCGATTCGATCGCCGAACCCGACATCTCGACGGTGAGTCCGCTCTTGCGGGCGTCGTCGGCGACCTTCTCGATCGCGTCCTTGGTCGCCGGGGTGAGGTCGTCGGCGGTGTCGACGGCGAAGGATGCGCCGAACTGTGCGGCCGTCGCGTCGGCGGTGATCGGTGAGGTCGCCTGCGCGTCGGCGGCGGCCTGCTCGGCGGACTTTCCGAACACCTGCTGCTCGAACCCCTCGATCATGGTGCGTGCCTTGCCAGGATCTTGCGCGGTGCCGAACGTCACGAACGGACTCTGCACCGAATCCGGGTTCTTCACCTGCTCCATACCGCGCAGCGAGGTCACCATCTGATTGATGGCTTCCTGGTACCGCGCCTCAGTGAGGGTCGAACCCTGCGGCGCGGCAACCACATACGTGACGTCGACGCCCTCGCCGAACTTGGGTTTGTCCGGGAACCGCTCGACCATCAGGTTCTGTGCGCGCTCCGACGGGATACCCGGGATGGAGAACGACTCCGACGTCGGCTTGGCGAGGAGATTGGCGCCGATGCCGAAGGCGATGAGGACCAGGATCCAGATCGCGATGGTCTTGAACCGGTTGGCGTACGACCATCGCCCCACCTTGTAAAGAAAGGTTGCCACGTTCCTAGAGCTCCTTCGGTCGGGAAATCATCGGGCGGGAAATCGGTTGGACCATACCGGCTTGCACCTGATCCAGTGCAGCGTCGAGCACTGTGCGGACTTTGTCGGGATCGTTGACGTCGTCGCCCTGGGCGCGCGCCACCCAAAACTCGAGAGCTACTCGGGTTGTCGCGATCGCGTTGTGCAGCACCAGATGTGGGTACAGCTCGTTGCCATCTTGTCCGCGCTGGGTGAACAGCGCCTCGACGCGCGCGTCGATCTGGCCGATGAGGTCGACGTGCTGCGAGTGCGCGGCAACGATCGGTTCGGAGTCCAGCAACCGGAGCAGCGTCACGAACTCGGCGGGCTTTCCGAGGTCGGGGGAGGTGGCGACGTCCACCAGCGCACTGCGAACGGCACTCCAGAACGACTCGTCGAGTGGCTGCGACTCGATGCGGTCGACGATGGAATCGAACAACGCCGCAGCAAAGAAGACCAGAGCGTCTTCCTTGCCGCTGAAGTAGTTGTGAAAGGTGCGCACCGACACGCCGGCCTCGGCTGCGACGGTGTCGATGGTGACGCGGTCGATCCCGTCACGGGTGGCCAGGCGAAGTACCGCGCTGGCGAGGGCGAGCCGAGTAGCCGCCTTCTTCGTTTCGCGCAGGCCTGTCGAGTGCATAGAGCCCACGGTACTGAAGTTGCAGATCTCTGCAAGATTGCAGACGAATGCAAGTTTGCGATTCTGGTCACAGTTGCCCATGGAGGGTGACCGGTGCGACGCACCTGAGTACTCGCTTATCCGAAGCGTTCGGTGACCAGCCTTCTGACCTGGGTAAACACGGTACTGTGCCCGCAAAATCTCGGGGAAGAAGTTTCTTCCCCGGGCAGCCTCAATCGGTCGACGCAACAGGCCTCGTGTGAGAGGTAGCCGGTATGGGCAGGGCGGTAGCGCCGGAA